>JAGFIW010000221.1 GCA_024103195.1 Saprospiraceae bacterium | reverse complement strand
CATAATACCGTACTGGCACCAGGAGAAGGAGGCGTCAAACTTCCCCAAAATGGAACGCGAAGAATATGTATGCAGGAGTCCCGATTGCCACAAAAATCCTGTACCCGATAAGTGCGCACGATGGTTACCGGACAAGCTGATGTATCGGTGACTGTTTGGGAAAAAGACCAACTGGAAGGATCAACTCCCATCAGGCACGAGGTTCCTATTGGTCCGACCTCTTGTTCAAAATCCTGCAGTGTGGCATAGGGCGGTGGGATATTACTCAGGCAAGGATATTGAACCGTATCCGGACAGGGCATGTCCAGATTGATGTTGGTTGAAAAATGATTGATTGCCGGATAGGTGAATGATCCTTCTTCCCTATTATCCCAAGGCGCTCTTCCTCTTGTCACATCGCCTCTGTCGGGAACAATCCGAATTTGCTTGTTATGGAAAGGAGCATTCCTGTCAATGTCAAAATTTATTAATTTACCCTTTTCTGATAATTTTGGAGAAGAATCAAGTCGGCATGTTGAACTGTTTTTCTTTTTGAAATAATTCCCTTGAATTCTTGAAGCATAGTCCTGACCAGGTAAAGGGCATGTAACAGCGAAACTATATACAGGTATCATTAAGACAAAAAATATTCCCAACAGCACAGCTGCACCAGGGAATATTCGTATTTGTCTTGTCCTGCTCAAGTGTCAATCCGCATTTGAGTGAATCAAGACATTCGAACAACAGGGATACCATTTCCCAGGTCGCGCCTGATGGATGAACCCGAGACCAAAAATTCCGACCCCATGAGCTCGCCTTCCTGAATTACTTTCACCGAAAACCAAACGACTTGCCGTGGTACCGGCCCCATTCAGATGGCTGAGACACCCATCCTCCATACAGGATGAAATGGCCATTCCATTTTGAAACAAGGATTGGTTTGGGGTAAAGGACAAACTGGATCGTCTGCAAATCGTGTAAAACCGCGATGGACTACCAGCTTGTATGGGAGATTCCTGCCCGACAATACCCATGAATCCGGACAAAACCCGATCTCGGCTCAGGGACTTCAATCCCGTCACGAAAACGGATATTCCAGAAATTTCATATAATAAGTAAAAATCTTCGTTCAGCCCCATATGCGCTTGCTTTACCTCTGAACAAAGTTAACTTTTGCGCATATGGCATCCAATCGTATATATACTTTTTATGTTTTTAAGCTCCTCCTTTTTGTCGCTTTACACTCGGATTGATTTAACTAAATTTTCATATCTGGTCAGTTGCCATACATACCGGCCATAGCCCTAACCTTTTCAGCCTAATGGATGGAAAAAGGGATGCGGTAGTCCACCAACTTCTCTACAGAAAAATTTCTTTACATCATCCCGCCTTTCCTATAGGGAAAAAACGGGCACGTTACCGACATACATTGGACATATTTTGCTGTATTTCAGAGACATAAACAGCACACATGGCTATTTATTTCCATAAAATCAATCCTGCTAATCGTTTACCCGCCTCGCATTGTGCGAACGCCAGGGATCGCTTTGGTCAATGCCGGAGTGCCTTCGGCAATTCGTGTTGAAACCAATCCATGACGGCATTCCTTAGCATTATTTTCTCATATCATCATCAATTGAAGTATATACTTTCTTGCTTTCTATTTCTCTATAATCAATATAAAATAACATAATTAAAGACTTTGATTTCAAAGCCTTCAAAAAAGTGTCACAATTCAGCTAATGTTAGGACAAAAACTTACTGTCTTATTGGCCAGGTCACCTGCCGAAAAGCCAAAAAGGGATCCTGGCCTCACAGCCGGGTCCGCGCAACATTCACCCTTGAGATAAAAACCTGATGGCATTCGGACTGCCAACCTCTGTTCCCGTCACTTGGCCCCCGGTCAGGATACTCCTGAACCTCATCCTGGACCAACCAATGCCTAACGAATCACCATGACCTCGCCACTCAGGAAAATTTGCGTGTCATCCTCCATGTCCAACAATACCGTAAATACATATACACCTGGATCCATCAGTGCTCCACGACTTTGTCCGTTCCATCCATAGCGGGGATCACTCGGTGGAAAATCAATAACACGGTCAAGAAAATTACCCCACCGATCATACACGGATAAAGAAACAATCCGCCGGACCGAATCATCGGCAAAAATCGTGAAATGGTCGTTAATACCATCTTCGTCCGGCGAAAAGGCATTCGGAACATAAATTTGACCTCCTCCCTCAATCATCAGGTCCAGTAAATACACCGAATCACACCCTTGAACGGTAAGGCCGGAAGAAACATACTGCCCTGATTGGGTGTAGGTCGTTCCATTCACGGACCAGGTATATAATCGCTTCGCGGCCACTGATTCATGGAATGTATATGACGGAGAGATTACCAGGTGAAGTCGATAAATGGAATCACATCCATTCGCAGTGATAAAATTGGCTTCCACATCACCGCTCTCCTCATAAGTAATTCCCGTAACTGGCCAAGTGTAAGCATCACAACTATGGACCATTTCCTCCCACACAAAACCGGGCTGTACATGTAACTGTAGCACTTCGACCGAATCACATCCCGACCCTGATTCCATCCAGTGTACATATTCACCAGAGGCATCAATCCATTCACCTCCGAATTCCACACCTTCGCCTTCACATATCTGCATGGACAGGGTATCCGTCCAAACCGGCATTTCCGTCAGTTGAAGAAAAACCAACGAATCACAACCCCCTATGGAAACCAAAGTATCCGTATAGGTACCTGAGGCCTCCAGCCATTGTCCGCCAAAAGGGTACATTTCTCCTTCGCAGATCGTCACGGCTAAATGAGTCATCAGAAGGTCAGTAACCGTGAGGGTCAGTTCCACAATGCTATCGCATCCGGATGAACTCGTCAGTTGTGCGGTATAAATCCCGCTTTGGGACAGCAACTGCCCGTCAAAAGAATACACCTCCCCTTCACAAATCTGTGCCTCCCATTGTACCGGTGAAGCCTCGTGGACATGAAGATGCAAAGTCGCCAAGCTGTCACAGCCGTTGAAATCCGAAAACAGTGCTGTATAGGTTCCTGCCGTTTGTAGCCATTGACCATTGAAGATGTAACCTTCCCCTTCACAGATCCATACCGTTTCTTCACCGGATGATAACGACTTGACAGACAATTCCAAAACAGCAACGGAATCGCATCCACCCGCCGAGGTCAGTGTATCGCGATACCATCCAGGATCATGGAAATATTGACCGTCGAAATAAACGCTGTCACCGAAACAAATCGAAACAGCCTGATGGGTCTCAATGGCCGCTACGACAGACAAATCAAGAGTGATCGTACTGTCACAGCCTGAACCACTCTGATAGGTCACTTCATATTGCCCGGAACTCACCAGCGTATCTCCTTGAAAGACGTGAGACTGTCCGGCGCAAATCTGGACTTCCCATGCCAGTTGGTAAACAGGCTCTACCGTCAAAGTCAACACCACAAGACTATCACAACCCTCCTCACCTGTCAATACAACGGGATAAATTCCTGCACTGCTCAGTGTATCGCCCTCATGAACAAAATAACCACCTTCACAAATGGAAGCTTCCCATGCCGTTGTGTCCGCATCGCGGGTTTCAATGGTCAGGGCAATGGTGCTGTCGCAGCCGTATTGATTGACCAAAGAAGCCGTGTACAATCCAGCCTGTGTAAGGGTATCTCCCTGAAAGACAACTTGTTCACCCGGACAAATGGAAATGGTCCAACTCGTGTCCATGGACGGAAAAACTTCCAGGGACAAGACAACCGTACTGTCACAGCCATACTGGTCCGGAAAATAAGCCGTATAAAATCCGGAGGTTTGCAGAGACTGGCCGTCAAAGGCATAGGATTCCCCCTGACAAATTTGGGCGCTGATATCCGTGTAGCGGGAGGGGTGAACAACCAAATGCAAAATCCGGGTACTGTCGCAGCCGTATTGATCGGGGAGGACCATTTGATAATCCCCGGTTGTCGTCAGAGCATCAGGTCCAAAGGGATAGAAATCACCTTCACATATTTCAGCAAACAACTCCTCAAAATACAAGGGATGAACGGTAAGGTCCAGGTACACCACACTATCACAACCGTGTTGGGAAAAAAGGACTTCATCATAATAACCCGGTTCGGTGAGATACTGTCCTTCGAAGAAAAATGCATCTCCTTCACAAATGGAGGCAGCCATGATGGTCTCGAATTCGGGATAAATTTCAACGGTCACTGCCGCGACTGCCGTGCATCCGGCAGCATCCGTTACCGTGACGATATAACTTCCCGATTCAGTAAACGTATTGACCGGGCTGTTGGGATTGGCACCACCACTCCAAACATAAGTGACACCCCCGGAAGCTGTCAGCGTCGTGCTGACACAACCAACCGTATCGCCTTCGATCTCCACCTCAAAGGGAGGAGGGTTCAATCCCCATGTAATATTGGTATAGTTCTCAGGCGTATCCGAATAAATGGTGACACACTCGAAATCCCCGGGAAAAACCAGGATGGCATATCCCTCCTGACCGATGACGGTTGTATTGTTGGGGAAAGTCATACCACCCCCGTCATACAATACCGTGTAAGGCAATGAAAATTCCAGCGTAACCACGATGCTGGGCGACCCCAGCGAAGAGATGAGGAGCACCGGGTTGGTGACTACTTCGGAAAAACACATGGTGGTCTCCCCGCCCTGGCCGGCGGCCCAGGTGGTTCGGGGCACCGTTGCATTGGGAGGAAGCGGCCCGTTGAATCCGGCAAAGGCGCCGTAATTGTATATGTTGTTGGTGTAGTCGAAAGTATAGTTGGCGTTCATGGTCACCTCGAAGGTCTGTCCCCCGGAAGTGATCGTCCCTGTCGCCGAATTGCCATTGAAATTTTCCCAAACGGCCCAGTCAATAACCTCGTTGCACTGACCTGCCGTTGCCACAGGGGCCGCCAAACCGACGCCGTATACCAGGGCCGCCAATACCGCGCGCCGGCATTGGGGCAGGTATCTCCTTACGCCGGTGCAAGGCGGGCATTCCAGGGATAGGGTACCGTTCATTTGGCATCCATAATGAATGCCAAATATAACTTTCCCCGGCAAACTTTCTCCTGCGGGGATGGCCATTCTATCTTTGACGTATGGAAAGCCCTGCCACCGGTACTTTGTACCTGATCCCGCTCCCCATCCATGAAGAAGGAAAGGAAACCATCCCCAAGGCTTCCCTGGAAGTGCTGAACGATATCCGTTTCCTGATCGCAGAAAGGGCTCGTACGGCACGCCGGTGGATCCGCCGGCTTTGCCCCGAAAAAGACATATCCTCCCTGGTGGTGTTCGAATTGGACAAGCACCGGCCCGGCCACTTTGATGAGGCCTGGATTCAGCCGGCCCTGGAAGGACAGCATATCGGACTCGTATCGGAGGCCGGGTGCCCGGGCATTGCCGATCCGGGAGCCCACATCGTCTTCCGCGCTCAGGAGCGGGGAATTCCCGTCACCGCCCTGGCCGGACCCAGCGCCCTTTTCCTGGCCCTGATGGGTTCCGGTCTCAACGGCCAGTCTTTCGCATTTCATGGATATCTGGCTCCCAAACGGGTCGACCTCCAGGCGGATTTGCTCCGTCTGGAACGGCTGGCTCTTCAATCGGGTCAAACCCAGCTCTTTATCGAAACCCCATATCGCAATCAAAGCCTTTTCGAAACGGCCCTTTCCTGCCTCAAACCCACCACCCTGCTGGCCGTCGCCTGTGGTCTGACCGGACCAAATTCCCTGCAAATCACCCGCTCGGTGGGGCAATGGAAGCAGATGGCGTGGCCCACCCTCGACAGAGAACCCGCCGTGTTCCTGCTGGGCACCCGGCCCTCCTGAACGATTACCCCCCACCTTCCGTTATAAGCCTGTTAAAAATCCGGTTTTCCGCCGGCAAACTGGATTTTCAGATACCAAACGGATACCTTTATCCGCTCTAAAGGAAACAAATCCAACGATGACAGCAAGATACCCGCGCACCATGTTCAAAACCGGAAAGCCCGTTTTTTTGTCCCTGATCGCTCTCACCGCCATCGTGGCTGCGGTCATGCCCTGGAACGATTCCCATGACAAAAAAGTCCTCCAACTCACCGGCATGATGGAAGGCCTGCGCCAATACCATTACCAGCCCAAACAGGTGGATGACGACTTTTCCCTCCGGGTGTACGACTTTTTCCTGGAAAATCTGGACGGCAGCAAGCGATTCTTTACCAAAGCCGACCTGGCTGCCCTCGAGGTGTACAATACCTCCATCGACGACCAGATCAACAACAGAACCTTTGCCTTCTATGACGAAGCCACCGACCGGTACCGAAAGGCTGTTGACAAAGCCGCCGATTGGTATGTCAAAATCCTTGAGCAACCCTTTGACTTCTCCGTTTCCGAGGACATTGAAACCAATACCGACAAGCTGACCTGGGCTTCGGATGATACCGAACTATACGACCGGTGGAGAGCCCAACTGAAATATGAAGTCCTCTACCGGATCTATGACCAACTCCAGGAACCGCTGGTCATTGACCCGGAAGCAGAACCCGCACCTTCTGACGAACGCACCGAAACCCAACCGGACAAGTCCTTTGAAGAATTGGAATCGGAAGCCCGGGAAGAAATGCGGGAGCGCTACGAAGAATGGTTCAAACGGATCAAGGCCACCAAGTCCTCCGAATATTTCAGCACCTACCTGAGCAGTATTGCAGGGATATATGACCCACATACACAGTTTTTCGAGCCTGTGGACAAGGCCAATTTTGACATTTCCATGTCCAACAAGCTCGAAGGTATCGGGGCCCGCCTGCAAACGGAAAAGGATGAAACCAAAGTGGTCAGCATTATTCCAGGAGGTCCCGCCTGGAAGCAAAAAGAACTCGAGGTCAACGATGTAATCCTGAAGGTGGCGCAAGGGAGCGAAGAACCCGTTGTGGTTGCCGGGATGAACATCAATGAAGTGGTCTCCATGGTGCGCGGTAAAAAAGGTACCGAAGTCAGACTCACCGTACGCAAGGTGGATGGCACCGTCAAGGTGATCGCGATTCTACGGGAAGAGGTGATTCTCGATGAAGGACTTGCCAAATCCCTGATCATCCGCACCCCCAGCCAGCAGGACAGGGTGGGCTATATCCGGCTCCCCCGGTTTTATGCCGATTTTGAATCCAAGGACGGCAGCTCTTGTGCGGTGGACATGGCCCGGGAGATCGAAAAACTCAAGAACGAAAATGTCCAGGGCATCATCATCGACCTGCGCAGCAACGGAGGCGGCTCCCTCCGGGATGTCGTGACCATGACCGGTTATTTCATTGAGAGCGGCCCCATCGTTCAGGTCCAGGCCCGAGGCGGCAAAGCCAACTTGCACGAGGATCGCGACCCGTCTGTGCTGTACGACGGCCCCCTGATCATCCTGGTCAACGAGTTCAGCGCCTCCGCCTCCGAGATCATGGCAGCCGCCTTGCAGGATTATCAGCGCGCTGTCATTGTCGGCAGCAACGCCACCTACGGCAAAGGCACCGTCCAGCGCTTCCTGGATCTTGACAACGCCATCTCCGGCAACAACCTTCACAAACCATTGGGCGAGGTGAAACTCACCATTCAGAATTTCTACCGGATCAACGGAGGTTCCACCCAATTGAAGGGGGTCATTCCCGATATTGTTTTGCCGGACAACTACAGCCTGCTGGACATTGGAGAAAAGGAATATGATTACGCCCTGCCTTTCTCGGAGATCAATCCGGTGGTGTATGACCAAAAGGTGTACCGCACGGACAAGATCCTTCCCGATGTGATCAGAATGAGCCAAAACCGTGTAGATCAATCGCCCTATTTCCAGCTCGTTCGCCAGAATGCGGAGCGGTTCAAACGCCAGAGGGATCAATCCGTTTTCCCCCTGCAAATCGACCAGTACAAGCAGATGGTGGAAACCAGAAAAGCGGAGGCCGAGAAATACAAGGACATATATCCGGCCAACGCTTCGCTGTCGGTCATCAATCCTGCGCAGGATTTGGTTTACATCCAGGCCGACTCCAGCCGGATTGCCCGCAATGACGACTTTATTCAGGCCGTCCGCAAGGACCTTCACCTGGCCGAAACGCTGGAGATCCTGAGCGACATGATCCGGCTCGACCGGCAATATGTCCGCTCCCGCAAGTAGGACGTGCCGGACACCACGGACGGAATCCGCTATCTTTAGCGGACCAAAATCCTGTACGCATGGCCCGAACTGCTCTCCTGGCTGGGGTGGCCCTCCTCTTCAGCGCCTGTCAAGCAACGGAAAACCCGGAGCCGAACGGTATGGCCCGGTTTGCCGCCGACCCTGTTTTTTGTGCCGGTCATGACCTCCCGGAGCCGATGACGTACACCGCCCAGGGCACCCCCGTTTCATTTCCCACCCCGGACGGAAAAACAGGCCGGGGATACCGATCAGACCCTGTCTCCGGCGAAGATGCCGTCCTGCTGGTCTTTCACGAATGGTGGGGACTCAATGATCACATCCGCCGGGAAACGGATCGGTTGGCCGACTCGCTGGACATCACGGTTCTTGCCCTGGACCTTTACGATGGCAAGGTGGCTGCAACCCGCGCCGAAGCGTCCAACCTCATGCAAAATGCCCGTCCTGATCGCTTGAAGGCCATCATCCAGGGGGCCATCCGGCTGATCGGCCCCAAACCGAGGATCGGGACCATTGGCTGGTGCTTCGGCGGGAGCTGGAGTTTGCAAGCCTCCATCCTCGCCGCCAACCAGGGCGCAGCCTGCGTCATGTACTACGGTATGCCGGTCGAACAGGAGGATGAACTCGCCCCGCTGGCCGCCCCTGTGCTGGGACTTTTTGCCTCCCGGGATGGATGGATTACCATGGAGGTAGTTTTGAACTTTGCCGAAAAATGCCATGTCATGGGCAAGGACTTCAGGTACTTCTTCTTTGATGCCGAACACGCCTTTGCCAACCCTACCAGCCCCCGCTTCAACGAACCCGCTGCCCGGGAAGCCCAAGCCAAAGCCCTGACCTTCCTTCGCGAGCACCTCCGGCTGCCTGGCCGGTAAGTCGCACCAAACCGGACGGCACCCCTATGGAGATCTATCGCCTGAAATCCTTTTGGAAACTGGGACTGGCCGTCGCCGGGATCCTCATCATCCTTTTCTCCATCGGCTATGCCCAATATCTGGCCCAGCGCATCCGGCACTTCGAACACCAGAAAATCACCTGGTTCAAAACCGCTATCGAAGATTACCAGACCGAAGAGGGCGGTTCCTTCATCCTCCATGATGCTATCATCACCGCCGACCTTCAGGTCCCCCTCATCCTCGTCAACGAAAGAGGCGCCATTGAGTCAGCCCGCCATTACGGGACGGAAAAGGAAGCAGACATGGCGTTTCTCGAGCAACGGCTGGCGGACATCCGCCAATCCGGTTACCCGCCGTTGGAACTCCGCGACGGCAAAAAAATCTATTACGAAGACAGCTTTCTCGTCGCCCAGTTGCGTTACCTGCCACTTGTCCAGGTCTTCCTGATCGGCAGCCTGATTTTTCTGGGCTACCTGGGCTTTCACGCCTCCCGCAAAGCGGAAGAAAACCGGATATGGATCGGGATGGCCCGGGAAACCGCCCATCAGCTGGGTACACCCCTCTCCGCTATCCTCGCCTGGATCGAATACCTCCGTCAACATGCCGGTGAAAACGACCACGTCCGGTTTGCTACGACCGAGATTGCCCGGGATGCCGAGAAACTCGATCTGATCGCCGATCGCTTCAGTAAAATCGGTGCGACACCGGAACTGGAGGATACCAATGTTCTCGCCTGTCTGGACCAAATGCGCCGGTATATGGAGGCGCGTTCACCCAAGAAAGTGATCTACCATTTTCCCGAACCCGATGCCCCTCCTCTCACTGCCCGTCTCAATGTCCATCTGTTCGAATGGGTCCTCGAAAACCTGTTGCGCAACGCCCTGGATGCCATGGAAGGCGAAGGGGAAATCCGGGCTGTGGTTTTTGCCGATGCCCGCTGGGTACATATCGAAATCAGCGATACCGGCAAGGGAATCCCCTCACGGCGTTTCCGGCGCGTCTTCAAACCGGGATTTACCACCAAACCGCGCGGATGGGGCCTGGGTCTTTCCCTGGCCAAAAGAATCGTCGAATCCTACCACAAGGGCCGCATCTTCGTCAAAAGCTCCGTACCGGGCAAAGGCACCACCTTTGCCATTCTTTTGCCCCGCACGACAGGAGGGACTGCGCCGGCAACTGCCCCGTTACCGAATGGTTAAATAATTGGCGTCCTTTGCACACCTTTTCCACATGATCGTTATCGAGAAAACAAACCCCTATGCGCACTATTTCCCTTTGCACAATTTTGGCTTTATCCCTATGGCTGCCTTCCCAATCCCGTGGCCAGGAGATCGGAATGGGAGGACTGCATTTTCAGGTCGGAATTCCCCAGGGCGCCTTCGCCGATGCCTATGAAAAAATCGGATTTGGCGGCGATCTGGATCTCTTTTTCAAATTGGGGAAAAACCTGCCGGTTTATGCCGGGCTGAATCTTTCCCTCATGGCTTTCGAGCAACACCGCCGACGCTACGACCTGGTCATCGGCGGCTTCGAACAGGAGTACCGTCTTCGTGTGGCCTCCAACCTCTTTTCCGC
>JAGFIW010000217.1 GCA_024103195.1 Saprospiraceae bacterium | reverse complement strand
TTTCCGTAAATTGTGGCAAGATCATGCATAGAGGTATCTTCAAGATTGGTGGAATAATCTACAAGATACTGAATATCAAGAATATGCATGATCTTTTTTTATTGAATCTAACCGCTCAACGCGTTAGGATATATGATATTCTTCCCGGCCATTCATCCCTCCCATAACGATTTTAACCACCGGGTTACCGGCCACCGCATCTTCGGCCATGACTTCCTTGGGATTGGGTAAAAACCCGGTAACTTCAACCGTCACTTCTTTGGATCCGAGCCGGTATGCCTCACGAAAATGATTGGATCCTCTGGATGAAAACAAAACCGGTTCTTCAAAAGAGAAAGTACCACGCTCTGTTTGCGCTTTGAATTGTAGATAGGTTTCGGAAGAGAGGAAATAATTCGAGGCACTTCCTTCCCGGATATGCATCATGCCTTCAAATCCCCAGTACCGTGTGACACCTGCTCCGGCAAGGATCAGAAGGATGGCCGAATGAAAGGTCAACACGCCCCACTTCCGTTGCGGGATCATACGGAACCGGATAATGTTCACCACCAGTGATATTCCGAAAAGAAGCAACAGGAGTTCAAACCACTTGGTCTTGAAGACCATAGCCTGCGCCGAACTGGTGCCAAAATCATTCTCGATGAAGGTGGCTGTACCAATGGAGCCGGCTATCAAAATCATGTATAACCCGGCTGCCGATGGAGAAAACAAAATTTCAGCAAAAATCCGGCTCAGACGGGCCGCGCGATGGAGTATGGGGAGTGGCATATAAAAAAAGGGGCTAATGGGTCAGGACCTGCAATGAAACGCCTTTCTGCAAACGACCGTATTGCAGGCGAAGATAAGGCGGATTTGATTAGGTACCTGGTCCTACACCTCCGTCAATAAACGTGCTGACCCCCGTTGATGGCGTAATTGGCGCCGGTGATGAAGGCAGCCTCCTTACTGGCCAGGAAACTGACCAGGTGGGCTACTTCATAGGTGCCGCCCAACCGGCCCACAGGGATATTGGCCACAATCTTGTCCCGGTATTCCTGAGGCACGGCCATAACCATATCGGTACCGATGTAGCCGGGTGAGATCGTATTGACCGTAATCCCTTTGTTGGCCACTTCGATGGCCAGGGTTTTGGTCAGTCCGTGCATGCCTGCCTTGGCGGCGGAATAGTTGCCCTGGCCAAATTGGGCACGCTGCCCGTTGACCGAACTGATGTTGATGATCCGGCCGTATTGCTGGTCGATCATCTGGTTGATGACCGCCCGGCTGCAGTTGAAGGAGGAATACAGATTGGTCCGGATGACGATGTCCCAGTTTTCATAGCTCATTTTGCGGAAAGCGCCATCCCGGGTAATGCCCGCATTGTTGACCAGGATGTCGATGACACCATGATCCTTTTCAATCTGCTCGACCATGGATACGACCTGCGGGTATTCGGAGACATCGGCCTTGGCCATGGCAAATGAATAACCTTCGGCTTTCATTTTCGCGGACCACTCTTCGGCCTTGTTGTCCGTGCGGTAATTGGCAATCACGAAATAGCCGTCATCAGCCAGTTTCTTGCACATGTCTGTGCCGAGTCCTCCGGTGGCACCCGTCACCAGGGCAATGTACTTTCCGTCCTTCATGGCATTGTTTGTTTGGTTGGAGCCCAAGATAAGTTGCTCCCGGAGATTCCCTCGAAAAGTTTTACACCACGCTCCGAACGAAGGGTGATGCTTGCCGGAAGCGCCGGGGAGTCCTACCTTTGACCAATGACGCATCGCTTGATTTTCCTCGCCGCCCTGGGGCTTTCGGGGTGTTTGGCCACGGAGGCCAATGCCCAGTTTGATACCTACACCTATGTGACGGACCGGCGTTTCACCGATCCGACAGATTTACTGGGCTGGCAATTCCGCCCCAATGAACTGGAGATCCCCGATGAACGGAAGTCCTCCCTGAGCCCGGGAGATTACCGCTTCGGGATCACCCAAAACAACCTGTTTGTCGAAGGGCCTGACATTGCCGGTGTCTATAGCATCAATAACATCAACCCTACGGAATACGGCTACATGCTCCTGCTGATGAATGCGCGCAACCCGACGCTTCAGGGCCATCTCAAGGTGGTCCTCAACGACCGAAGGCAGGCGGACGCCGTCATTTTCAAGCGATCCCCCCGTGAAAAGGAAATGGTTTTCTGGTTACCCCTGCTCAGTGAAAGAGATTACAGGGCCGAGGCGGAATGGTTTACGGATCGCAGAGAACTCTTCCTTCCTGCTACCGATAGTCTGTGGGGCACCGAGATCCGGCCTTTTTTGCTGCTGGATGGCCTGGAGGGCAAGCAACAACGACTCACGGTGGACGACAGCACGTACTTCCGGTTCAGCCGTGAGATTGCCTACACCATCAAGGACAAAAAGAAAAGGAAGAAAGGGGAAGTCAGTCTGGTCGACTCCCTGGGGCTGACGGCAGAGGACCTGTTGGCAGACAGTACCCTTCGGGAAGAGGCCGGGGTGACGGTCGAAGAGCGGATCGCTGATTTTTTAAGGTTCAAAACCCGGCTTATCTACGATGACGGAGGCACCAAATGGGTGGAGGAGGAACACGAAGTCCGCGAAGTGACCGAACGAAGTGACCGGAAATCAGGGGAAGCAGATGACAAATACGAATGGGAAATCGAGTTGAAAAATGGCGAGCGATTGGGTCTGTACCTTGATTTTCAAAGGCATGTCAGTGCACTGGTTCGTGGAAATCAACGGTACCTGATGCGAGGCTATTGATCCGGACGGAATCCTGCCCGGTCGGCCTAATGTCCGGGTAGCTCGTGTGATTCCCGGTATCCGAAGGTACTGTTATATGCGTTACATTCGCCCTCCCGATGGAACCGGAAACCAAGCTCAAACAGATTGAAGCGGAGATCCGGCCCTGGCTGCCGCTGATGGGCCGACTGGCCGATGAAGTCATGGACCAGGAGGTTTCGCGCTATCCCATTTTCGTCGTCCACCCTGCCACTATCGAATTGGGACTTCCGCTGGTCGAAAAGGGAGAGGACAGCAGGTGGTCCATCCATGTCAGTACCCTGGAGGAATTCGTGGGCAGGCAGATCGTCCTGGCCGACAAAGTGGACGAATTTCGAGAAGTGTACAAAGACCCTTCGTTTTACTTCTGTCTTTTTGTGCTCTCCGATCTCGGCGCCCAATTCATCTTCCTGCCCCGAGGCGTCCATTGAGTCCTTTCACCCTGCCTATCGGTGGGTTGTCACATCATCCAAACAGGCAACAAATCAGTATTTTCAGGGATCTTACCGTTAAAAGCGGGTTAAAATGCCGGGAATTGACGAAAAGCGGACAAGAGGCCTATTGAAACAAAGGACCAACGCTTTTCGCCAATTGTTCGTTTATACATGGGAAAAGTACATGGATTCGCAATTATGTTCTGAATTTTTCTTCCAAAAGCCGGTCGGTCACCAGGCGGAAAATCCGGGACGATGGCCGGGAAATGGAATCTAACGCCAATGTTTTATACTTTTGTATGTCTAAAGGGCTTTTCTATGAAAAAATCCTTACTCCTTTCCACCTTTCTCTTGACGGCGGCGGTTGTATTCGCCCAGTTCAACATGCAACCTCCGACCTCCTCGGTTTCATTTCAGGAGGTGGATTTTGACGTTCATGCCGACTCCCGGCTCATTTACAACGGCAGTGTGCCTGTCGTACTGCGTTGGGAGATTGTCAATGTGTCCGGTCCCAAGGAATGGGGCATCTATACCTGTCTGGGCCTGGCATGTTACAGCCCGGGACAATATGTCGGATTGCAGACGATCCAACCCAATGATGAGTTAATCATTCAGGCCCATATCCTTCCCCAGACGGTATGTGGAACGGGCTCCTATGATATCACCTTCACGGACACGACGACCAATCAGGTGGTAGCCACCGGCACCTTTAATTTTCAATGCCAGTCGGTCAGCACATCCAATCCGGCCAGTGCCAAGCCCGGAGCCATTTTCCCCAACCCGGCTATTACCTGGTTTTCCGTAGGGGATACACCAGGGGCTCACCGGGTGGAGATGTTCAATATCATCGGCAAGCAGGTAGCACAGTTTCCCTATCAACCTTCCGGCCGTTATGATATCGCCCAATTGCCCGGAGGCATGTACCTCATACGGGTAGTGGATCAGCAGGGACGCGTCCTTTCGAGCAAGCGGATGTCCAAGAACACCCCGTGAGGAGACGCATCTCTAACAAACATACAAGACAGAGCCCGGAACACCTCCGGGCTTTGTTGTTTGGACGAATCCCCTATCAGGCTGGGTATTCCACGAGATTGCGCGCCGTCTCGTAAAGGCGGATGAACAGGTCGTAACGGGCATCCAGCCGGAGGCGGAGTCGCCGGTAAATCACCATGGCAATGTTTTCTGCCGTAGGATTCAGGAAGCGGCCCCGGTCATCGGGCGTATTGAACTCCTCCAATTCGAGGTTGATGTTTTTGTGGTCGAAGTAATCCTCGACCTCCTCGCCGATCAGGTCTTTCAGGTATTTGAGGTCGATCAACATGCCGGTTTCCGGATCCAGTTCTCCGACTACTTTGACTTCCAGATCGTAATTGTGACCGTGGAAATGGGGATTGGCGCATTTGCCGAATACCTCCCTGTTGCGCTGGTCGTCCCAGTCAGCCCGGTGGAGCCGGTGGGCAGCGTTGAAGTGAGCCTTGCGGATGGCGGCAATGCGCATCAGAGGAATATTCTGCTACAAACATACGATGGGCGGACGGGTTCTCACCGGATGCCCGGTCCACTTTGACCGCCGGATAAACAGGAGGGTTGCAGAGGTGCCCTTATGTGTACCTTTGTCAGGAGGTCCACTGCGGAGACTGTCAGGGCGTCGATCCCGAAACCGGAAACCGTCAGCAGGAAGGATTGGATAAACACCGGAGCTCAAGCTACCGGAGAGGACACGGAATGAAAGTATGACACCCTGGAACTTTGCCCAACTACCCGGACTGGAAGAGGAGAAAACGCTCCTCAGGCAGTTGTCTTCCGGAGCAAAGATTCCTCATGCCTTGTTGTTCCTGGGCGATTACGGCTCCGGCACGCTGGGTCTTGCCCTGGCCTTTGCCCGTTTAGTATTGTGCGAATCATCCGGCACGGAGGAACCTTGTGAGCAATGCTCCGGATGCCGGAAAACAGCGGGATGGGTGCATCCCGACCTCCATTTTTCCTTTCCGGTCGTCGGAACCCGGCAAACAAGCCGGATGCATCTTGCCAGTTGGCGATCCACCATTTCCGCCGATCCCTATTTCACCCCGGCAGCGTGGTTTGACATCCAGGGTGGAGAGGACAAGAAGCAAGGCAATATCAATGTGGATGAATGCCACGAGATTATCGAAAAGTTGAATGTAACCGTAGTGGAAGGGGCCTACAAGATCCTCATCCTTTGGGGAGCGGAATTCCTGGGCACGGAAGGCAACCGTCTCCTCAAACTCATTGAAGAACCGCCCGACCGCAGCCTTTTCCTCATCATCGGCGCCGACACCACAAGAATTTTACCCACCGTCTTGTCGCGATGCCAACTGATCAAAGTCAGGCCATTCCGGGATGAAGAGGTGGCGGAAGCGCTCATTGCGCACAGCCTGGCCGGTGAGGTCGAAGCTATCCAAATGGCGTTCCTTGCCGATGGCAATATTCACGAGGCTTTTCGTCTGGCCGGCTCCGGCGAGTGGGAAATCGCCGCCCAGTTCCTGCAGTGGATGCGGTCCTGTTACAGGAAAGTGGGTATCGATACGCTACGACTGGCTGAAACACTGGCGGCCTTCAACCGGGAAGACCAGAAGACTTTTTTGACTTACGCCCTGCATTTTGTCCGGCAAATGGTCCGCGCCCATTCCGGGATGACAGACAAGATCCGGTTGTCCGGCGCCGATTTGCAGGCAGCGAGGGATATGGCGGGGTTGTTTGACCTCGACCGGTTGGAAGAACTGGCCGAAATGTTCCGCCAGGCCTTGTATAGTGTGGAAAGGAATGCCCAGAGCCGGTTGCTATTTGTGCACCTGTCCGTACAAATGCATGCCCTCTTCCATGACAGGATCCGATATTTGAACACCCAAAACGTATTTTCCTGATGGCATGTGCAGCGTGTTCATGTAAGACAGGTGGCAAACCCAAGGGCTGCAACAGCCAGGGGGGTTGTGCTTCGGGCGGCTGCAACCGGTTGAATACCTATGACTGGCTCAGTCAACTGGATATCCCTGATCCGTCCTCCTATGATGTGGTGGAAATCAGTTTCAAACACGGAGTACGCAAAGGCTTTTACCGGCGCCCGCATGCCCTGGGGATCGTCACTGGCGACATGGTGGTGGTCGAATCCTCCGTTGGTCATGATGTCGGGCGCGTTTCCCTTTCCGGGGAGCTCGTCAGGTTGCAAATGAAGAAAAAGCGGGTCAATGACAACCAGGTCGTGTACAACGTCCTGAGGCCTGCCAACGAGCGCGATCTTGAGCGGCTGGCCGAGGCGCGAAATGCCGAGATGCCTACCCTGGTGAGGGCAAGAGCCGTTGCCGCCAGTTTGGGTCTCAACATGAAGATCGGTGAGGTGGAGTATCAGGGGGACAAACGCAAGGCAACCTTTTACTACACGGCAGATGGCCGTGTGGATTTCCGTGAACTGATAAGGCATTTTGCCGGTGAATTCAGGGTCAAGATCGAGATGCGGCAGATCGGTGCCCGGCAGGAATCCGGATTGATCGGAGGGATTGGTCCCTGTGGCCGGGAGTTGTGTTGCTCCACCTGGCTGACGGATTTCAAATCCGTCAACACCGCCGCTGCCCGTTATCAAAACCTGGCCATCAATCAGGCCAAGTTGTCCGGCCAATGCGGGCGGTTGAAGTGTTGCCTCAATTACGAGTTGGACACCTACCTGGAAGCATTGGGTGATTTCCCACAGGATACGGAGCGCATCAAAACCGCCGAAGGCATGGCCGTTCTGATCAAGACGGATATCTTCAAGGGGTTGATGTATTTCGCTTACGACCGGGATCACGGCAGGGGAAAAGTATACGCCCTCGACAAGGACCGGGTTAAAGAGTTTGTCGAGATGAACAAACGGGGGGAATTTCCGGTTAGTCTCGCAGCCGAACAAGTTGTAACAGCCCCGGTGGACGATGAACATGGTTTCGATGATGACGTTACCGGAATCGTCGAGCTTCCTCCGGACAAACGCCGGAAAAAGAAACGCAAGAAGGGGCCTCCGGAAGCGGGGAAAAACCGGCAAGGCGGAGACCAGGGCAATCCCCCCTCAAGACCACCTCGTGACGGCACCCGGAATCCCCGGAAAGGGCCTCGCGGTCGTTGAACGAGGCGTATTTGTTTCCATTTGAATATCCAAAGCGAAGTCAATGTCCTTTGATCTCATCATCATCGGTTCGGGTCCGGGCGGGTATGTTGCGGCCATCCGCGCTGCCCAGCTGGGCATGAAAGTGGCTCTTGTGGAGCGGTACCCCACATTGGGAGGCACTTGTCTGAACGTCGGATGCATCCCGTCCAAGGCGCTGCTCGATTCCTCCGAACACTTTCATCAGGCAGCCACCCATTTCAGCGATCACGGCATAGGGATCGGAAAGTTGTCCCTTGACCTGCCGGCCATGGTAGCCAGAAAGAATGCCGTCGTGGATGCCACGGTCAAAGGGATCGAATTTCTCATGAAGAAAAACAGGATCGAAGTTTTTCACGGTCATGGCTCCTTTGTGGGTCCGGGTCGTGTGCAAGTGAAAAAAGCAGAAGGAGAAACTTTGTTGCTGGAGGCCCCCAAAATCATTATTGCGACGGGTTCGAAACCAGTAGTTCCATCCGGTTTCGGTTTTGACAAGAAACGGGTCATCACCTCGACAGAGGCCTTGCAGATCGACAAGTTGCCGGGAAGTATGCTGATCATCGGTGGGGGTGTCATCGGGCTCGAGCTCGGATCGGTATTTGCGCGTCTGGGCACCAAGGTGGAAGTAGTAGAATACCTGGATCGCATAGTGGCGGGTATGGATGGGGATTGCAGCAGAGAGTTGCAGCGCTCCTTGAAAAAACTGGGCATCGAATTCCACCTGGGCTGCCAGGTAACCGATGTGAAGCCGGGTGCCCGGAAAGTGAAGGTGGCTTATGAAAGCCACAAGGACGGAACCCGTTCGGCAAAAGAGGTGGACTATTGTTTGGTGGCCATCGGGCGACGTCCATATACCGTGGGATTGGGGCTGGAGACCATCGGTCTGTCGACGGATGACAAAGGGCGGATTCCCGTCAACGACCACCTGGAGACAGCCGTGCCGGGGGTGTACGCCATCGGCGACGTTGTTGCCGGTCCTATGCTGGCCCACAAAGCGGAAGAAGAGGGGGTATTTGTCGCTGAAGTGTTGGCCGGTCAAAAGCCGCATATTGCCTATCACCTTATCCCCGGGGTCGTCTATACCTGGCCCGAGGTGGCCGCAGTTGGCCATACCGAAGAAGCACTTAAAGAAGCGGGAACTCCTTACAAAACCGGCAAATTCCCTTTCCGGGCGCTGGGTCGGGCGCGGGCCAGCATGGATACGGAAGGGATGGTGAAGGTATTGGCAGATGCCCGGACGGACGAGATCCTTGGCGTACATATCGTCGGTGCGCGGGCGGCTGACCTGATCGCCGAAGCCGTGGCTCTGATGGAGTTTCGCGCTACCGCCGAAGATGCCTCGAGGATGTCCCATGCGCATCCCACCTTTGCGGAAGCGTTCAAGGAAGCCTGTCTGGCGGCTACCGCCGACAGGGCCATCCACATCTGATCCTCAGCTGTCTCCGTTTTTTTTCCGGAACAAACCGGCGATGGAATGACCGATCTCGTCCAGCCGGTCCAGGTTTTCATCGAGAACATCGGCCAGAGACGCGTTGAGCATGTCCATCCGGGTATGTCCGCCCAGCGCAGACTGGACCGGGTAAACCATCACGAAATTGTTGTGACGGACATTCTGGTCCAGCAAAGCCGGAATGCGTTGCATGAAAGGATGATACGAGGGGCGGTCTCTGCGGCTGAGTATGGCGATGACTTGTTCATCCACCTGGATGTCGCGCAAAATGGGAGGCAGATCTGACCAGGAAACACACACCGAAAACCGGGCGCCAATGGGATGGCGGGCCTCCAGTTCTCGGAAATATTCCAGGGTCGATTCAGGCCCGAAAAAATGGAGTTCCGAGCCGGTATTGCGCGCCAGATTCCACAATTTCCCCACCCAAAACAGAAAACCGATTTCCCTCTCCGCTTTTTCAGGGACAATGACCAAATGCCGCCTGATCGTGGCCATCGGCTGGACGGTCTTGCAGATGAAAAGCGTTGTGGTTGCCTGGGCCTGAGGGCTGTCAGCCATTTGATGGATAAAGGAATCGGCCAGGGCTTTGTCGTTCTCCAGGGCCAGGACCACATCGGTAATTTTGTGTTCGCGGATCACGTGGCGGATGCCATTCAGCGGGTGGATGTCGTAACGGAGGAGTTCATGGAGGAAATGATCCGTCGAAGCTGCCGTCCGGGCAGCTGCCTGCAGCGTTTTTCTGGCTTTCCCTTCCGCCGACGGATCCGGAGGCTCTTCCTCCAGGACGTGTAAAGCGTAGAGGCCTGTCTTATTGCGACGGGACATGAGCGATATGCTGAAGGCCACCATTTCCTCCACTTTAGTCACGAGGTCTACCGGTATGAGGAATCGTTCCAAAGCGTCGCGGAGGCGCGAAGGTTCCTCTCCGGCTTCGGCCAGGGCTATGGCCGTAGCTCCTTTTTGGGTGGAAAGGGAAGCCATCGTGCAAGTCACGAGGATCATCAACAGGGTGCCATTGAGGATACGGTCGTCCAGGAGGCGGACCGGAGCAATCACTTCACCGGCCAGCGCAGCCGCGTCTATTTGCGGCTGGTTGAGGACGATTTGGTATCCGACCAGGACCGCAGCCAGAGTGGCTGCGGCCTGGGCATTGCTGAGGCCGAAGATGACATTACGTTCCGCCGGTGAAAATCCGAAGGTCTTTTGGGTGAGCCAGGCCGCCAGAAACTTGCTCAATGTAGCAACCGCCGTCATGTAGAGCCCGACGCGGATAGTTTCTACATCGCTGAAAAAGGACCTGAAATCCACCAGCATGCCCACACCGATCAGGAAAAAGGGGATAAACAAGGCATTCCCCACAAATTCGATGCGGTTCATCAACGCCGAAGAGGAGGGAATGAGGCGGTTGAGGGAAAGGCCCGCAAGAAAGGCGCCGATGATGGGTTCTATCCCTGCGGCTTGGGCCAGAAATCCGCCGAGAAAAACCATGCCCAGGACGAAAATGTACTGGGAAATACTGTCGCCATACCGGCGAAAAAACCAACGGGCAGCCAGCGGGAAACCCAGCAGGACCAGGACGCCAAACAACAGGACGAAGACAGCCAGCTGCCACCAAAAGGCACTGCCGGACTGGCCCGTAGTCAGACCCACTATGGCCGCGAGAACCAGCAAAGCCAGGGTATCCGTAATAAGGGTACCTCCTATGGTGATCGTTACCGCGCGATTGCGGACAATACCAAGCTTGCTGACGATGGGGTAGGCAATAAGGGTATGGGAGGCAAACATGCTCGCCAACAGGATGGCGGACGGCATGGGGAGATCCAAGACCCAAAGGCTGACTGCGGTACCGATCCCCATGGGGATCAGGAAGGTAAACAAGCCGAATACCAGGCTTTTTCTGCTGTTTTTTCTGAATTCGCGGAGATCGATTTCCAGCCCGGCGAGAAACATGATATACAAGAGGCCTACCGTTCCGAAAAGGATGATGCTGCTGTCGCGCAGCATGAGATGAAGACCGTGCGGCCCGATGATGGCTCCCGCTATCAGAAGACCGATGAGGTGCGGAATCCGCAGGCGATGGAGCAGGATCGGCGCAAAAAGGATGATGAAGAGGAGAAGGGCAAACTGCAGGACTGGATTCTGCAGCGGCAGGCTCACATCCACAAGACCGGTAAAGAGAAGCATTGTCTTCGGGAGGGGGAAAGGCAACCCGCATCCAATGTACGGCCCCTGTCACCATATGGTCAGTTTTCTTCCCGGCACCTTTCCAGGATTTCGAGGCATTGGGCCAAATGCCTTTCCTCATGGGTGACAATGATCTCGGCGGCGGTGCGCAGCGGATAGGTAATGGCCTTGTTGGCGGGACTGAAAATGAGTGTGTCCTTTTCCATCAGAGGGACCCAGGACGTCAATGCCGCCTTGAGGACTTCCTGCTGCCGGACAAATTCGGCCAGGGGGTCACCCTGCCCTTCGGCAACGACCGGTTCCCAGACGGGAAAGGTTTTCATCCTCCGTTGGCGATCAGGGGAAACGGATTTCAAAATGAATTGACCCAGCCATTTGGCCAGGAAGGGAAGGCGTGTGATGGGGTGGAGGGGCAGGTTGCCCCGGGTTGCCTCTTCGACCAAAGGGTAGTAACTCCGGTTGATTCGTATCAGATGGTCCAGCACCTCGGCAGCGCTCCATTGATCTGGGGCAGGACGAAGCCACCACCATCCGTCCGGAGCGGAGGCCCACTTCTCCTTCAGTGTGGCAGTCACCCGGTCAATGCGCTCCAGCCAGGAGGGTAGCAGAAGGGATGGAGGGGTCGCGGTCATGAGGCAGGTTCCGGTACGTTTTGGAGGCGGCGCCGGACCCTCAAAGATAGCGGCAACGGGGGAATGATTCGGGGGGTCTACCTTTGGGCGGAAATGGGTTCCCGTAGGCTCCATGTTGTGGCTTTTGACGTGCCGTACCCTCCGGATTACGGCGGGGCCATGGATATATGGTACCGTCTCATGGCCTTGCATGCCCTCGGCATCGACGTGATTTTGCACGTCTGGCAATACCGGCGTCCCCCGGCACCCGAGTTGCAGGATGTTTGCGCCGAGGTCCATTATTACACCAGGCCGCTGTGGAGGGATTTGCTGTCAGTCACCAGGCCCTATATCGTGGCTTCCCGCCGGAACCCCGCCTTGCTGGAGCGTTTGGTGGCCGACCGGGACCCTGTGCTGTTCGAGGGTCTGCATACAACGGCTTTCCTGGCACATCCGGCTTTGTCAGGTCGAATGACGGTCGTGCGGATGCACAATGTCGAGCATGATTACTACAGACAACTGGCAAGCCGGACAACCCACCCGGTCATCCGGACCTTTTTCAGGGTAGAGGCGATGCGGCTGCAACGCTTTGAAAAAATCCTCCGGCACGCCCATTGGATAGCGGCCATCAGTCAGGAAGAACAGAGGCAGTTGGCCGTCAGGTATGGCGTCGAGCGGGTCTTTCTCCTGCCTCCCGCGCATCCTTACCGGGAAGTATGCCTGTCAGATGGCACCGGGGAATACGCCTTGTATCACGGTCATCTGGCCGTACCCGAGAACCGCGAAGCCGCGCTTTTCCTGATGCGTGAGGTCTTTTCCCGGTTGAAATTCCCTTTGGTGGTGGCGGGTCGTCATCCCGGGCAGACCCTCCGGCAGACCGCAGCCCGTATGCCCCACGTGCGGCTGGTGGCCAATCCCGACGGACCTGAAATGGACCGTCTGATCCGGGGAGCCCAGGTGGTTCTCCTTCCCGGGTGGCAGTCAGCCGGTCAACGGTTGAAGCTCCTTGCCAGTCTCTACCAGGCCAGACATCTCCTGGCCAGTCCGGCCATGATGAGGGGCAGTGGTTGGGAGGATCTGTGCCTGCCGGCCTCCACCCCTGACGAGTGGGTAGAGGGAATATCCAAATGTTGGGATTTGCCTGTATCCGAAGCGGAGGCCGCCAGGAGGGCAGAGCGTCTGACGGCATGGGATACCGGGCACCACACCCTGGAACTTGTGCGCAGAATGGGTTTGGGCAACGGCGCTTAGGCAGGAGCCCATCAATTGGCTCTCCAGAAAAATGGCGTGAACAGGACCAGCACCGTAAACAATTCCAGACGTCCCAACAACATCATGAATCCGAGGATCCATTTTCCCGCATCGGGAACGCCGGAGAAATTATCCATGGGACCCAGATTGCCGATGCCGGGTCCGATATTTCCCAGACAAGTCGCTACGGCCCCACCGGCAGAAACCAGATCCACTCCGGTAGCCGTCAGAGCCAGGGTGCCCAAACCGAAAGTGGCCATATAAACGAGAAGAAAGACCATGATGTGCGTGAGAATGCGCGGAGCGACCACCTGGCCGTCCACTTTGATGCGGACCATGCCCCGGGGATGTATGATGCGTTTGAATTCCAGCCATGAATTCTTCAGGAAGACCATATGACGGACGATCTTGATACCTCCCGCCGTAGAGCCGGCACTCGCACCGGAAAACATCAACAGGAAGAAAATGAAAGTGAGGGCGCTGCCCCAGGAAGTGTAGTCGGCGGTAACAAATCCCGTCGTGGTAATGATGGATATGACCTGGAAAAGGATGTCGCGAAAGGCTTGTTCGGAAAAATGCCGCTGGTAAAGGGGAAAGAGGGTGATCGCCAAAAAGACCAATAGGGCGGTGCCCAGGAGATAAGAACGGAATTCTGAACTGGCCCAGGCGCGACGCCACCGGCCCGTGATGAAAAAATAAAGGATGGTAAAGTTGGTACCCGCCAGAAACATGAACAAGACGATCGTGTACTGGATCCCGGCATGGTCCCAGTAAGCGATACTGGCGTTGCGGGTCGAAAATCCTCCGGTTGCCATGGTGGTCATGGCATGATTGATGGCATCAAAACCACTCATGCCCTGCCCATAAAGGAGGGCAAAAGCGGCAAAGGTGAGGCCCACATACAGGTACCACAATCTTTTGGCTGTTTCCTGGATCCGCGGATGGATTTTGTCACTGGTAGGTCCGGGAGCTTCGGCCACAAAAAGCTCGATACCGCCGATGCCGAGGAGCGGCAGGATGGCTACCGAGAGTACGATGATGCCCATGCCGCCAATCCATTGGGTGAAGCTGCGCCAGAAGAGCAGACTTGGCGCTACATTTTCCACGTCAGCGATAACACTGGCGCCGGTGGTCGAAAACCCCGACATGGACTCAAAAAAGGCATCGGCCACATGCTGGAGGCTGCCGCTGAACAGGTAGGGCAGCATGGAAAACAGGGAAATCCCGATCCAGCCCATGGTGACGACCAGGTAGCCGGTCCTTTTGTTGATCTGCAGGTTGGTGCGGCGGCGGAGCCTGAAAAGCAGAAAACCGGCGACGACGGTCACCCCGCTGCTGAGCAGCAGGGCATTATGTTGGGCATCGCGGTAAAATAGGGAAACCGGCAGGCAGATCAGCATGCCTGCGCCCAGGATGATCAGAAGGATCCCCAATACGTGACCCGCGTCCCGGAACAGGATCATCAGCGAAACATTTTTTCAACGGCCTGAATCGCCTCCGGCAGCGCAAAGACAATGACTTTGTCGTCCAGTTGCAACTGGAAATTGCCGTCCGGGATCATGCTTTCATCCCGGCGGATTACGCCTCCGATCAGGGCGTGTTCCGGGAAATGCAATTCCCGCAACGGCACCCGCGTCAGCCGGTTGGATTTTTGCACCACAAATTCGATGATCTCCGCATCCACGCCGTGCAGACTGGTGATGGCTTCGATCTTGCCTTTGCGGACATACCGGAAGATATTGTTGGCCGCGATCAGCTTTTTGTTGATGATGGTGTCCACGCCGATGTTCTGGCTGATATGTGTGTAATCGGCATTTTCCACCAGGGCAATGGTCTTGGCAATACCGCACTCCTTGGCCATCAGGCTGGTGATGATATTGGTTTCCGAGTTGGGGGTGACGGCAATGAATACATCCATCTGTTCAAGACCCTCCTCCCGAAGCAGTTCGATATTGCCGGGATCGCCTTTGACCACCAGGGTTTTTTTGAGGGTTTCGACGAGGTCCTTGCAGATGTTTTTGTTGTCCTCGACGATGGTGACGTGATAATCCTTTTCGAGTAATTCAGCGGTGCGGATCCCCACATCGGTGCCGCCCACGATCATGATTCTCCGGGCGGGCTGGATCTCCTTGCCGAACAGGGAAAGGACCTCCTTGATCTGATGCCGGCTGGTGATAAAATAGAGGTGGTCATTGCGCAGTAGGACGGTGCCACCCCGCGGGATGATGGTTTGGTGCCCGCGCAAAATGGCGATGGGCTTGAACCGTATGCCGGGGTGATGGGCGGTGATTTCGTCAATGGTCCGATTGACGGCGGGAGAATGGTGTTCCAGAGTGATGCCGAACAGGGAAATCTTGCCTTCTTCGAATTCGAAGTGATCGGTCAGGGAGCGTTGCTTGACCAGGCGTTCTATTTCCTGGGCAGCAAGCGCCCGCGGTGAAATCAGGCTGTCAATGCCCAACTCCTGGAAGAGCTCCCTGTTGGCGGCATCGAGATATTCAATATTGGACACCCGGGCAATGGTTTGCCGGGCGCCCATTTTCTTGGCGAGGATCGCCGTTACCAGGTTGGTTTTTTCGGAGGTGGTGACGGCCAGAAAAAGATCTGCATCTTCGGCTCCTGCCTCCTTCAACACACCCACCGAACCCGAATCGCCCCGAATGACCTGCACATCAAGATGGGACTGGGCGTATTCCAGCACCTCCGCATTGATGTCGATCAAAACGATGTTCTTCTGTTCAAAGGAGAGCAGCTTGGCCAGATGGAAGCCGATATCGCCTGCTCCCGCGATCACTATTTTCATGCCGGAGGTAGAATCCCGGTGCAAATATCCGTTTTCTGGGACATCCGCGCCAGAAAGGCATCATGCCACGACATGCAGGCCCGGCATTAAGGTATTCAGACCCGGTTCAGGGTGCGTGACCCCGAAGGCAAGGGGAGGATGCTCCGGCCAGGATGGGTAGCCGGCCAGGACAAGCCATGACTGTATCCGATGCCCTGCCACGGCCTCCCGGACATCCATCCAGAAAGACCATTCCTTTTCCCAATGGCGCAAAATCGGGACTCGCCGGGACCATTGGCAAAATACCCGGAACATCCAGTGCCTTTCCAGCGTGCGGTATACAATGCCGGTCATCCGCATGGTATCCTGCATTTTCACCTCCATGCCGGCGATCAGTGTGGAGGGATCCGGGAGAACAGGCGCCACACCGGGGCGATAGGGCGCATAATTCTTCAACTCGATGAAGTACACCGTTCCCTCCCAGATGGCCAGGAAATCAACACCACGCAATCCGTGTCCGGTCATGTAGCGAAACCATGGGGTGCGGTCAAACCGAACGACCCTCCAGGGATCGTCAAAACAGATTTTCATTCTGCTTTCGGAGTGACAGACGGACATCAGTGCTTGAGCAGTCTTACGCAGTCAGGCTAACGGACAAGGACGGCGTCCTCCAGGATGAAATGGAGGTGATTCCAATCATCCTTGTTGAGTCTCAGCCTGCCGCGAAAGGTATAGAGATGGTCGTTTTTGAAGAAGGGCCTTTTGCCTTTGAGCCGTATTTCCGCAATGCTCTCCACACCTGCCTTGCCACAGAAAAAACAGTTGGCAAAGGAATAGCGACTCAGGATGATCCATTCAAACCCGGGCGCCTCCGTTGCCGGAATGACATATCCGGTCAGCGAAATCTCCTTGCCATCCCAGACTGTGATCGCGGGTCCGAACTCCGGGACGGGAAGAATGTCCCTGAATTCGCGCACGTAGGTATCGCTAAACCTGACTTTGGCAAACACTTCCCACATATTGGGAGACTGGGCATTCGCCAGGCCTCCTCCGCTCAAAAGAAGGATCAATGCCCATGTGACCTTCCGGGCCCCGTCATTCCACTTCAATGTGCCGTATTTCACCTCCCGGAAACGAATGCCCCGGTCGCCGTAGTATCCCTCCTGCTGCCGGAAAAAGACCACATCGACGTCTCCGGCATGTGAGAAACGGCCATCAAACGCGCATTGTCAGGAGCGGGTACCCGTGCCGAATTTTTATCCACACGCTGTGTATAAATATATAAGGATGACTCCCGAAGAGGGAGGCACAATCCACTTACCTTCACAGTCCATTCGGACATATGCAAAATACATTTAATATGCCAGTAGAGATCGAAACACCAGCCACTTTCACCTATCAGGAGGCCCTGGCCGCAACTGTCGCTTATTTTGGCGGGGACGAGCTCGCCGCGCAGGTCTGGCTCAACAAATACGCGCTCAAGGATTCTTACGGCCATCTCTATGAACGTACGCCGGATGACATGCATCGCCGTATTGCCGCGGAACTGGCCCGCATTGAAATGCGCTATCCCGGTCCCATGCCGGTGGAACGGATCTACGGACTGCTGAAAGATTTCCGCTATGTCATCCCTCAGGGTAGCCCGATGGCCGGCATCGGGAATCCCTACCAGATATCCTCGCTCAGCAACTGTTTTGTCATCGGCAATGAGGATGATTCCTATGGAGGCATTTTCAGGACGGATGAAGAGCAGGTTCAGCTCATGAAACGCCGCGGCGGGGTCGGCCACGATCTTTCTCACCTGCGGCCTCTCGGCAGCCCGGTGAAAAATGCCGCCCTCACTTCCACCGGCGTGGTGGGATTCATGGAAAGGTATTCCCATTCTACCCGGGAGGTGGCCCAGGATGGACGCCGGGGCGCCTTGATGCTGACTATTTCGGTGCGCCACCCCGATGCCGAAAAATTCATCGATGCCAAAATGGAAGCCGGCAAGGTCACGGGTGCCAATGTCTCCGTGCGCATCGACGACGAATTCATGAAAGCGGCCATGGCCGGCCAACCCTATGTCCAGCAGTTCCCGGTAGACAGCCCGGACCCCGTCATCCGCAAGGAAGTGGATGCGGCTACTTTGTGGAGCAAGATCATCCACAATGCCTGGAAGTCGGCCGAGCCCGGTATACTCTTCTGGGATACCATCCTGAAGGAGTCGGTGCCCGATTGTTATGCCGACCTCGGATACCGGACCATTTCCACTAACCCCTGTGGTGAAATCCCGCTCTGTCCGTATGACAGTTGCCGTCTGGTGGCCATCAATCTGTACAGCTATGTGGACCGGCCGTTTACGCCGCAGGCAAGGTTTGACTTCGATCTTTTTAGGGAACACGTTGCCCAGGCGATGCGGATAATGGATGACATCATCGATCTGGAGATAGAGAAGATCGATCGCATCCTGGAGAAGATCGAGCAGGATCCGGAGGGGCAGGATGTCAAAATGGTGGAACGCAAACTGTGGCAGAAGATCCGGAAAACGTGTGTGGAGGGTCGACGGACCGGTCTCGGCATCACGGCGGAGGGCGATATGCTGGCCGCCCTCGGATATCGTTATGGTACGGAAGAAGCCACACGGTTCAGCGAGGAAGTACATCGTACGCTGGCGGTGACGGCCTACCGCTCCAGCGTGGATATGGCCAGAGAACGCGGACCCTTCGCGATTTACGATACGGCCAGGGAGGAAAGCAATCCGTTCATCGCGCGCCTTCGCGAGGCCGACCCCGGGCTTTACAGGGAAATGACGCGTTACGGTCGTCGCAATATCGCCCTGCTGACGGTTGCTCCTACCGGAACCACCAGCCTTATGTCGCAAACGACTTCCGGGATTGAACCGGCATTTCAAATCCATTACAAGCGCCGTCGCAAGATCAATCCCAATGACCTGACAAGGAAAACTTCCTTTGTCGATGAAGTCGGCGACCACTGGGAGGAATACATCGTCTTTCATCACAAGTTTCTCACCTGGCTGGAAGCCAACGGTTACCAGGCAGAGGAGGCGATGCGCCTTCCCGAGGAAGAGCTCGAGACCCTGATCAGGAAATCACCCTACAACAAGGCCACCGCCAACGATGTGGACTGGGTAAGCAAGGTGCATATGCAGGGTGTTATCCAGAAGTGGGTGGATCACTCCATCAGTGTGACGGTCAACATCCCCGAAGAGACCAGTGAAGAACTGGTGCGCAAAATCTATGAAACGGCCTGGCAAAGCGGGTGCAAGGGCTGTACCATATACCGGGAGGGATCCCGGTCAGGTGTCCTGGTCAGCCATTCTTCCAAAGAATCGGCGACGCATGCAGGCTTCCCCGAAACCCTTCCGCCGCGACGTCCCGACCAATTGGAAGCGCGCATCATTCGCTTCCAAAACAACTCGGAACCCTGGATTGCCGTCATCGGCTTGTACGAGGGTCGTCCATTCGAGATTTTCACGGGACGTGCCGATGACACCTTCCTCCTGCCTGCCTATGTCAGTTCCGGGTGCGTCATCAAGGTCAGGGACGAGAATGGCGACAAGCGCTATGATTTCCGGTACAAGGACCGCGACGGATACAATGTGACCATTGAGGGCTTGTCCCGCTCGTTCAACAAGGAATACTGGAATTATGCCAAGCTGATATCCGGGGTGCTGCGTCACGGCATGCCGATTGCGTATGCGGTTGATCTGATCGAGAGTCTCAATGTGCCCGAGGATTATATCAACACCTGGAAAAACGGTGTCGCCCGGGCACTCAAGCAGTTCATCCCGGATGGTACGGCACCTTCGCACCGGAGTTGCGACCATTGTGGCGACCCGGACGGCTTGATTTACAAAGAAGGGTGTCTGACCTGTAAAAGCTGCGGTTTCTCCGAGTGTGGATAACCTCGTTCGGCGGGAGGCCGTATCTGTCCTTACCGCCGAACTTATGCTTCAGTTCCAGAGCCCGAAGTGCTCGAGATGCAGCTCCTGGCCGTAGAACAACCGGGTGGTTTTTTCAAAGGAAGGGGTGAAATCCGACACGTAGAAACGGTGAGGCGGTCGCGGATCCTGGCGCAAGAGACCGGTGTCGGTCAGGCGTTTGCGCACGGCGACCGCCACGACATCCGTGCTGTCATAGATGGCGGTGGTTCCCTGATACCAGGCTTCGATCTCGGGGCGGATAAGCGGATAATGGGTGCAGGCCAACAGAAGGGCTTCGATGCCATTCAGGGAAGGATCCCCCAGGTAAGTGTCCAGGACGGAACGGCTGATGGCATCATGGACGAATCCCTCTTCGATCATGGGCGCCAGCAGCGGTGTGGCCAGCGAGCAAACCTGGATACCCGGCACCCGGTCACGCAAACGGGCACTGTAGATGCCCGAATTGATGGTTGTGCGGGTGGCGATGACGCCTACACGGCGATGGCCGGATTCGGCGACCTTGTCGACAAGCGGATCCACCACATTGACAAACAAGGCGCGGTGTTCAAAAAAATCCAGCAGGATGTCATAGGCAGCTGAAGACGCGCTGTTGCAGGCCACCACGATCATTTTGCAGTCTTGTTCCAAAAGGAATTTGGCGATCCGGAGGCTGTAATAGCGGATGGCGTCGGCCGATTTGTCCCCGTAGGGCATATGGGCCGTATCACCGAAATAGATGATTTGTTCCTCCGGCAACAAACGCACGACGGCATTGGCGACCGTCAGGCCTCCTATACCGCTGTCAAAAATGCCGATAGGTCGGTTGGCGGGATGCACCGGTCACTCGGCTTCCGGTTCCGGCTTGATGCCCATTTTGTCCATCACTTTTTGGGTGATGTCGAGCTTGGGGTCTGCATACAGGAGGATTCCGTTGCCGGGACTGGCGTCAAAGACATAGACAAAGCCTTCCGCTTTGGCAATGGTATCAATGGCTTCCTGAAGTTTCTGGATGATGGGTGACACCAGGGTTTCCTGTTTTTCGGCCACTTTTTGCCGCATTTCCTGCTCAAGGTTGTTGATGTTCTGTTCCTCGGCCTGGAGTTTGGCGATTTCCTCTTCCTGCGCCTTGGGGGCCACTTCACCGGCTTGTATTCTCTGCTGCAGCTCCATGCCTTTTTTCTGGTATTCTTCTACCATTGTCTTGAGGCGGCTTTCATATTGTTTCTGAAAGACTTCAAGTTGGCTATTGGCTTCTTTGACTTCAGGGAGAAGGGCCATGACCTGGGCGGAATTGAGGTAACCGACTTGCTGCGCTTGCGCAGGGATAAAAGCGGAGACAAGGGTCAACAGGATCCAGAAATACTTCATGCGGATAATGGAGATATCAGGTTTGGAAGGAGAGGGCGAAACAAGACTTTCGTCAGGGGAAAGGTACATTTTCAACGTTTGAGACGCTGCAACAGGTCCTCGGTTTTGTCAAATT
>JAGFIW010000201.1 GCA_024103195.1 Saprospiraceae bacterium | reverse complement strand
ACGGGCCGGGTGATGATCAAGGATGAAAATGTGTGTCTGCACTGCGGATTGTGTGCAGAGCGTTGTCCGACGGCGGCGTGGGACATGCAGAAATTCGGATATCAAACGGCAAAAGCCTCCATGGTATGGCCTCTCGAAGTGGTGTGAATGATTTTGTCCTGCGGTTCGCCAATGTGAACGGAACGGGTTCGGCGAGTGCCAATACACTGTTTGCCAAAGCGGTTTTCCGGATGGGATTGCCCGTGGCGGCCAAGAACATTTTCCCGTCCAATATCCAGGGTCTCCCCACCTGGTATGAGGTAAGGGTCAGCGAGAAGGGTTATCTGGGCCGCCGGGAAGGCATCGATTTGCTGGTGGCGGTCAATCCGCAAAGCATGGAAAAAGACATCCGCTCCGTGGCGCCGGGCGGATATCTGGTGTATGATGATTCCAAACAGCTCCCGCCCGAATGGCGCAGGGAGGATATCCGGTTTCTGGGCATTCCCATGATCAGGATGGGAATGGAGCATTTTCCCGAGCCGCGGACCCAGTTGCTGATGAAAAACGTCATTTATGTGGGGGCGCTGACGGCTTTGCTGGATTTGGACCCGGAAGTGGTCAAGGCGTTGCTGCATGATCAGTTTGGCGAGAAGGAAAAGCTGATCGCCATGAACATCAAGGCATTGGAATTGGGCCGGAATTATGCCCTGGAACATTTTGATTGTCCGCTCGGGCTGAGGTTGGAAAAGCGGGATCTCAACCGCGGCAAGATCATGGTGGACGGCAACACGGCGACGGCGCTGGGAGCCCTGTATGCCGGAGCAACCGTAGCAGCCTGGTATCCCATCACCCCGTCCACTTCCGTCATGGATGCCTTTGCCGCCTACTGCGAGGAATACAGGAAGGATCCGGTGACCGGCAAAAACCGGTTTGCGATCGTGCAGGCCGAGGACGAGTTGGCTTCCATCGGTGTGGTGGTTGGGGCCGGCTGGAATGGGGCCCGGGCATTTACCGCCACCAGTGGCCCCGGTATTTCACTCATGACCGAATTCCTCGGATTGGCCTACTTCGCCGAAATCCCCGCCGTGGTGGTCAACGTGCAGCGGGGTGGTCCCTCGACGGGCATGCCGACCCGGACCCAGCAGGCGGACCTGATCTCATCGGCCTATGCCTCGCACGGCGATACCCGCCATGTGCTTTTGTTCCCGTCCGACCCCGGAGAATGCTTTGAATTGACCGCCCAGGCCTTTGATCTGGCCGAGCGTTTGCAGACGCCGGTATTGGTCATGACGGATCTCGATCTGGGGATGAATGACCATGTCTGCCATGCCTTCTCCTGGAAGGATGACCGCTCTTTTGACCGCGGCAAAGTGCTCGGCGCCGAAGAGCTCGAACAACTCAAAACCTGGGGCAGATACCTGGATGTGGACGGAGACGGGATTACCTATCGCACCCTTCCGGGTACGCATCCCCAGAAAGGCGCATTTTTTACCCGCGGGACCTCCAAGGATGAATATGCCCGCTACACCGAGGACAACGATGCCTACAAGCGCAATGTGGACCGGCTAATGGTCAAATGGGCCACGGCAGCCCGGTTGGTACCGCCTCCGGAATTGTTGCGCTGCAAGGGTCAGCCGGTAGCCGGTATGTTGTATTTCGGTACGACGGCCCATGCCGCCCGCGAAGCGCGCGACCAACTGGCTCAGGAAGGCATTTTTGTCGAGGGGATACGCATCAGGTCCCTTCCCTTCCATGAAGAAGTGCGGGCATTCCTGGATCGGTATGACCGGGTCTATGTGGTGGAGCAAAACCGCGATGCCCAGATGCGCACCCTGTTGATCCAGGAGCTGGATGTGCCCAACCACAAACTCATCCCGGTGCTTCACTACGACGGATTTCCGATACCGGCGGACACGATTTACCAGCAAATACGCCAACACTGGCCGGCTGCCGTGAACGTCTGAGTCACTGCCGTCCGACAAACCCTTCATGCACTTCCGATCATGACATACCTTAGACCGACCTTCAGGCACCCCGATCTCCCGGTCAATCGTCTGGGATACACCTTCAAGGATTACGAAGGCGGGCTCAGTACCCTCTGTGCGGGATGCGGCCATGATTCCATCAGTGGGGCTATTGTGCAGGCCTGTTTCGAGCTGGCCATAGAACCCCATCGGGTGGCCAAACTATCCGGTATCGGGTGTTCCTCCAAAACCCCCACCTATTTCCTCAGCCAGTCCCACGGGTTCAATACCGTCCACGGGCGTATGCCCTCCGTAGCTACCGGCGCCAATCTCGCCAACCGGGATTTGCTGTATCTCGGGGTTTCGGGCGATGGCGACAGCGCCTCCATCGGAATGGGTCAGTTCGTGCATGCCATCCGCCGCAATCTGAATATCGTGTATATTCTGATGAACAACGGTTGTTACGGACTCACCAAAGGGCAGGACAGCGCCACGGCGGATGTGGGCTCCAAAAGCAAAAGCGGGTCGGTCAACAAATTCGCCACCATCGACCTGGCATCGCTGGCCATTGAATTGGGCGCCACCTTTGTGGCCAGGAGTTTTTCGGGCGACAAATCCCAGCTCGTTCCCCTCATCCGCGCGGCGATGTCGCACGGCGGCTTTGCTTTCCTCGACGTGGTGTCACCCTGCGTGACTTTCAACAACAATTTGGGTTCCACCAAATCCTACCAGTATGTCCGCGAGCACAACCACGCCGCCGGCACCATGGATTTTGTGCCGCCTGCCGAAGAGATTACCGTCCGGTATCCGGAAAACACGGCCCGCGAACTGGCCATGCACGACGGTTCCAAGATTGTTTTGCACAAACTCCCGACCGAATGGGATCCGATGGACCGTCTGTCCACCATGAAGCGGCTTCACCAGGCGAGCATGACGGGAGAGATTGTGACGGGGCTGCTGTACATCGAGCCCGACAGCGAGGATCTGCATGCGACCCTGCAGACGGTGGACACGCCGCTCAATGCCTTGCGGGAGCACGATCTCTGCCCCGGAAGCCGCGCCCTGGATGAGATCAATGCGGCCTTCCGTTGAGGCGGACCTTGTGTTTTCCATTCCTCCTTACCTTCGGGGGACAATCAGCCCCTATGAGGATTTTCGCCCTGTTGCTGTTGACACTTGTTGCAGGTGCCTGCCACCGGGATGGCGGGAAGGACATCATCCGTGAGTTTGCCTGGATCGAAGGCACCTGGAAATTGCTGGATACGGAAATGGCGGTCTATGAAGCGTGGCATCCGGAAGGCCGGGAATGGCAGGGGGAGAGTTATGCCGCCGTGGATGGCATGAAAGTGCCCACGGAAAAGATCCGGCTTTACCGCGAAGGGGACCGGGTTGTTTTTTCCCAGCGGGTCAAGGATCGAGACGGAGGAGAGCCGGTGGATTATGTGCTCACCGGCCAGGACAAAAACAGCTGGACGTTTTCTCATCCTGACTATTCATTCCCTTCCGAAATCACCTATACCCGGGTAAGTGACGTGGCCATGAAGGTGCGGATCAAAGGGATCAGGGAAGGTCAATTCACCGAGATATTTCTGGAATACGTGCGACAAACAGGCCCGATCCGGGCAAAATGATTTTATCTTTCCATTGTGACAGGGAGGGGAGGCTGCGTAGAGATCATTATCCGATAAAAAATTGCCCTATGAATTTCACACACAACCCGGTCGGATGGTTCGAGATACCTGTCAGGGACATGGACCGCGCCGTCCTTTTTTATGAATCCGTTTTCGGGATCAAACTGGAGCGACACCCCATGGGTGTGCTGGACATGGCCTGGTTTCCCGGCGTGGAAGGAAGCACGGGGGCCGGAGGCTCGCTGGTGGCTCATCCCGACTTTTATCACCCTGCTCCGGAAGGGGTACTCATTTACTTTACGGCATTTTCCGGTGATGTAGCCGTTGAACTGGCGCGTGTCGAGGCGGCCGGGGGCCAAATCGTGGTACCCAAAAAAATGATTGCCCCTGATGTGGGGTATATGGGTGTTTTCACGGATACCGAAGGCAACCGGATTGCCCTGCACAGCCGTTGAGGCGGCATGGGCAGGCAGGAGGAAG
>JAGFIW010000198.1 GCA_024103195.1 Saprospiraceae bacterium | reverse complement strand
CACCCCGCTGAAAAAGGCGCACACTTGATAGGTTGGCCCTCTCAGTGCCAGTGGCGAGCTGTACGGCGACCTATTAGGTCATGACGTTTACTAAGCCTCCAAGGATTGGTAAACGTGCAGATAATTTTTTACCTGGTGCCAGGCTGATTTGTTTCGCCCGTTCGGCGTCGAGCTGTATGCCCTTGAGGTCCGTCAGGGGATGTTCCTTTTTGACGTGGCAAAAAGGAACCAAAAACCACTTGTCGCCGTGAGGCTCGCGGTGATCCAGCCGATGATGTTGATGTACTGGAGGTACGTCATTGCGCCTGGGGGACTGCTACTTCGAGGGCCGGCGCTGGTTTTCAGCGGGCGTGGTTTTCGGGGCCTGGGCAAGTTTGTTTCGCCTGGCAAAGGAGTAATTGCTCGTTCCTGCACCCCGCTGAAAAAGGCGCACACTTGATAGGTTGGCCCTCTCAGTGCCAGTGGCGAGCTGTACGGCGACGTTTTTTGTTCTGACATTAATCTTTTTCGTCTCGACCCTCAGACGTCGAGCTGTATGCCCGTGCGGTCCGTCGGGAGGGAAACGGGATTTTCTTTTGCATGGCGTGGACGAGGCCGGAAAAAAATCCAGGGGGACGGGACCCCGGAGGGGTCCACCCCCATAGCCCCGGGTGCAACCCGGGGCTATGGCGACAAGGGAAAAACCAACCCCGATGGGGTTGACCATTGTCCATTTCCATAAAATCATCGATCCGGCTGTGGGGAATGTGGCCATTTGTTTAAGCCCTTCATGTCTGGGATTTTCCCTTTCCTGGATCCATCGGACGAGATACGGTCAGCGCCGTGGATCGGAAAGACGTATGCTCACGGCGAAACCGGTAAGGCCTCCGTCGTCATCCCGGTATGTCCATAAAAATGTAAAAAAATACATTTTTACGTACGAATAAATGCAAAAAACAACACAAATGTGGACGAATGGGGTAATCCGTGTCCTGGCATTAGATGATCCCCTCTTTCATAACATCCGGATATATCCAGGCTGAAGAATGTTTTTGATTGGCAGGTTCAATGGCCATTCATTCATTCACCACCCTTCCCGTTCGCTCCGTGTCCTTTCGAAGGTATCGGGGTCCAGGAAGGGCCTGAGCTCCTCCTGCGGCAAGGCCGGCGGTGCCTGTTCCTCGGGTTCGATGTCCTGCCGGAACCACCAGGCCACAAAAATGCCGACAAATCCGCCCAGCAGATGGCTTTCCCAGGAGATGCCCTCCTGATTGGGGAGTACCCCGGCAAACATCGGTGTGTAAACGAGCACGACGATGAGGGCGAGGACCACCGACTTGAGGCTGCGACGGAATATGCCGCTCCAGAAGACGAAGGACACCAGTCCATAAACCACGCCACTGGCCCCGATGTGAAAGACGGGGCGTGCAAATATCCACACAGCCACGCCCGTCAGGGCGTACACCATGAGGAAAGCCGGCCAGCTCACTCTTCGGTAAAACGCCCATATCACCGTGATCATGGCCAGCAACGGCACCGAGTTGGAGGTCAGGTGGGTCCAGCTGCTGTGCGTCAGCGGGGCGGTCAGGATACCGCTCAGGCCGAAAAGGCGCCGGGGATAAATACCGAGATCCGTGGCCGGCCACGGGAACAGGGGCAGATACCGGAGGAGGTGGATGACCCACAGGACGGCCACCATTCGGACGGCTGTCCAAAACGGTCCGGCAAAGGGTTGCGCGGGTGATCGTTCCTCCTGCATGGGATCAGATAAACCGGCGCTGGACGAGCTGGATGAACACCTGTGCTTTTTTCAGCTTTTTGTCGTCCATCCACCCGTACCGGGGAATGATCTCATTTTCCAGAAAATGGCGGGCCTCGGCGAAGGTAGGCAGGCTGTTGAGGGTGCGGAGGGTCCTGTCGAACGCCTCGTGTTCGCCGCCAAAAAGCTCGTTGATGGTCAGGAAGCGCTCGTTGATGCCCATAGCCCTCGACAGGTCCTCGATGGGGCTCAGACGAAGTTTGTCGGAGAGGTCGCGCGCTTCGTGGTGCAGAAACAGCGCCGAAGTGTCCCGGTGGCCGTTCCCGTTGGTGGAGGCGGCCGATCTGACCGGCGTATCGGTATGCAGAGGCACGGTTTCCTCCACGGTCACCGGTTCGACGACAGGCATCTTGACGATCTGTGGCTCGGGTTTGGGTTCGGGGGCAGGAGCAGGCGCCGCTTCCCGGGGTGGAGGCGTTTCGTCAACGGCCGGAGGTTCCGGTGATGGCGGAGGGACCGGTGTGCGCTTTTCCTCGACGGGCGGCGCCGTCTTCACAGAGGCCTCCTCCGCCGTGAGGGAGGCATAAAACTGTCGGGTGTAATCCTTGAGCAAATCCCGTTCTATCCGCGAAAGCGCACCGGCCGGCGTGTCGATGGTTTCAAAGAGATGTTGGATTTTGTGGAGGAGGAGCCGGGCCTGATTCGTATCCATGGGGGCGGGTTTGGGGGGAATGTGTTTATTTGCAGCGATAACGTCCGGGCGACAATGCCTGGTACACCAAAAATAGGGAAATGTTTCTGGAGCCGTCCTTCCGGAGCCAGCGCAGCGGCTGGATCGAAGTGATCTGCGGGAGTATGTTCTCCGGGAAAACCGAGGAACTCATTCGCCGGATCCGCAGGGCCCGCATCGCCCAACAGCCCACCGTATTGTTCAAACCCGCCATCGACAACCGCTACAGCGAAAAGGAAGTCGTGAGCCACGATGCCAACAGTCTGCTGTCGGTACCTGTCTCCCATTCCCGTGAGATTCCGGACCTGTTGGGGGAGGCCCGGGTGGTGGGCATCGACGAGGCCCAGTTCATGGACGAGCAGCTCCCTTCCGTTTGCGAAGACCTGGCTCTGCAAGGGGTTCGGGTGGTGGTGGCCGGTCTGGACATGGATTTCAAAGGACGGCCATTCGGACCCATGCCGGCCCTGCTGGCCATGGCGGAATACATCACCAAGGTCCACGCCATATGCCGGCATTGCGGCAATCTGGCCACCCACTCCTATCGCCTGTCGGCCGGTGAACAGACGGTCCTCCTCGGCGAGAAGCAGGAATACGAAGCGCGCTGCCGCGTGTGTTACCACCGGGGACAAATGCTCGACCTCCGGTGAGACCCGCACCTCTGTTCCGGGATTACCTTTGTGCCATGATCCACATGCCGAATTTCACAGGTGGCAGGCTGTGCCTGTTGATGGTGCTGACCGCCTTCATGACCGGTTGCCGGCCCTCCGTTCGCCCGGCGGCCGACCCGGACGCCTATCTGCTGATCCAGGGGGAGACCATGGGCACCTATTACAAGGTGACCTATGCCGATCCGGAGCGACGGGATTTCAAGGGATCGGTGGACAGCCTGCTGGAAGCCATCAACGCCGAGGTGTCCACCTATATCCCCACTTCGACGATCAGCCGGTTCAACCAGGCCGTGGATGCCTATACGCTGGAGGGCGAGCAGCCCCACTTTACCGCCAATTTCATCCGGTCCCGGGAAATCCATGCCCTGACGGATGGCGCCTTTGACCCCACCGTCATGCCGTTGGTCAATTACTGGGGATTCGGCTACACCCCCAAGAAGCCGGTGACCCGGGTGGACAGCCTGATGGTGGACAGCCTGTTGACCCTCGTCGGTCTGGCGGCTGTTACAGGCCTGGAGTCGCCTGCGCTCCGCACATTATCCAAACCCTTGCCCGGGATCCAACTCGATTTTTCGGCGATCGCCAAGGGATATGCCGTTGATGTGGTCGGGCAATTCCTTTTGGCGCAGGGATTGGAGGATGTCCTCGTGGACATCGGCGGTGAAGCGCGGGGATGGGGCCGAAGTCCCCGGGGCGATGCCTGGACCCTGGGCGTCAACGTGCCCGAGGAATCGGCCTCCCTCAAGGCCATGTACACCGCCATCCACTTGTCGGGCAAAGGCCTGGCCACCTCCGGCAATTACCGCAATCTGTACCATGTGGACGGGCGGACCTACAGCCATACCATCAACCCCGTGACGGGATTCCCCGAGCGCAACGCCCTGCTGAGCGCTTCCGTCGTGGCGCCCGATGCCATGACGGCCGACGCGCTGGCCACGGCCTGCATGGTGAAGGGGCTGGACGGCGCCCGGGACCTCCTGCTCAATCTGCCCGATGCGGAAGGCCTGCTTATCTTTGGCACCGCCGGGGGCGAGATGGCCTCCTGGACCTCACCCGGGATGGATACGCTGCTCGTTCCTCTCCGCTAACACTTCCCCATGCAAATTGCCCTGGACAGAGACCTCTGTTTTTTCGACCTCGAAGCCACCGGTCTGCACGTCCTCCGCGACAGGATTCTCCAGATCGCCATCGTCAAATATTTTGCCGACGGACGCCCGCCCGCAGAGCGTTGCGAGCTGGTCAATCCCGGTGTGCCCATCCCCGAAGAAGCCATCAGGGTGCACGGCATCACCCCGGACATGGTGCGCAACAAACCGCTGTTTGCCCAAATCGCCAAAGACCTGCACGCCTTCATCGGAAATTCGGATCTCGCCGGCTACAACTCCAACCGGTTCGACATTCCGCTTTTGATGGAGGAATTTGCCCGGGCCGGCATCGATTTCGAACTGGAGGGTCGCCGGATGATTGACGTGCAGCGCATCTTTTACAAAATGGAACCCCGTACCCTGCGGGCCGCCGTCCGGTTTTATTGCGACCGGGATTTCGAGGAGGCCCACGATGCCCTCGAAGACGTGCGCGCCACGATTGACGTGCTCCAGGGGCAGTTGCAACGATACCGGGATACAGACCTGGTGGAGGAGGACGGCACCGTCGTATCGCGACCGGTCAATCCCGATGTGCAATCCCTGCACGACTTCACCAATGACGCCCGCCTGCTCGACGCCACCCAAAGGCTTCGTTACAACGACCGGGGAGACATCGTCTTCAATTTCGGCAAATACACCGGTGAGCCGGTACGGGACATCTTCCAGCGGGAACCCCAATATTACCACTGGATGATGGGCAAGGATTTTTCGGCCCAGGTCAAGAAGATCATCACGCGCGTCTATGAAGGCAAAGCCTGACCTCCGCAAGACCTGGATGTTACTGCCGTTTTTTTGGCTTTGGGCAGGACTGTCCGGATGCCTCGAACCCGTGGAAGGATGCCTCGATGTGCGCGCCGAAAATTTTCGCGCGGATGCCGATGAAAACTGCTGCTGCACCTGGCCCCGGCTGACGCTGGTCGTCACCCACCAGGTGGATGATGAGGTCCACGATCCTGCTTTCACCTACGCCAATGCGGCCGGAGAGTCCTGGCGTCTGGTCCGGCCCTTGATCCTTTTGTCGGATTTCACCCTTTATTTCGAAGGCAAGGCTCCGGCCCGCCTGTTGGATTCGATGATCATCAACGGGGAGTGGTACCGCCAGGATCAGGTGCTGCTCACCCGGGATGTATCGAGGGTGCAGGCCGGCTCTTTCATCGAGAGCGGGCGCCTGGATTCCGTCTCCTTCCTGATGGGTCTGGCTATCCCCTCCGACCAGCAGAACCCGGAGCATTTTCCATCCGGTCATGCCTTGCGGGACAACCCCTATGATCTCTGGACCACCGGCACGGGATTTGCCGCCGTGGAGGCCGCCTTTCTGACCGGCATATCCGGCGACACCATCCTCTGGCGGGGTTACGGCCCTTTGAAGGTGACTCTTCCCTCCGATCAGGTCATAGCCATCGGCAGTGCGCTCGAGCTTCCGCTGACCGTGAATTACGGCGCCTGGTTTGACCTGCAACAACTTTCGGGACCTTCTGTGATGCCCGACACCAACTGGATGGAGCAGGTGCGTGCATCTTTGTATTGAGGGAACCTTTAGGTGGGTTCCGTCCTTTTATTGATCAAGTACATCAAACCATGAAGAAGGGATTGTTCTGGGCCGTAGCGATGTTGCTGCTTGCGGGTCTGTCTGCCTGTGAAAAGAAAAAAGACACGGACGGGCCTGGTACCGTGGATATCGTTTTCCGCGCGTTGTGGGAAGGCCAGCCACTGGTCATGAATGCGCCGGTGGATTACGAGGGCGCCATGGATTTGAAATTCGCCGAAATGGATTTTCTGCTGTCGAATGCCCGGCTGGTGGCCACGGACGGTACGGAAGTGCCTTTGTCCGATGGCGTGGCGCTGGTTCATTTCACTTCGGTCAACACCGATGCGGCCGCTGCGGAGCAGGGCATTACCATTCGATTTGAAGATATTCCGTCCGGGGATTACACCGGTCTGATCCTGGGTATCGGGCTGGATGCCGCTACCAATGCCACCACGCCGCAGGACTACCCGAGCCTGCATCCTTTGGGGGTGGCCGGCAACCGGTATTGGGATGCCTGGGACAGTTACATATTCTCCAAGCTCCAGGGACTTTCCGATCCGCAGGGTGACGGTGTGTACGAACTGCCCTTCGCCTACCATGCCGGAGGGACGCCCCTTTACCGGGAGGTGACCCTGCCCCTGGCCATGGAGGTGGAGAAGGGCGCCACCAAACGCCTGACCGCCGACCTGCAGGTCAAGGCGTTGCTGAAGTTGGAAGGCGGGGGGTACTGGGATATCGTGGCTCAGAGCTCTGCCCACAACCCCGACAATCCCGCCATGTTGGTGATCATGAACAATTATGCATCGGCGCTTACCATCCACGACTGAAACCATGCGGGGTTTGCTGGTGCTGGCCGCTTGGATGGCCCTTTTCGCAGCGGGCTGCGGCAAGGACGGGAATGAACCGGATTGTGCGGATTGCGACCTTACCCATATCCCCTACGATCCGCAGCCGTTGGCGGTGGATGTGCCGGATCATTTTCCGGCGTTGGAAATACCGGCCGACAATCCGATGACGGTGGCGGGGGTGGCATTGGGTCGCCGGCTTTTCTTTGACAAGCGGCTCAGTCTCGACTCGACGATGAGTTGTGCCACCTGCCATTTGCCCGAGCTCAGCTTCACGGACGGCAGGGCGGTCAGTCCCGGCGTCCAGGGGATCAACGGCACCCGGAGTGCCA
>JAGFIW010000185.1 GCA_024103195.1 Saprospiraceae bacterium | reverse complement strand
CATCATGGTCGATGTAAAACCCGATGAAATATCCGCGATCCTGCGGCAACAACTATCCGGATTGTCTTCAACGGTCGAACTGGAAGAAGTCGGTTCGGTGCTTCAGGTGGGCGACGGTATCGCCCGTGTTTATGGTCTGACCAGCGTACAGGCCGGTGAACTGGTTGAATTCGAGACCGGTGTCCAGGCTATCGTGCTCAACCTGGAGGAAGACAATGTGGGGGTGGTCCTCATGGGTCCCGGTGACGGGATCAAGGAAGGTTCCACCGTGCGCCGCACGCGCCGTATCGCCTCCATCCAGGTCGGCGAATCCATGATCGGCCGCGTCGTCAATCCCCTCGGTGAGCCCATCGACGGCAAAGGCCCCGTCGGCGGTACCCGCTACGAGATGCCGCTGGAGCGCAAGGCCCCGGGTGTCATCTATCGCCGCCCCGTCCACGAACCGCTGCAGACAGGGATCAAGGCCATTGATGCCATGATCCCGATCGGTCGCGGACAGCGCGAGCTCATCATCGGCGACCGCCAGACCGGCAAGACGGCTATCGCCATTGATACCATCATCAACCAGAAGGAGTTTTTCGACCGCGGCGAACCCGTATTCTGCATATACGTCGCCTCCGGCCAGAAGGCCTCGACCATCGCACAGGTGGCCAAAACCCTGGAAGAAAACGGGGCCATGGCCTACACCGTCATCGTGGCGGCCAGCGCGGCGGACCCGGCGCCTCTGGTGTTTTATGCGCCGTTTGCCGGTGCGGCCATCGGCGAATTTTTCCGGGACACCGGCCGGCCGGCCCTGATCATTTATGATGACCTGTCCAAGCAGGCCGTCGCCTATCGCGAGGTATCCCTCCTCCTGCGCCGCCCGCCCGGCCGGGAAGCCTATCCCGGCGACGTCTTTTACCTCCACAGCCGTCTGCTGGAACGCGCCGCCAAGATCATCAGCAATGACGAGATCGCCCGGCAAATGAATGACCTGCCCGATTCGCTGCGGAACGCCAAGGATGCCGCTGGCCAGCCCATTGTCAAGGGCGGAGGCTCGCTGACCGCCCTGCCGATCATCGAAACCCAGGCCGGCGACGTGTCGGCGTACATTCCCACCAACGTCATTTCCATCACCGACGGACAGATCTTCCTTGAATCCAATTTGTTCAATGCGGGCATCCGCCCGGCCATCAACGTGGGGATCTCGGTGTCCCGTGTCGGAGGGGCCGCCCAGATCAAGTCCATGAAGAAAGTGGCCGGTACCCTCAAACTGGATCAGGCGCAGTTTCGCGAACTCGAGGCCTTCTCCAAATTCGGTTCCGACCTCGACGCCGCCACCCAATCCATTCTCGACAAGGGCCGCCGCAACGTGGAAATCCTCAAGCAGCCCCAGTATTCACCGGTGGCTGTCGAAAAACAGGTCGCCATCATCTACCTCGGCACCAAAGGCCTGCTCCGCCAGGTGCCGGTCGAGAAGGTGCGTGAATTTGAAGAGAACTTCCTGAATACGCTGGAACAAAAGCACGCCGGCATCCTCGAAAATTTGCGTCAGGGAAAACTCGAAGAGTCGGACCTCCGGACGATTGAAACCCTGGCCGCCGAGCTGTCCGCCGGCTACCGGTAATCCCGCACTACTGACCTCAAACTCCACAGGCCCGTCATGGCAGGAAATCTCAAGGAAGTACGCGAGCGGATCAAGTCGGTGATCTCGACCCAACAGATCACCAAAGCCATGAAAATGGTGTCCGCCGCCAAATTGCGCAAGGCCCAGCAGGCCATTGTGGAAATGCGGCCCTATGCCGACCGGCTCAACATCATGCTCGGCAATATCCTGGGCAGCGCGGAAGGCGATCTGGAGTCCCGCTACGGCCAGAACAGGGAAATCCGCCGGGTGTGTGTGGTCGTCGTGACCTCCAGCAAAGGCCTCTGCGGCGCCTTCAATGCCAACATCATCAAGGCCGCCAACGCCAGGATCCATGCCCGTTACAGCGACCACCTGCGCCGGGGAGACCTCAGCGTGCTGTGTATCGGCAAAAAGGGCCATGACTACTTTCGCCGTCACCTCAAAGGCGCCAACGTGATCGGAGACCATGCCGATCTCTTTGCCCAACTGACCTACGAGGAAGCCGAGCAGGTCGCCCTCCGTTTGATGGAGAGCTTTTCCGACCAGACCTGGGACGTCGTCGAAGTGGTCTATGGCCGGTTCAAGAACGCGGCCACCCAATTCCCCGAAGTGGAGACCTTCCTGCCGGTCAGTACCCCGGAAGGACCGACACGCAAGAGCCGGGCCGATTACATCTTCGAACCCGACCAGCAAGGCCTACTGGAATATCTGGTCCCTTCGATCCTGAAAACGACGTTTTTCAAGTACCTGCTCGACACCCATGCCTCGGAGCACGGCGCGCGCATGACGGCCATGGACAAAGCGTCGGAGAATGCGGAAGAGCTGCTCAAGGATCTCCGGATTTCCTACAACAAGGCGCGTCAGGAAGCGATTACGCGTGAGCTCAGCGAGATCGTGGGCGGTGCTGCGGCGCTGGAAGGGGCCTGAGTCCGCTCTGCGACGGCAGGCACCGTGCAACGGTGTTCCCGGGTAAACGGACGTTATGCCCTGGTCCGATTTTTCCCGCCGTTCGTCGAGCCTTTGGAACCCTTGCGCTAAATAAATGTTAAAGCTCGTGCCCGCTATGCAGGAGGGCCTTATCTTGATAGCTGCAAAAATCAAATCATCATGCTGAAAAGTTTGACGTTCATGCTCCTTTCCGTTCTCGCCGCCACCTCACTGAGCGCCCAGTCCAAGCCGGTCAAAGTGACGTCGGTCGAGGGAATCACGGAGTATGACCTCGACAACGGACTTCGCGTCCTTCTCTTTCCGGACGCTTCCAAACAGACCATCAC
>JAGFIW010000174.1 GCA_024103195.1 Saprospiraceae bacterium | reverse complement strand
CCTCGAAGTGGCCCTACGCCAGGCGCAATGACGGACCTCCAGTACCTCAAAATCATTGGCTGGAGCACCGCGAGCCTTACGGCGACAAGCGTCCTGCCTGCATGCGGAGCCATGTAGGTTTTTGGTTCCTTTTTGGCGCGTCAAAAAGGAACAACCCAATCCAGAGCTACACGCATCCTGCACCTGCCGGCGATTGGGACAGGACCAGGAAATGGCACATAGCCCAAAGGTGTTGATGAATGTTCTTCCAAATAAGACACAGGTATTCCTTTGCGCCTTGTCCCAAGCCTCGGACAGGAGCCCGAGGTTCGCTCACATCGTCCGCCATAGTTTTAACGTTGGAGGGCGAATGTCCACCGTAAATTCCCCTGTAATCCGGGTCACAGACCCCGCCACGCCGATCCCGTTACCTTTGCGGCCGTGCGGCTGTCCTCCAACCCGATCCGTTTGTTGCCCGGCTTTCTGCTGGTGTCCGGACTGGCCGGCGCCGCCTTTATCGCCTGGCCCTGGCTGCCCGGGATGAACGAGGTACTCCTCGGACTGTTACTCGGCGTCCTGGCGGGCAATCTCATTACCCTCCCTCCACCCTACCAGCCTGGCGTGGATGCCATTGGCCGCGAAGGCCTCAATCTATCGATCATCTTTCTCGGATTCGGGATCAGCTACCAACACATCGGCTCCCTGGGATGGGGCACCCTGGCTCTCCTCGTGGTGACCGTCGGCGTGATGCTGGTCCTCACCCATGTCCTGGCCCGGGTATTCCGGTGCCGCACTTCCACTGGATGGCTGGTAGGATTCGGCACCGCCATCTGCGGTTCCTCCGCCATCGCGGCGTTGGCCGGCAGTGTGACCCGCGAAAAGGAGGAAGCCGGTATCGCCATCGCGGTCATCAACCTGCTCGGCCTCGCCGGCATGTTGCTCATGCCGTTGCTCCTGCCATATCTTCCCCTGGAAGAAACGGTGGTCGCCACCCTCCTCGGCGGCACCCTGCACGCCGTCGGCCATGTAGCCGGCGCGGGATACGGCATCAACGACTCCATCGGCGATCTCGCCATCACTGTCAAACTGGGCCGCGTGGCCCTGCTGGCACCGGCGCTCATTGCGTTCAACCTGATGGTCAACCGGCATGCCTCCGTCCGCCAGCATCTGCAACTGCCTTATTACATCTGGGGGTTCCTCCTGGCGGTGACGGCCGTCTCCTTCTTTCCTTTGCCGGATGCCTGGCTCGACGGACTGAAGTGGACCGGAAAGGTCATGCTCACCCTGGCCATGGTCGCCATCGGTATGAAGATCGGAATCCGTCACCTCCTCGCGACAGGCCGGATCGCCATGGGATTCGGCGTGGTGATCTTCGCCATCCAGATCCTGCTGGTGACCCTGTTGGCGCTGTGGCTGGTGGGGTGAACCACCTCCCCCGGTTTCGGCGCTATCGCACCTCCAGCCGCGCCTCAACGGCCGGCAAAGGCTTGAGCGTCAGAAGACCAGCAGGTTGCATGACCGTTCCTTCCAGCGGAAGAAGACGAAACCGCCGGAAAAGCGCACTCAGGACAAGGGGGATCTCCAGCATGGCAAACCGGGCCCCGATACACAGGCGCGGACCCGCCCCGAAAGGAAGCCACGCGAATTTGGAACGGACTGCGGCATGTTCCGCCGCAAAGCGTTCGGGTCGAAAGACATGCGGATCTTCCCACAGCGCCGGATTGCGGTGCAGCCCGTAAATGCTCATCAGCAGGATGCTGCCCTTCGCCAGCCGGTCCCCTTTCCAGTCAAACGGCTCGGCGACCTCCCTGCCTATGATGTGCGCCGGCGGGTAGAGCCGCAGTGTCTCTTCCGTCACCTGCCTCACCAGGTCGAGTCTGCCCAGCGCCTGATCGTCCGGGGTACTTCCGCTATATCCCTGCTCCGCTTCCCCCGCCAATCGGTCGGCCCATTCCGGGTGCTGCATCAGCAGATGACACGCAAAGGCGAGGGCATTGGCCGAGGTTTCGTGCCCTGCCACATAGAGGGTGATGACCTCATCGCGGATCTGCCGGTCGGTCATTGCGGCACCCGTATCGGCATCCCGGGCGTGAATCAGCAGATCGAGCAGGTCCTGTCGCTGGGCACCGTCGGCCCTCCGGTCGCGGATGAGGCCGTACACCATGTCGTCAAACCGCCGGATATCCCGGCGGAACACCCGGTTGTTGGCCAGCAGGGGAAAGAAGGGTGTCAGCCAGGGCCTTTCAAGGCGCCACAACACATAAGCCTGGGTGCGGAGAATCTCGGCGGCCACCTCGCTGTCATCGCGACGGGGCGAGGAAGAAAACAGGGTTTTCAAAGCGATGCCGGAGGCGAGGCGTGTCATCTCCCGACTCAGATCCACCACGGGGTCACGCCTTACGCGGTCTTCCAGGTCGTCCAGCCAAAGGGCCGTTTCCTCCCGCATGACGGCGTAGAGCTTTTCGAGGGCCGTCCGATGGAAGGCGGGTTGCATCAGCCGGCGCTGCCGCAGCCAAAAATCCCCTTCACTGGTCAGCAAACCGTTGCCGAGGGCGATACGCATCTGATGGTAGGCCGGGCTCTTGCGACACTGGCGTTGTCGTTGGACGAGAATTTCCTCGAAAAAAGCGGGGTCCGTCGAGATATACAATCGCCGGAAAGGGATCCGTACCCGGAAAAAATCACCCAGCTCCTCCTGGCGCCGGATCACGAAAGACAACGGATCGCCGAAGAAGGCCCGGGCTGCGGAGCGATAGCCCCTGTCGCGATATACGGGTATGGCCATTGCCGGGATTTGCAGACATTTGCCTGCGTATTCTGACACAACATGCGAACCGGGGTTTTGCTCATTTTGTCCTTGTTGCTGGTCCAGTGCAAAACACCCCAACCGGCCCGCCCGGAGGCCCGTTACGACATGAACCCTCTCGCTGTACCGCTTTCCAGTCTCCACATCCCGGTGACGATCACGCACCAGGATCTGCAGCGCATCATCCGGCAGGGCGTCACCGGCCAGTCATTTGTCAGTCCGGAAACCACGAAGGACGGTCTTTCCTGGTCCATGAAGGTGCAGCGCGACATCCGTGTGGAGCTGACCGGCCAGCAAATCCGGTCCGTGATCCCGATCGACGTCCATGTCGCCCGGTCTCTGGGATTCACCACCCTGAAAGCCAACGGCGAATTGGAAGTCACCCTGCACACCCTGTTCCAGATCCGGGACGACTGGACGGTCCAGACCTGGACCACGCTGGAGGGCTACGACTGGATCCGCAAACCCGTGGCCCAGGTCGCCGGGCTCCAGATCCCCGTGGGCGCCCTCACCGGCCTGCTGCTCGATTACAGCCGTCCCCGCCTCACCCGGGCCATCGACGACCAGATCAGCAAGAATGTGGACCTGCGCGCACTCCTGGCGCCGCTTTGGACCGTCATGCGACGACCCATTCAGGTCAGCGAAAGCATGAATCTCTGGTTTCGGTTTGAACCGCGGGTGGCCGGGATCGAAGGATTTGTGACGGACCCCAACGGGTTGCACAGCGCCGTCCATCTGTCCGGTCTTTCCCGTTTGAAAGCCGGTGGTCCGCCGACCCTGATCGATCCGGAGATCGACCCCCGGTTTGCGGCGGCCGCAGGAAACCGAGACAGCCTGCGCCTGGTGATCCATACCGAGATCCCCTATGACGAAGCCGAGCGCCTGGCCGAAAACAACCTCATCGGCAAGACCTTCGGTGAAGGCAAACGCCAGGTGACCGTCGAAGGGATCGACCTCTTCGGCCAGAGCGATCATGTCATCGCTTCCCTGCGCCTGACCGGTGCCTACAAAGGCACCGTTCACCTGCGCGGCAAACCCGTTTTGAACAACGAAGCCCATCAGGTGGAACTTTCTGCGCTGGATTTTGATGTCGAGACGCGCAACGTCCTGCACCGGTCAGCCTCCTGGCTGTTCAAGGCCAATATCCGCTCCACCCTCGGGAAAGCGCTGGTTTTCCCCCTCGGTCAGGATATGAACCAGGTAGCGGAGGAGATCCGGCGCACCATCAACACAACCCGGCCGGGACCCTGGATCCATCTCGATGCCGGCCCCCTGGACCTGCGCCTCCGGGATATCCTGCTGACGCCGGAGGGCATGGTGCTGGATTTCCTGCTCAGCGGCCGGATGGACATCCACCTCAAGGCGCTGGATTAGGATCTGTCAAATACCCAAATGGAGGTCTTCCTCCTGAATCTTATTTGTACAACTAACCTTCATGTCTAACAAATTTAGGGTGTTTTCGGAATAAATTTCCTTACCGTGTCAATAGGTCGTTTTCCCATATTCCGGTATCCTCTGTGAGGACGCTCATGGTTGTAGTGATAC
>JAGFIW010000143.1 GCA_024103195.1 Saprospiraceae bacterium | reverse complement strand
ACAAATCGCCAGGAATCTGGGATTTGAACTTATTGACCTGGAGCCGTTGTACAAGGGATTGGACCCGGAATCATTGACGGTCAGTCGGTTTGATATGCATCCCAATGCCCTTGCCCATTCCCTGATGGCGGATACGCTGGCCAAAGTCCTTATTCAACGCTCCCTATTGCCAAATCCGCGATAACTCCTTGTTACCAGGCATGAGCTCCTTGCCAGGGGCTTGGCATGAAATTTGGCTTTTCCATCATATGTAATGGTAGCTTTTCTCGCCTCTCATCCTACAACCGGCTCTCCGCCAATATTCCGGGGGTATCAACACCATTCAGGTGATTGCCAGCCTGTTTGTGACCAACCGGTGGTGTGGAATTCCGCCTTCCCAACCGTCGACTTCCAACCATCATGACCGGCCATAACTTTCCTTCCCTGATGACCTGTTTCCGCCCGGAGGCCAGTGGCCAATCAGAACGATACCTGGCATTTGCCTTCCTTCTGGCACAACTGGGCGCCGGGATATGGCTCATCAAGTCCTTTGACATCGAACCCACTCTCCATCTTTACCCATTGAGCCTTCTTGTGGCCGGTGGATTTGTGATTCATGTCTTTTTACCCCCTCCACTACGGCCTTATTGGTTCCTTGCCCTGGGCTTTGCCGCTCTCTTCATGACATTGGGATCAATAGATGCCTTGTTGGTGGCATTTACAGGTGGATTATTGTTTGGCATCGCCCGGTACGTAAGGCCATATGCCATGGGTTACTGGATCCTTGGCCTGTTACTGACCTGTTTGGCAGGAGCGGTTCTTTCCGGCTGGGAATGGGTGCAATCCCATTTTGCCGCCGTCTCGACGATTGGGGTCATGTTTATCTATCGACTATGGATATACAAGCACGAAATTGCCATTCAGAAAGAACCGGCACCCTGGGTGAAGGATGCATCCTACTTCTTTTTACTGCCCAATATGTCGGTATTTCTCTTTCCGGCTGTAGATTACAAGTCTTTCCTCCAGCGATATCTGAATGAATACGATTTGCTCATCTACAAAAAAGGGGTGCAGTGGATCATCCTAGGGATATTTCATCTTGTGGTATACCGGATTCTTTATTATTACCTTTTGGTTCCCCTTGGACAGACCAATGACCTCTATAGTTTTTTCGTGCACGCCACCACCAATTATGCGCTGGTCATCCGCTTGTCCGGAATATTCCATCTGGTTGTCGGCATGTTATGCCTGTTCGGATTCAATCTGCCACGCACATTTGACAACTACTTTCTGGCTGCCGGATTCAGCGACCTGTGGCGGAGGCTGAATGCGTATTTCAGGGATTTCATGGTCAAAGTATTTTACTATCCATTGTTTTTCCGATTCCGGCATTGGGGCACCGTTACCGGCATGGTCGTAACCATTCTGTTGCTTTACAACATCTCATGGCTGCTTCATTCCCTTCAATGGTTGTGGCTGAAAGGTGATTTCCCCATCAAAACGGGAGATGCCCTTTATTGGAACATTTTCGGAATCCTGGTGGCTGCCACATCGGTATATGAACTCAAAGTTCGAAGGGCACGTCCCTTGACCCTGACCTGGTCCCATGCTATGAAACAGGCGACCTATATCCTGTTTACATTCGTCGTCATGAGCATACTTTGGTCGCTTTGGTCGGCGGCGGATGCAGGAGAATGGATCCGGTATGCCGAAAAGGCTGTCAAGAGCCCGTTATATCAATATCTGGCCATGGGTGCAACTCTGCTCGCCATCATAGTGCTGGGAAGCCTGTTGTTGAAGTGGCATGACAAACAGCCCTTCGACCGGGTTTTCGATCCTGCCCCTTCCACCAGAATGGCATCGTTCTGGTCTCTCGCCATGATTGCAGGGCTCGGCATTTTCCAGATTCCTGCCTTTTCCAAATTGGTGAGCGAAAAGTACGCGCTTCCCCTTGACGGGTTCCTGACGGCCAAACTTACAGAAGCCGATGAAGAACAACAAATCGAGGGCTACTATACCGACATTCTTTTTGGCACCAACCTGACCAATCCTCTGGCCGACATGGCTACTGCCAAAGCCCATCAATTCAAGAACACGGAAGGGGCCATCCAGATATATGACTACCGGGGTCTGATGATGCGACCCAATACTTCTTATTTGTTCAAGAACAAACGGTTTACCATTAATCGTTGGGGAGGACGTGATAAAGATTACGCCCTCAATCCGCCGCCCAATACCATACGAAGTCTATTGACCGGGGCGTCATTCATCACAGGTTCCGGCGTCCATGACGAGGAAGTTTTTGATCCGATTTTGGAAAACAAAATGAATGCCCTGACGGACACCATACAGTACGAATTCCTCAACTTCAGTTGCCCAAGCTATGACCTGGTCGACGTGCTCATCCAATTTGAAGACCAAAAGTTGGCAAGGTTCAGGCCCGATTACCTCTTCTATTTTTCCCAGGGCAAAGACCTGATCAAGAATACGAGAGAACAGGCCCATTGTCTTTCCAGCAACATCCCTGTTCCTTTTGAATTTTTGGAACAAATTGTCCGGGAAAGCGGCCTAACCGAGGACATGTCAGAGCCGGAAATGTTGGCTTTGCTCGAGCCTTTTGAAGAGGACATCCTGCGATTTGGCTATGATCAATTATATCGCCTTTGCCGGGAGAACGGTATTGTTCCTGTTTGGGTGTACTGGCCAACAATAGTCATGCGCCCTGACATCCTGGCTGAAAAAGAAAAGGTAAAAGCCATTGCCGAAAAGGCTGGATTCAAAATTATTGACATGGTCCACATATATGACCATTACCCGCCCGAGGAATTGAAAGTCAGCCGCCAGGATCAGCATCCGAATGCCCTGGGGCACCAACTCGCTGCAGAAGAACTATTTCGTGTCCTGACACGGGACTTCATTCTTCAATCCCAACATGGAGGCTGAACCCAATAAAAGCAGATCGTCCATGAAAAGAAGTCTGTCCACTTTTTTCATGCCCGCATCAACTGGTATGTCCGGCATCCTTCCTGTCCATGGATTTCTGGTGACACACCTCATCTTGCTGGTGGGCCTTGTCCACCTTTACGATCTCGAACCTTCTCTTCATCTCAAAGAAATACTTATCACCCTTTTGGGCGCATTCATTATCCAGCCTTGGGTGCCGGGAAGGCTTAGGCCACACTTTTTTGTATTAGCCGGCTGGGTAGCCCTCCTTCTTATTACCGGATTGCCCAATACACTCATTGTCATTACAGCCGGCCTCTTTCCAATCCTGATCACGGTTTATGTTCAACCGTGGAAACTCCGATATCTTTTACTGGGAATATGGGGGGTTGCATTGATCACTGCCATGGCCTCCGGCTGGCAAGGGATTCAACCTCATCTGGCAGCTATTTCCATACTTGGCTCCATGTTCATGTTCCGCTTGACCGTCTTTCTGTATGACAAACCCCATCAAAAAGACAAACCGGCATTGATTCGGGATATCAGTTATTTCTTTATGCTTCCCAATTATGGTCTCCTTCTTTTTCCCGTAGTCGATTACCGGACATTCCTGAACAGCCAAACGGGAGATTCCGGATGGGTTGTATACAAAAAAGGAATACAATGGCTCACACTGGGGCTGTTCCACCTGGTCGTTTACCGGTTCTTTTATTCACACCTTTTGACACCCGTTAATGAGGTCAATGATTTGTTGAGCTTCATGTCCTATGCGGCTACCAATTATCTGTTGATTATTCGGTTGTCGGGCATTTTTCACACATCTGTCGGTATACTATGTCTGTGCGGATATGATCTTCCGCCTGTATTCAACAATTATTTCCTGGCTTCAGGATTCAGCGATCTTTGGCGCCGAATCAACATTTACTTCAGGGAGTATCTCATCAAAGTATTCTATTATCCCGTGTACTTCAGGCTGCGCCATTGGGGAAATTCCAGAGCCGTCGTTTTGACCATACTGGTGCTGTTTGTCATCACCTGGCTGCTTCATTCCTTCCAGTGGTTTTGGCTGAAAGGCCGGTTTCCGGTACGCGTTGTTGACATTCTTTTCTGGGGTATTTTCGGATTGCTTGTGGCCACAAATGCCTGGATGGATCTGCAGAAAAAGCGGGGAAAGACACCATCGTCTCATTGGGTGAATGCCTACGCGAACACGGCCAGGATACTGGGTATGTTCCTTTTCATGAGTGTCCTGTGGTCATTGTGGTCGGCCGGAAATCTGTCCGAATGGCTTTCTCCTATACGTCTTGCCTTACAAAGTCCAGTTAAACAGTATGCCCTTTTGGCTGTCCTGCTGTTGACGACTTGGATCGTGGGAGGTTTTCTCTACCGCGCTGCCGTCAAGGGACAATGGAGCCGATGGGTAAACCCCTCTCCTCCGTCCGCAATGGCTTCATTTTGGGCATTGCTGATGACAGGTTCGATGCTTCTTGTGACCGTCCCGGCTGTCCACAAATGGCTTGACCGCCATACCCCTCTGGAGATGTCATCCATACTTACCGGTCGTCTGAACGCCGCCGACGAACAGAAAATGATTGAAGGATACTATACGGAGATATTGATCGGCAACGAATTGACCAACCCGCTGGCTCAAATGGCCACGCCCCAAAGGGAGCAATTCCGCTATACGGAAGGGGCTCTTGAAGTGGACGATTTTCGGCAGATTATCCACAAACCGGGGGTAAAAATGCAATTCAAAGGTAAACCCTACCGTATCAATTCATCCGGATTGCGCGACAGGGAATATCCCACTATTCCAGCGCCCGGCACTATCCGAACGATATTTCTTGGAGGCTCATTTGTCAGTGGTTCAGGTGTGGGCGATGAGGAGGTCTTTGATGAGGTAATGGAAAATATGTCCATTTCATCCCCACCCCCGACACCCATGGAATTCATCAATGCCGGCAGCTCGGGCTATGATCTGATCGATGCGGTCGTTCATTTCGACAAATTGCGCCTTGGCGACAGACAGGCTGACTACGCCGCATACATCTCCCATGGTGTTGACATGCAAAAATGCCTCAAAGACATAGCACTGGCCACCCGAAAGGGAATACCGATGCCCTACCCTTTCCTTGAGGACATCGTGGCTCGTGCAGGTATTCGACCGGACATGTCCGAGTTTGCTATTATGAAAGCCCTCGAACCTTTCGCCAGGGAAGTCCTCGAAAATGGCTACCGCTTATTCCATCAGCGATGCATACAGCATGGAATCCGTCCGGTTTGGATATATTGGCCTACCATAGGACTCCGGCCCACCCTCAATCAGGAAGTGGGTTATATCAAACCCATGGTCACGCAAATGGGCTATCGGGTCATTGATCTCACCGGCATTTATGATGGACGAGATCCGCAAAGTTTGTATGTAGCACCCAACGACCGACACCCGAATGCCGAAGGTCACAGGTTGTTTGCCAGGGCGCTGCTCGACACGCTTCTGAATGACCCCGGTTTTATCGATCTCAGGTAAAGGATGGCACATCAGGAAGGAACGGTCATTTCACACTGCACGGATACGGACCAGGCCGACTCCACCGACCTGAGGTCCGGGATTCGCACCAGTGATTATATAACGTTCCTTCTGTTCCTCAGCGGACTGACCGCCATCGTTCACCTCTACCATGTCGAAGAACACCTGGCGCTGCCAAAAGTGATGCTGATCATCCTGGCCGCTGCAGCCGTCCAGGCCCTGTTGCCCCTTTTCTGGAGAATGCCCCTCCTCATTGCTGCCACCATCACCGCCGCCTTTCTCGTGACGGGACCTTTGGCCGGTGCTATATTGATCACGTGTACAACTAACCTTCATGTCTAACAAATTTAGGGTGTTTTCGGAATAAATTTCCTTACCGTGTCAATAGGTCGTTTTCCCATATTCCGGTATCCTCTGTGAGGACGCTCATGGTTGTAGTGATAC
>JAGFIW010000261.1 GCA_024103195.1 Saprospiraceae bacterium | reverse complement strand
TCTCGAAATCGGGAGGAGGGATACAAAGCGCATCGGAGATGGCACAGAGCACGCGATAGGTAGGAAAGTCCGGGCGCCGGGGTCCGAAGAGGATGGTGTTGAAAACAAAGTCTTTGGCCAGGAAAACGGCAATCCCGAAAACCACGATACTGATTCCGGAACGAAGGATGTGCATCCTGAGCTCTTCCAAATGATCGAGGAAGGTCATTTCGGACGCTACCCGGTCCGGCCGATTGGATCGTCTGAACACCATAGGGGCAAAAGTACGATTTCAGCAGTCCTGCGGGTCAGGCGATCGGGGGGCAAGCGCTACCTTCGTGACAGAATTCCGACCATGTTTGACCGATTGCAACAACAACAGGAAGAGATCCGGCGCGCACTGGCGGCGGCACGGGTCGAAGCGGTATCCGGAGATGGATGGGTGACAGTCCGGATGAGCGGTGACCGCAAGGTGACGGATATTTCCATCCGGGAAGACCACCCGCTGTCGGGCGATCTGTCGGCCCTGGAAGACCACCTCACTTTGGCGGTGAACGACGCATTGGAACAGGTAACCCTGCTGGAGCAGGAAACCGTACGGGAATGGATGGGCAAACTGCTGCCCGGAGGCATGGATGGCCTCAAGGGGATTTTCGGCACCTGATCCAAAATGCCGAAGCCCTTTACTTCGTTCTAATCATTCAAACCGTTCCCATGCTATTCATCCGGACCCTTTTTGTCCTCCTGGCGGTTGCCCTGACCGGGATGTCGCTTCCTGCCCAACTCAATTCCAACCTGGTGGGATATCTGTCCTTCGAGCAGGACAGCCTGTTCGACGATTCGGGATATGGCAACACGATTTTCCACAATGGCGATACGGTCTTTGTGTGCGGGCCCATCGGGAACGGTTTGCGTTTTGACGGCGTACAGAATTTTCTCACTTTGCTGGGCGACATCTCCGTCAACCGGATCCGTTCCACGGACTTCAGCCTCAGTTTTTACTTCAAGCCATCGTCGGGGGCCGGCACCTATGACGTGCTCTCCAAACGGGAGGATTGCGACGAAAACCGGGCGTTGGCCATCACCTACACCCCTCAAACAGGTCAATTGGGGGTATTGCTCAGCGAATCTCCCGACAAAAAGGTGAGCATGACGGAAAGACTTCCTCCCAACCGTTGCTGGTATCACATTGCCGTGGTGCGGCGTTCCACCAAAGTTCTGCTGTATGTGGACGGTTTGTTTGTCCAGGAAGCCAATACCGATTCAAGGGTCAATCTGCAAAACAGTGCCCAGCTCAGTATAGCGGCGAGTCCTTGCGTAGGCGCTGGCCAGACGCGGTTTCGTGGAGATATCGACGAGATCCGGATCTATGACCGCGCCATTACGGAGGCGGATATCGAGTTGCTGTACATACCCCGGGATCGCATTCTCAACCGGGACACGGTCATTTATACCAATCAGGTCGTCCAGGTACGCACTTCGGGTACTTGTGCCCAGACATTCAGCTGGAGCCCTCCTGCCCAGGTATTCGG
>JAGFIW010000138.1 GCA_024103195.1 Saprospiraceae bacterium | reverse complement strand
TTTCCGTAAATTGTGGCAAGATCATGCATAGAGGTATCTTCAAGATTGGTGGAATAATCTACAAGATACTGAATATCAAGAATATGCATGATCTTTTTTTATTGAATCTAACCGCTCAACGCGTTAGACAATAGCAATTTTAAAAAAGTTAAAGATATCATCTGTAAAAGAGAAAATAATTTCTGACAAAGAAATATAATCAATAATATTAATAAATTTACCATAAAATGTTATCAATTTTGTAACACTACATACAATAACAATAAACGTTGTTTATGGGATGAAATCCCGAATTTTACTGATATCCATTATCTTGAAATTATTTCATTTGAATAGACCCAGTCCATTTCAAAAATTGATTTTACTTAATCCCGAACTATGCCGATATCCACAATCATATACAAAGTGATATAATATAAAATATTGTCGCCATTCCAAGGTAGATTGCTTGGTACCTTGGAAGGCGCCATGATATTGTACCTAGAATAAAAGATAATTCCCTTAGGGAATTGAACTTGGCAAGCATTTGTTTGTCCATTTTAATTTTAAGTGAATCCTCCTTTTTAATTAACTCTATCTCAGAAAAAAGTACCTTATAAAGTGCATTCATTCTTTTAGTAAAGTTCGGGTATCCAAATTCATCATCAGGAAGTTTTGCAATCTCTTCATCTTCCAAAGATATACTTTTTTTGTTATTCTCATAATATCTTTGCCGAGTCAATACAATGTTTCGAGTTATTCTAAAATCAAATAATCGTGCAACAAGGACAGCCATACCGTAAATTATCGCAAAAGTCAAGAATATTAATGAAATAAAATGTAAGGTTAGCGACAAGTCAATTTTGCAAGTACAAATACACCATTTCATGTTAATAAAGACTGTCTTATCAAAACAAAATGCAAGTAGTCCCAAGGAAATTGTAAGCATGAAATTATTTGCTGTGGACAACTGACTTATGGCCAGATCTTGCCAATATCTGTGCCTTTCGAAGTAAATATCTTTTTCGTGGTCCATAAATATTTATTTTGCTTTATGCAATTTAACGCGATTAGCAGGTAGTATGCCAATACATGTTCAATCAAAAAAATCAAGTAAACAAGACATTCCTTTATAAGGTATTCTCAGGATATTAAAACAAGGCAACGCATGCGTGTCCAAATGACACTATTGCCCAATATACGATTTTAATAACGACCAGGATGCGATCATCGAAGCGAAGTTAAACTAAGTTTTCCATTCCACCAAACAATATGGGGGGATTCGCCCAAATTTTTTCCGTATACGCGCCTCCAGGGCTCTATTACCCTTCTTTACTGCCGGGATTTCCCCTTTCTCCGGCCTTTCCGGCAGCCCCATCCCGAAACATACCATCTCTCGCCTCCCCCCACATACCCGGCTTTGCCCCAAAGACCTCCGCCGGGCCATCCGACCCCCCGGGCCATTCCGCCTGCGTCATGTAATGGTTTCTGTGGATGTTCCTTCTTGACACAAAACCAAGTCAGATTCGAGCCCTTCCAAACAGGACCACCTCGGATCCTCCGTATATCGGGATTCCAGGCCGCTTTTATTCCTTCCGGATTTTCCTCACCAGCAGGCCCTTATCCGTTTGTATCCTTAGGAGGTACAAACCCGGCGCAAGGCCTTCCAAGCCGTCCACCCTTTCTCCGGTCCCGGTCCGGACCATTGCCCCCAGGAGATTGTACATCTCCCACCCCCGCAGGAGATGTTCTCCTCTCAGGTAGAAGTGATCCTGAAAGGGATTGGGAAACAGGGAGATCTCAGACCCAAAGAGTTCTTCCACCCCCACGATCTTCTCCGTCCGGATATCATCCACCACACCGCTTATGTATCCCAATGCACAGGGATTCGTGGCACCCGGCTTCAGCAGTCCCTTGCTCCTGAACAGGATATACAGGCTGTCGTAGGGCATATCGAGGTGAATATCCATCCCGATGCGACCGGACTGGAGGCTGTCAGTCTGATAGACCGCAAATGTTTTCCATTCAAACCCGCTATTCTTGCCCCGGATGGTGAAAAAGAACTCTGCCGGGGCGTCCACCGAATCGATGGTCAGATCAAAGGAAATCCGGAAGTCTTCACCAGGCGGGACAAAAAACGTCTCTATCAAGCCCGTGCCACGGACCTGGTCCTGTCCCATGGAGGTGGCACAAGGCATCGTGTTGCGGATACGCACGGCGAGATTGTCCGGGTCCGTCTGGACCTTGTCGCAGGGCCCACAGCTGGCGTTGGGACATAACTTCGGGCAGTTCCAATGGGCCGGTACCTCCTTGCCAAACAGGATGACCCACTCCTCAAATTGCGCATTGGGCACCTGCCCGAATGCCGTGCCTGAAAGAAGCAGGAACCCAAAGAGCGCCCTCACACGGATTGCATTGAACGGATAAATCTACAGAAATCCGTCCGAATGTTTGGTACCCTTCTACACGATCGGAAAACCCGTCCTCTGCTTTACAGGTGTTTGGCGTAATCGATCATGCCCTGGAAATCGATGACGACCGCCGGCTCATCTCCCACCGTCCATGCATCATGCCCGGAAGGCAACAGAGATACATCACCGGGTTTGAGGTCAAACGCCGTGCCGTCATCCATGACCACATGCAGGATGCCCGACACATGAAACTGAAAATGAGGCGCTTCGCAACTGTGCGTCTTGGCGATGGGCTGAACCGAAGTGGCCCACCGCCATCCGGGTTCGAATACACCCCTTCCAATGGTGGCCCCTCCCACCCTGATCAGTTCAAGGCGCCCTTTCGGAAATTCGCGGACCTCATCCGGGGTGCCGAAATTCTTCCATTCCGCCACGGCAGAAATGTTTACTCCTTCTTGCATGACTCATTGTTTTGTCAGGCAAAGGAAGCCGCATTGGCCATACCGGAGTTGTAAAATCTTCGGCAAGACATGTATAATTCAGAGCTTCTTGCGCAGCTCCATTGGGGACAGCCCTGTGCGCCCCTTGATGAAATGCGTGAAATGGGATGGGTCTTCAAACTTCAACTGGTAAGCAATTTCCGAAACGGATTTTCGGGTAGAACCCAATTGTACCCTGGCCTCGAGCAACAACATATCGTGGATGATCTGCAATGGGGTACGGCCGTAGGTCTCACTCACCACCTCCGAAAGGTGCTTTGAGGTGATGTGCAGCTTGCCGGCATAATCGCTCACTTTTCTGCTTTCAATAAAATGCTTCTCCACCAGGAGTTTGAAACTGTTGGCCAATTGTTCGCTTCTGGAGGTGTGGCGCTTGAAGACCGATACCCGGTTGCGGTACACTTCACGTACCCGCAACAACAAGATGTAAACGAGATGGCCAAGCAGATGATTTTTCTCGGCGGAAACACGGTGGTATTCTTCGATAATGTGTTTGAATGACCCCTGAATGCTATCACTTTCCCCGGCATCAAGATTAATGATATGCGGGGCATCAAAATGGAAATACGGAAATTCTTCGGCCAGAGGTCTTGTCAATTGGGACTGGAGGAATTCCGATTTGAAATGGATGCAGAATCCCCTGCAATTTTTGATATGATCACTGGCATAAAGCATGTTTTCAGGCACTATGACGAGATCATTCGGATTCAGTTGCAAATGATTGGCCCCCAACCTGACATCATGCTCTCCTTCCAACAACAGGTAAATCAGATTAAACTGTCTCCGCAAGGCCGGAATGCTGTCACAATGCTTGTGCTTGTCCTCCAGGGTCCCCGGCATGACCATCATGTCCGTGTCATAGGACTTGATGTCCCGGTTGATGAGCCGCTCGAACATCTCCAGGGACTCAATATTCAAAATCTCGCCCTTTCTTCGCAATTCCGCTTTGCTTTTCATCATCCTAAGGCATTCGACGGACCGTGAAATGTTGACGAAGTCATCTTTCCCGCTATCCCGACCGACCACCGGTTTCGGGACAGGAGAACAAACGAGTATGGCAATGCTTTTACCTGCCCATCCATGGCATGTCGTTCCGGATACTCCCTACCGGCGGACCAACACCTTCTGGGTTTGTAAAATCCGGTCGCTCTCGAAATGGATCAGATAGATACCCTCCGGCCATTGGGATATATCCAGGTCCCGATGCTGGTCGCGCGACATGGGCGCCACATGCAGCGTCTGTCCCAATAGATTGGTGACCCGGATCATACCGGATGTCGCCGTCGCCTCAGGCGCCATCCGGAACCGCAGATGCGCGTTCGCCGGATTGGGGAATACCGCCAGTTCGTGCGCAGGGCCTATCAACCCGTGTTGATACGTGAAGGATACCTCCTGCACGCATCCGTGGGCATCCGACACTTCCACCAGATAAGACTGGCCACTGGCCAGATCCCCGCGTATTGGCCCGGAGCCTCCGTCCGACCAATGATAAAGAAACGGAGGAGTGCCGCCCTGGGCGAGGATTTCCACGGGTTGGTGGGGCGTATTCCTGAACTTGGATGCCTTGACCTCCGCTTCGAGC
>JAGFIW010000120.1 GCA_024103195.1 Saprospiraceae bacterium | reverse complement strand
ATCCTGAGTTTGGCACTGTGTGCTCTCGGATTCATTTTGGTTTCCTCATCCCCCGGCAGCACCGGTGATTTGGTGATGACCCGGAATGGCCGTTGTATATGGCCGTACCAGTCCTTTTGTGCTTCGCCCCTGACATTGCCGTCCCGCATGAAATACTTGACCATCCGGTCTTCCAGGGAATGGTAGGTCAGGACCACCAACCTGCCCCCGGGCCGGATCAGGACTCCGGCTGCCGTCAGCATCTCTTCCAGGGCACCCAACTCGTCATTCACCGCAATGCGCAACGCCTGGAAAACCTGGGCGAGGTAACGGTGCCGGTCTCCGCGGATCATGGGTTCCAGCACTTCCAGCAGATCACCTACGGTCCGGTAAGGACGACCTTCCCGGTGATGAACCAGCGCCTGGGCCAGACTGCGGGCATTGCGGACCTCTCCATACCGGCCCAATATCTCCTGGAGCTCAGTCGGATCTTTGTGATTGAGCAGATCGGCGGCGGTCACCGTCGCCTGCCGGTCCATCCGCATGTCCAGTGGCTCTGCGGAAAACCTGTAAGAGAATCCGCGTTCCGGAACGTCAAACTGGTGGGAAGACACGCCCAGATCCGCCAAAACGCCATCCACCGCAAGGATGCCGTAAAACCCGGCGAAACGGGCCAGATGCCTGAAATTGTGAGGAACGAATTTCAACCGCGAATCATCGGGCAAATTAGATCTGGCCGCTTCATCCTGGTCAAAAGCCAACAGCAGGCCATCGGGTCCGAGCTGCTCCAGAATCTTTCGGGCGTGTCCTCCACCACCAAACGTTACGTCAACGTAGGTGCCATCCGATTTCAATTGCAAAGCGCGGATGCATTCATCCGCCAGCACCGGCTCGTGGTAGTTCCCATTGTCCACGCGCCGTCAGGGGTTGTTGCCTTTGTACAGCCCGGAGAAATACTTTTCCGCCAGCTCGGCAAAATCCTCCGGGTTCATTCGGGTGCCTTCAAAAGCATCCGTCTTCCATATTTCGATCTTGTCACCCTGACACTCCAGGGTGACATCCCTGTCAATCCCTGCGTAGTCCAGCAACCCGCGACTGAAGAGCAACCGCCCCGCACCATCCTTCACCAGCCGGTACGAGTCCCGGTAAAATTCTCTCCTGAATTGCCTGGCCGTACCGGAGAAGTCGGGAATCATCCGAACCTGCTCCGTAAACCGCTCCCATACCACCTTGGGGTACAGGACCAGACACTTCTCAAACCCGCGGTTCAACACAAACGTGTCGGCATGATCCGGACCCAATTGGGCGAGCAATTCGCTCGGCAATTTCAACCGCCCCTTTTCGTCGAGACGGCAGTCGTAATTCCCAACCAGATCAAAGGGTACCACTCATGCCTTATTTCTTCCCCCAAAAGTACACGATCCTCCCATTCTATACCACTTTCTCCCACGAATAAATGAAAATTTTTTTCCATACACCAAATCAGCCCTTCCCAAATGGCTGACATTCAGACGAAAAAGAAATACCAGACTTGATGGGAGAAAAATCAGATCCCTGCCCATTCCCACCGGACGCCATCAAGGGTATCCGGCCGCGCCGAGCACACGGCCTCTCCGGTAGCGTCGGGATACCGTCTTGCCGATTCAGTTGGCGTGAGCTCCCATAAGGGCCTTGCCTTGCATGTACCAAACCCCCAGAATGGCTTCCTTGACAATGGCGGTAGACATCTTCGAGGTGCCAAACCGCCGGTCGGCAAACAAGATGGGCACTTCAGCGATCCGGAAGCCTTTCTTCCAGGAGCAGAATTTCATCTCGATCTGGAAAGCATAACCGACAAAGCGGATGGCATCCAGGTCGAGGGCTTCGAGCACACGGCGGTGGTAACACACAAACCCTGCGGTTGGATCCTTGACGGGCATCCACGTGATCATGCGCACATACATGGATGCGCCCCTAGAAAGCAGGATGCGATCCAGGGGCCAGTTCTCGAGCTTTCCCCCTTTCACGTACCGGGATCCTACGACCAGATCCGCTTTGCCCGTCCGGATGGGCTCAGCCAGACGGACCAGGTCGGCCGGGTTATGCGAAAAATCGGCATCCATCTCGAACAAAAGCTCGTAGGCACGCTCCAAACCCCATTTGAACCCGGCAATGTATGCCGTTCCAAGTCCCGATTTGGCGGGGCGGACCAACAAATGAATCCGGCCGGAATACTTTTCCATGACCTCGCGGACCAGGGCTGCCGTCCCATCCGGGGAACTGTCGTCCACCACAAGAACATGGTAATCCCCTTCGAGCGCCATGACCGTCTCCAGCAGGCGCACGATATTCTCCTTTTCGTTGTAGGTGGGGATGATGATCAGGCTGTCAGACAAAAGGAGCTGGGTTTTGCGGGATGCGTGGGCGTTGTTGGATGATCAGAAAAACGGGAATCGCGCAGGCTGTACCTCACCCATCAGTCGGGCGATCTCCAGGCAGACATCCTCGACGTTCGGTTTGGTGAAATAGTCGCCGTCCGATCCATAGGGTGGCCGGTGGGCTTTGGCGGTAATGGTTCGGGGAGCGCTATCCAGCCAACGGTATCCCCCCTGCCTTTCGAGCACTTCCTGCATCATGTAAGCCGACGCACCCCCGGGTACGTCTTCGTCGAGGAACACAATCCGGTTGGTTTTGCGCAGGGATTGTACGATGACGGACTCCAGATCAAAAGGCAAAAGAGTCTGCACATCGATCAATTCCACGTCTATCCCCCACTCCTCCGACAGGCGGTTTGCCGCTTCCTGGGCTATGCGCACGCATGAACCGTAGGTGACCAGGGTGACATCCTCCCCTTCCTGCAGCAGTTCGGGCACCCCAAACGGAACGGAAAAATCGGACAGGTTGTCGGGCATCCGTTCCTTGAGGCGATAACCGTTGAGGCATTCGATGATCAGCCCTGCTTCATCCGATTGCAGCAGGGTATTGTACATACCGGCGGCCTGGGTCATGTTGCGGGGAACACCGAGGTACATCCCTCTGAGGGAATGGATCAACATGCCAATAGGGGATCCGGCATGCCAGATACCTTCCAGCCGGTGTCCACGCGTCCGGATGATGGCCGGCGCCATTTGCATGCCTTTGCTCCTGTATCTCACCGTAGCGAGGTCATCCGTCAGGGGTTGGAGCCCGTAAATGAGGTAATCGAGATACTGGATTTCGGCCAGTGGCCGAAGGCCTCTCATGGCCATTCCGATGGCCTGGCCCATGATGGTCCATTCCCGGATACCCGCATCGAACACCCGTTCCTGACCGTACTTGGCCTGAAGCCCTGCAAATCCCTGGTTGACATCCCCGATTTGACCCACATCCTCTCCAAAGGCGTAGAAATCGGGATACCGCTCCAGAGCACTATCGAAAAAAGCATTCAGGATCTCGTACCCGTTGCGCACCGGTGAGTCGTCGGAATAAACGGCCGGTACGGCAGGAACGCGAAGCGCAGAACGTGCGGTCTCGCTATGCAAGTGGGAATGGTAACAATCATCCGCCCGGCTGTAGGCATCCCGGATCAGTGCCTTGAGTTGGTCAATGGTAGGGTCTGACATTCCAGCCAGCCGGAAGTCAAGTCTTCGCAGGAGGCTCACGAGTTCATGGTAAAGCGGTTGACGCATTGAAGCCAAAGTGCTTCGTGCCTCCTCCACGGCGGGATGGTCAGGCCATACAGCCCGACAGTCTTCCAGTACACCGCTCACCTTTATCTTGTATTGCTCCACCGGCTGGTTGCAGGCCTCCCAGGACTTGTCCCTGGCTTCGCGCACATATTGCCGGGCGTTTTCCCGTATTTCGTCCAGCTCGGCTTCTGTAGCGATTTCGTTCTTGACGAGCCACTCCCCCATTTTCCGGATACAGTCGTACTCCGTTTCCCAGGCCAGTCGCTCCTTGCTCTTGTACCGCTCATGAGATCCACTGGTCGAATGACCCTGCGGCTGCGTCACTTCCTGCACATGAACCAGGGCGGGCTGATGGGTTTGCCGGACATGCTCGGTGACCTCCATATACACCCTCACCAATTCCGGATAATCCCATGCCTTGACCGTCACAATCCGGATACCTTCCCCGGGTTGGTCACTCCCGAATCCTTGGGCCGCCAGCGAAATGCTTTTCTTGGCCGTCTGATATTCAATCGGTACAGAAATGCCGTACCCGTCGTCCCAGACCGACACAAGCAGGGGGACCTGCATCACTGCGGCGGCATTGAGGGTCTCCCAAAAGACACCTTCAGAAGTACTGGCATCACCGATCGTGCAAAATACCACTTCATCACCCTTGCGGGAAAAATGACCGGCGTCGGCGAGGTCGGGGTTCTCCCTGTATTTCCGGGAAGCCAGCGCGAGCCCGAGGGCTCTTGCCATCTGTCCCCCCGTACTGGATATGTCGGCCGAGATGTTGTAACGGGCGGTGTGATCCAGCCATTCGCCATCGGCATCGACCAGCGGCGTGGCAAAGTGCCCGTTCATCTGCCGCCCTCCTGAAAAGGGGTCGTTATCCGGATCGGCGTAAAGCTGGGCAAAGAAATCCTCTACGGTGGACAGCCCCAGGGAGAACATGAGTGTCTGGTCCCTGTAATAACCGCTCCGCCAGTCGCCCCTCCGGAATGCTTTGGCCAACGCTATCTGAGGCAATTCCTTGCCATCGCCGACAATGCCGAATTTGGCCTTGCCGGTCAACACCTCTTTGCGGGCCAGCAAGCTGGTTTCCCGGCTGACGGAAGCGATCCAGAAGTCCCTCAGCACTTCCTTTTCGAACGACTCCCTGCCTTCCCTGACCGGTGCCTTGAGCATGTCCTCCATTCGAAAAAAATTCGTCCAAAGGTAGTATTTTTTGCACGACCCGGGGTGGCAAGAACCACGCCACCCCTCATTCCATTTAACCTATCATTAACAGAAACAGCTGTCACCTTTTCTGTCCCCGGATGGTTAAATCATGTAAATTTGCTTTCTGCAATCACTAAAACTTCAGATGTGATGAAAAAACTATTCGGACTCCTTCTTTTCCTCTCACTGGCTGTGGCTGGCATCGCCCAGGATGGTCCCGTGATGAGCTTCGAATCCATGGAAGTGGACTACGGAAAGATCGAACAGAATGCCGACGGCAACCGCAAGTTCGTCTTCACCAATACCGGCACCGAGCCTTTGGTGATCAAGAATGCCCGCGGAAGTTGTGGCTGCACGGTACCCACTTGGCCGAAAGAGCCGATCATGCCGGGTGAAAAAGCTTCCATTGATGTCAAATACGACACCAACCGCGTAGGCCCCTTCACCAAAACCATCACCCTGACCACCAATGAAGCGATCGGCACCAAAATGCTGACCATCAAAGGGGAAGTCCTCAAGAAAGAAGCGGATCAGGCCGTGCCCGCCAGCAAGCCCACGATCCTTCACAATCATTGATCCCCGGACACCAGGGTTGAAACCCTGCCTGAAAGACCCGAGCGGCTTGCCGTCCGGGTCTTTTTCATTTCTGGGTCGCCCGACATACTTCCAGGCTCCGACTGCGGGCTTTTGCCATCCTCCGATAAGGATTCAGGCCCTACGCCTTACATTTGGTCCAAACTCCCTTCATGGCCCTGCTGCGCCTGTTCCTGGCCCTGATGTTGACAACAGGTTGGATCCTGATCCTCGACAAGCCTCACCCTTTGGGAGACGCCACCCTTCCTCCTCCCGGACGGTTTCTGTCTCCCCAACACGGTTTTTGGTGCAATGCGGAACCTGTCCGGCCTTCCCTGCAGCGGATCGAGCTGACCTCTGCCCGACTCCATCAGCCCACCACCCTTATTATTGACCGTGAATCCGTGCCCCGTATCTATGCGGGCCATCCGGAAGATGCCGCTTATGCCCAAGGGTATGTTACAGCCATGCTAAGGCTCTTTCAAATGGACATGAGCACGCGTTCCCCCATTGGAAGACTTTCCGAAATCGTTGGCGAACGCACCCTGGCTCACGACCTCGCCCAGCGGCGGAAAGGTTTGTACGAAGCCGCCGAACGGCTGGCTGCTTCATGGGAGAAGGACCCCGAATCGGGGCCTTTGCTCCGTGCCTATGTGGCAGGGATTAATGACCGGATCCGTCAAATGACGCCCTCCGAATGGCCGGTGGAATACAAATTGCTCGACTTCTCTCCCGAACCATGGACCTCCGTGCACTGCGCAGCCTTTTATCTGGCCATGTCCGAAACCCTGGCTCTCACCGCTCATGACATCCCCCTCACCAACGCCCTCAAGGTGTTCGGACAGGAGACCTTTGCCCTGCTGTATCCCGATCGCAATCCCTATGACGATCCCGTCATACCTTCCTCCCCCGATTCCGTTGCCATCGGGCCTGACTCCTCCGGGCTGCCCGGCCACACCTGGGGTTATGAATTCCTGACCCCCGCCTCATTGCCCGGGATAGGTAGCAATAACTGGGCAGTGTCTGCCGGCCATACCCTCAATGGCCACCCCATCCTCTGCAATGATCCGCACCTGACCCTGACCCTGCCATCCATTTGGCTGGAAATGCAGATCAGCATCGGGCAACAACATGCCTACGGAGTGGCCTTCTCGGCTATACCGGGCATTGCCATTGGCTTCAATGGGGATGTGGCCTGGGGCTTTACCAATGCCGGTCATGACGTCCTCGACTGGTACGAAATCCAATGGGCTGACGAAGGCCGTACGCGCTACCTGCTGGATGGCACCGAAAAGGAAGCCGTCCTTCGGGAGGAGGTCATCCGGGTCAAGGGTCGCAAACAACCTGTTCGTGATACGGTACGCTTCACTGTATGGGGGCCGGTACCCCAACTGGAGGATAAGGACGGCAGAGGGGTTTCCCTCGCCATGCATTGGCTCCCGGCCAATTCCCTGGACCCGATGATGCCTTCCGTTTTTACCCGGATCAACGGCGCCTCCGGGGTGAATGACTGGCTGACCACGCTGCAGCGTTATGATGCCCCCATGCAAAACGGTATTTTCGCCTCCCGGGCCGGGGACATTGCCATCCGGGTCAGCGGAAAGATGCCCATCCGGGGACATTCTGACGGTCGGACCGTGCAGCCGGGAACGGACTCGCGTTTCCAATGGAAGGGATTTGTACCGGCAGAGGAAAATCCCCTTGTCTTGAATCCGGCCCAGGGGTATGTGGCCTCGGCCAACCAATGGAGTACCTCTGCCGATTTTCCTTATGCCTACACGGGGATCTTTGAAGACTGGCGGGGCCGTTACATCAATGAAGTCCTCCGGCCATCCCGTTCGCTGACCCTCGAGGATATGATGGCTCTCCAGAATGACAATACAAGCATCCTGGCCAGGGAAGCCATCCGGGTGCTTGCCCTGCGCGCCGACACGTTCCGGTTGGCACCATCCGAACTGGAAGCCTTCCGGCAACTGATTTCCTGGGATCACCGTTTTGATGCCAGGGACCGGACGCCAGTCCTGTTTGACCTGTGGATCAAGCAACTCGACAGCCTGGCCTGGGACGAGTGGTATGCCCTTAAAGACAGCCTGCCTCTGGAAATTCCGGAGACCTGGCGGATGCTCGATCTGATGGTGGCCGATCAGGACCTGGCGTGGTGGGATCATGCCGGCACACCTGCCAGAGAAACGGCTACTGATATCGTCACGTGGGCGTTACAGCAAGCCGTGGCGCGCCTGATGGCGCTCGATACAAACTCCCGTCTTACCTGGGGCCAATACCGGAAGACTTACATTCGCCATTTGGCCCGTATTGAAGCCTTTTCGGCCCCGGACCTGGAGTTGGGAGGCCATTCCTCCGCCCTCAATGCCATGACGGCCACCAACGGTCCTTCGTGGCGTATGGTGGTGGAACTCGGCCCTGTCGTCAAGGCCTACGGCATTTACCCGGGTGGACAATCGGGCAATCCGGGCAGCCCCTACTACCGCCATTTTCTCCCGCTTTGGCAGAAAGGCGAATACCGGTCCCTGCTCATTTATCCCGAGCCCAAAGACATTCCCGGTCAACAGCTCCATTTTATCACCTTCCAACCCCAATAATGCCATGTATCGCTCCTTGTTGCTGGGTTTGCTGATTGTGGCGGTGGCTTATCCTGCAGGCCTGCTATTCCCCTGGTGGATATCAGGCCCTGTCGCTGCCTTGGTTTGTTTTTTGGGGCGGCCCGGGCCTGGTGTTGCTTTTGCCGTGAGTTTTGTGGCCGGACTCCTGCTTTGGGGAGGGCTGGCCCTTCTGGCGGACATGCGCAATGAAAGCCTCCTCAGCACCCAAGTCGGTCAGGTATTCCGCGGATTGCCGGGCGTCGCCTTGCTGGGGTTGACGGGTTTGACCGGTGCGATCACCGCAGCACTTGGCGGATGGACCGGCGCGGAGATGCGGCGGTTTTTCGAAAAACGCTGAAGATTCCCGCCAGGCCACAGGCATCTTCGTAGCCAGGGAACTTTCCCGCCGGCGAACGGGTTATCTTTGCGTCCTGCATTCAGGGGCTGACCGGAATCGACAGGAGAGATGTTCTTTGAGTAAGCATGCCGGAGCATGATCGTTCACTCCGCTCCTTCGGGAGAAAATGGCGATTGACCTCAATAATTGGCGAAGCTAACTACGCCATGGCTGCCTAATTCCAGGAATTAGAGCACCATTATGCCGCGCGCCTGACGCCTGATACATAGCGCTGCCGCATACCAACACCCCTCAGGCTGGTTGCCGGGAAGTACTTCACCCCGGTAATGAGATCCCCGAAGTTAAGATCCTGGTTGGTGGGCCCGCGTGCCGGACCTGGATTCGAAAACCAAATGGCGGGACAAGCATGTAGAAAGCTCACTGATGCTTTGTCTGGACGAGGGTTCGACTCCCTCCAGCTCCACTTCTACCCAGAAAAAACTCCCCTGCGGGGGAGTTTTTTTTTGGCGCAACCACCGGAAGTTCCTTCTGCTGCCCGACCCTTTATAATATGACCGGAAATAGTTGATCCGGAATGATGGTTGCCCGCTTACCTTTGTCCGGGCCCGGCATATGGTTCGGGTCATGCCCAATCCTGACGCCCCACATTTTACACACGGATGCTGACTTATATCCTGTTTTTTGTAGGCCTGGTCATCCTTGTCAAAGGCGCTGACCTGCTTGTAGATGGTGCTTCCTCCCTGGCGCGGCGGATGCGGGTCTCGGACATCAGTATCGGCCTGACGATCGTGGCATTCGGCACATCGATGCCCGAAATGGTGGTCAGCGTTTTGGCCAGTATCAAGGGCAATACGGACATTGCCATTGGCAACGTATTGGGCAGCAATATTTTCAACATCCTCCTGATCCTCGGACTCAGTGCACTCTTGTGCCCGCTGGTTACACAAAGGAATACCGTTTGGAAGGAAATCCCTTTGAGTCTCCTGGCTGCCGTCATCGTCGGTATCACGGCCAACGACCAGTGGATTGACGGCGCGGCCTCCTCGGAGCTCAACCGGATTGACGGCCTGGTTTACCTCGCTTTCTTCATCATCTTTCTGTATTACACTTACGGCATCAGCCAGGTGACCGGAGATGCGGCCTCAATGGCGTCATCCGGGGCCAGGTCCCATAGTGTGGGCCGGTCCGTGCTGTTCGTGTTCCTGGGGCTGGCGGGCCTGGTGTTTGGCGGCAAATGGATAGTTGAAGGAGCTGTGCAGTTTGCGCGGGTCCTCGGCGTCAGCGAATCACTGATCGGCCTTACCATCGTCGCTGCAGGCACCTCCCTGCCTGAATTGGCTACATCGCTGGTAGCCGCCCGCAAAGGTCAGATGGACATTGCCATCGGCAATGTCGTTGGCTCCAACATCTTCAACATCTTCTTCATATTGGGTACGAGCGCGGTCCTGGCCCCATTGCCCTTTGCACCTGCCTCCCAACTGGATATCCTGATGACCATTTTCGCCAGCCTGCTGCTTTTCATGCTGATGTTTGTCGGCAAAAGACACACCGTTGAGCGCTGGCAGGGCGGGCTCATGCTGCTGTTCTATGTGGGTTATGTCGGATTTCTTGTTTCGCGGCAGATGGCAGGGTAACCAGGCCTCAGGCTTCGCCTCCAACCCTATTTGCTCCGGATGGGGTTGATGAAGTCACCTCCTTGTTGGTGAGTACCGGATGGCACTCATTGGACGCAGAATACCAAGGTGGAGAATGCAGCTTATTCGTCGTCATCCCCGTCCCGGGAATGAGCGGGTCTTCCCTGCTCGTCTTCCTGTGCCTTTCGGGCCTCCCATTCCTGTTGACGACGGTCAAACTCGTCGAAATCAAAATCGGGCATGAGCTCCGTTTTGATATGGTGGATCATGTCTTCCAGGCCATCCAGGAAGCGATTAAAATCCTCTTTGTACAGGTAAATGGTATGGCGGTCGAAGCCATCCCCGAATTTACGGCGGGCACTTTCGGTCAGGCTGATGTAAAAGTCATC
>JAGFIW010000119.1 GCA_024103195.1 Saprospiraceae bacterium | reverse complement strand
CTGTTGGGTATGTACCCTTTGACAAATTCCTCCTTGTCGCGCACATCCAGCAACAAGGCACCGGTTTCATTGGCCACCGCCTCGAAATCATCCGGCTCCAGCGCCTGCGCGCCGCGCTGCATGACCTCATCGATGGCTTCGTAACCCGTTTTGTTGAGGGCGGCGTTCTTGGCAAAATACTGCGGGGGGGCCATCAACCCTTCCGTGACTTCCCGGATGAATTCCTCCCGGGTCATGTCGGCCCGAAGGGCATAATTGGTCTTTTTCTGGTTGCCGAGGGTGTCCCATGTGTCCTTGCTCATGTTTTTGCCGCAGGCTGACCCGGCTCCATGCGCCGGGTAAACGATCACCTCGTCCGGAAGCGTCATGACTTTATGGCGCAAGCTGTCAAAGAGCCATCCGGCAAGATCCTCCTGGGTCAGACCGGTCGCCTTTTGAGCCAGGTCGGGACGACCGACATCCCCGATGAATAGGGTGTCGCCCGAGAACAGGGCATGGGGCTTCCCCTCTTCGTCATACAGCAGGTAACAGGTACTTTCAGGGGTGTGACCCGGCGTGTGTAGCACCTCTATTTTTACCTTGCCCAAGGCAAAAACTTCATGGTCGCGAGCTTCGTATTTTTCGAAAGCCGTGACCGCGCCGGGGCCATAAATGATGGTGGCTCCTGTCTTGCGCGCCAGATCAATGTGACCCGACACGAAGTCGGCGTGAAAATGGGTCTCGAAAATGTACTTGATCGCGGCTCCGTCGAGGTGCGCCCGTTCGATGTAGGGTGCTGTCTCGCGCAGGGGGTCAATCACAGCCGCCTCGCCCTCGCTTTCGATGTAGTAGGCGCCCTGGGCAAGGCATCCGGTATATATCTGCTCAATCTTCATGGCAATGGGTCAAAGGGTTAAAACAGCAGGTTATGGTCACGGCACAAAAGTAGCCTGGCGTCAGGCCAGGGTTTGGTGACCGGGATCACCAAGATAGGGAATGATCTGATTCCCTGCAGCGAAGGGGCTCTTCGAACCAGTGAAAACTTGGGATAGCTCCCCTGCTGGCCATTCCGCCGGATTTCCTGGTCGCCAACTTCTATTTGCTGCGAGCGAAAGGCCCTAAAATCGTGAAATTTGTTATAATTTATGACAAATTATGTAACTTTGTGTCAAATATTTTAACAGATTGCCATGAAATTGATGGAGCGAGCAATATACAAGGAGCTTCGTGCACATCTTGACATTCATGAGGTGACCGTCATTACCGGCATGCGCCGTACCGGCAAAACCTCAGCGCTGCACTACCTGTTGGATCAGGTCAGACATGGCAATAAACTATACCTGGACCTGGAAAGACTGGAATACAGGCGCATATTCCTTCAGGACAGTTTTGTTTCCATTCAGGCAGACTTGACCTTTCTGGGTTATGACTTCACGAAATCAGGTGTCATTGCCCTCGATGAGGTCCAATTGGTTCCTGAAGTCGTATCGTTCATCAAATATTTCCACGATCATCATCAGGTGAAGTTTCTCCTCAGCGGCTCCAGCTCCTACTACCTCAAGAACCGGATAACCGAAAGCCTTGCGGGAAGAAAACAGGTTTTCATCATAAAGCCTTTGGATTTCCAGGAGTTCCTGATTTTTAAGGGATTTGACACCTCCAGGATTCGTCCGGAGCGGCTGCAGGCTTTTCGCCCCTTGGTTTATGAGCGGTTTTTCAGATGGTATGAAGAATACCTTGCGTTTGGAGGGTTCCCGCAAGTGGTTCTGGAGGAAGACTCCGCACGCAAAATCATCCATTTAAAAGATATTCTTCAATCCTACCTCGAACTGGATGTCAAACTACTCTCCGATTATTCCGTGATCGATGACCTTTACAAACTTGCTTTGATGTTGGCCTCCCGGGTGGGAAGCAAACTGGACCATCAGAAACTGGCCGTGCTGACAGGTCTGAGCCGACACAAGATCAGGGATTATGTGCACCTCTTCGAAGCGACTTATTTCCTCATGTTGGTAAGGCCCTATTCAAACAGCCCGGATCGGACCATTGCCGTTCAACCCAAGATCTATTTTACGGATCATGGACTGGCCCGGCAAATGGTCCATGAAAATTCGGGGGCTTGTTTTGAAAACACGATTGCCGTCCAGTTGTCCCGTTTGGGGACCCTCCAATATTATCAAAAAAAATCGGGACAGGAAATTGATTTCATCCTTGATGGCAACCTGGCCATTGAAGTCAAGGAGACACCAACCCCTTCCGATCTCTCCACTTTGCAAAAACGCGCCCAAAGTGCCGGATGGAACGAAGTCATGCTCATTGGCCGCCAACCTCCTGCCTCGGCTTTCCACGGATTTGTGTGGGGTGGTGTCATCTTCTGAGCAGGACCCGGGCGCTGGCCGTTTTCCCGTATTTCCATCCCCTGGTATCACGTGTCTGAGGGCCGGAATTCATTCATTGGATGCAGTAAGCGGCGATTTGGTGGCCCGCTTTTCTTCCAGTCACAGGATGCTTTACCCTTTTGTCATGCCCTTATTGGTTGATGGTCACCAACTCCCACTGCGGAACTGTCGCATGTCGATTTATGTCCGGACACCGGAATCTCCTACCTTCGTCCGTATGGACATCCGCCCCCTGGTCTGGACCATGCTCCTCTGTTTTTCCGGCTTCCTGCACGGGCAGGAGCACACACCTGAACAGTTGCGCGACAGTCTGGCCCGGGCTACTACCGATACCACCCGGGTCAATCTCATGATCGAAATCGCCTGGGAGCTCAAGATCGAGGATCCGGAAACCGCCCGGCACACCCTTCAGGACGCCATTTGTCTGGCCCGGCAATCGGGATTCCGCAAGGGCGAAGCGACGGCTTTCAATTATTTCGGTGTCCTTGAAAACATCCACGGCCGGCCGGCAGATGCCATCCGGTATTTCACGTATGCCCTTGAGGTACGTCGAGAACTCGACGACCAGTTGGGGGTGGCCTCCCTGTACAACAATCTCGGCAACATCCAGGTCCGGCAGGGCGAACATCTCCGGGCCCTGGAACAATTTCAGGAGTCACTGCGGATCGTCGAGCTCCTGGCTGACTCCCAGCGCATCGCCAGGGCCAACTACCAGATCGCCCTCGCCCACAGCGAACTGGGCAACCACCCGGAAGCTCTCAATCATCTGTACGAATACCTGGGATATGCCGAATCACAGCGCGACAGTGCAGAAATCGCCAACGCTCTCAATCTCATCGGAGGGGTCAAAGCGGAGATCGAACTGACCGATGAAGCGCTGGACTATTTCCGGCGCGCTATGGCCATCCGCGAACGCACCGGTGATGCCTCGGGACTGGCCGTCGTTTACCGCAACATGGGCATCAGCCATGCCAACCTGGCGGAAACGGCCGCCGACACCGGGCATCCGGATAGCGCTCTGGTCCTGCACGGCGTAGCCCGCGAATGGTATGAAAAATCGAAGACCCAATACGAAGCACTCGATGACCAGCTCGGGATCGCCCATGTGCTTCTCAATCTGGCCATCAATCACAAGGCCGAAGGGTCGGTCCACAAGGACCTTGGACATAGCGGTCGTGCCGAAAGCTCCTGGCAGACGGCCCTGGGACTCCTCGGCCGCTCGCGGGCCATCATGGAGTTGCAGGGCGAGCAGGCAGGACTGGTAGAACTGCTCAATGCCACCGGTGATGTCTATCGCCGCCAGGGGCGCTTCGACCTGGCCTTGGCATACACCCGTCAATACATGGCATTGGCCGGGCAGACCGGCCAGAGCAAATTCATCCGGAACGGGTGGAAGGATTTGTCGCGCGTATATGCCGATCTGGGTCGATGGAAGGAGGCCTTCGAGGCCCGGAAGACATATGACGAACTGCGCTGGCAGGACTTCGAGGAACGCCGGATCCAGGACATCGAACGACGGGAAGTGGCCTACGGAGACATGAAAAAACAAATTCGCCTCCTGAAACAGGAGCAGGCGCTGGCACTACAGGATGCTCAGTTGCGGGAGGCGCGCACGCGGCAGCGCGCCCTGCTGGGCGGTGGCGCCGGACTCCTTTTGCTGGCTCTCCTTTTGTACAATCGCTACCTGATCAAATCCAAAGCCAACCGGGATCTGGCGGAAAAAAATGCGATCATAGATGCCGAGCGAAAAAAATCAGACGACCTGCTGCTGAACATCCTTCCGGCCGCTACCGCCGAAGAGCTCAAGGCTACCGGTCGGTCCACCGCCCGGCGTTACGAGGCGGTAACGGTATTGTTTACCGATTTTGTCGGATTTACGGAGGTGTCTGCCCAATTGAGTGCCGAAGCGCTCGTCAGGGAGCTGGATACCTGCTTCCGGGCTTTTGATGAAATCACTGCCCGGCACGGTCTGGAAAAGATCAAGACCATCGGAGATGCCTATCTGTGTGTGGGCGGGCTGCCCCGGGAGAGGGAGGGTCATGCGCTGGCAGCCGTCGAGGCTGCCCGGGAGATGCAGGTCTGGATGGAAGATCGAAGACGGAAATTGGAGGCGGAAGGAAAACCGGCTTTCCGGATGCGCATCGGTATCCACACCGGACCTGTGGTGGCCGGGGTAGTGGGCGACCGCAAATTCGCCTATGACATCTGGGGCGATACGGTCAATACGGCAGCGCGCATGGAGAGCGCCGGAGAGGCAGGCAAGATCAATGTTTCTGATGCCACCCGCCATCTGTTGCCCGAGGGAATATCTCTTACACCACGCGGAGAGATAGAAGCCAAGGGGAAAGGCAAAATGAATATGTGGTGGGCAGAATGATTACTGACATGCCAATGGCGGACGCCATGATCCCTGCCGGACAGAGGCTTTTGACGACTTCCGTTACAGGAGCCCCCGGTCAAGCTTTGGATGTCCACAAGGCGGTGACCATGCAGGCACTGATACTCGAATGACAGAAAAACTAAATCCACAATCATGAATACCCATTATTTGAGTTCCATCGTTTTGGCGGGTTTGTTGCTGGCCTGGGGCTGCAACCACCCACCGCATTCCACCTCCGGGGATGGGCATGCCAATCATGAAGAGCATTCCGCCGATTCTGAAAGTTTGAGGTTGGATCAGGGAGAGAAATGGCGCGTCAATGTTGAAATGAAACCGTTCATTGCCGAATCCGAAGCCATCCTGGAGGCCTTTATTGCTTCCGGCTCCACCGATTACAAGACACTGGCCGGACAACTGGAGGAGAAAAATGCGGGCCTGATCAAAAGCTGCACCATGGATGGCGAAAGTCATGAGGAATTGCATAAATGGTTGCATCCCCATATGGACCTGATTGCCCGATTGGCGCAGGAAAGTGATGCGCAGGAAGCACAATCGCTCGTCCAATCCCTGGGAAAGTCATTTGATACTTATCACTCCTACTTCCAATAAGGAAGGAAGGGTAAAGCACTCTGCCCGTGGATGGAGTCACGGTGACTGCCCAATCCGGTCAGATCAACGTCATCCCGACCCAGGCCATACACAGCGGCCAAGCTCGGAAATCCTGCCTACAGCAGGATGTATATTGCCCTGCCCGGGAAGATAATTGCCCTGTCCAACAGGATCCTGATGTTGTCCCGGACCGGATAAAGGTGATTACGCTGTCAGGCTTGACGTTTATTGACCGGCTCTGATGATATTACCGTCCGGCGGTCATCAATCGGCAGGTCTTGAAAATGCCGTTGGCATTATTCACTTCAAGCTGGTACACATGCGATGCCGGAGGCAACCCCATAGCCTGAAGATGGACCGGCACAAGATGATCTCCGGATGACAACCGCCCGAAATCCAGCAGTCCGACCTCCCGTCCGTTCAGGTCAAACAGACGAAGCCGCACCTCCGCAGGATGGGCAAGGTGGAAAGGAATATTGGTCTCTCCGGAAAAAGGATTGGGCCGGTTTTGTGCCAACGTGAATTGTTTGGCCATTTCCCTTTCGGCATATCCGATACCGGTCATACCCTCGCCCTCTACGGTAACTTCGAGCAAGGAGGTATATCCCCCGTTGACCGGATCTTCTTCCAGTGTGGCCAACTGGTAGGCGTATCCGTCGGCAAAAACGGCGTCCTGCAAATAACCCAACGGATCAGCCCCTTTGGTGTACAAGGATGGGTGGTCGGCGTAAATGGCGTTCTTTTCGTCGATCGGATACGTGAGTTGTGAGATGGCGGCATATGCCGAACTCACATACACTTGAAAATGAATGTGACAAATCCGGCCGGTGTACCAGCCTGGCAGGATGGTGATGAATTCCACCTCCCCGTTCGCATCTGCAATCTGGTAACCCCTCAGATAGGTCAGTCCGGCCTGTCCGGGATTTTGGGGATGGTTGTAGCCGGAATACCTTCCATCCTTGTCGCAGTGCCAGATGTTGACCCGTACATTGGCCATGGGTTCGCAATTGTCCAGGCCGATGATGCGGAGTCGCTGGCGCAGCACCACCCCCTCCCGGTCCTCCCGGATGTCCTGCCGGAAATAGAAAGGATTGTCGGTCAGATCCAGTGGGAATGGGCCCGCCGTTTCAGAGGGGATCAGCACACATTCACTTCCCCCGGCAGTCCGGCAGACGGAGGCGGTCGATTTCGAAACGGGTATTGCCAGGCCCAATCCCGTCAATCCCAGCCCCTTGATAAAATCTTTGCGTTTCATGGGTTCCGGTTTCCCGGCAACATGTGTTGCCAATCCAAAGATAACCCTTTTCCTCCTGCCCTGGACTTGAGAAATTCCACAAAGGCCGTGGCGTCCTTATGGGCGTATTGGAGGGAGCGAATACCTTCACCGTATCGGGATATACCGACGACAACGGCCCTTGTGGTCCCCGAGGAGCCGTGGCCCAGCTTCTTTAAACCTCCGCTTTGCTGGGCTGAAAGGGGTATGAAGGCACAAAAAAGGAGGGACAAACAAACGATGACAAGAAACTTCATCGGTAAGAAGCTGAGGGTGAATTTGAAACCGCCGGGGGTACCATTAGACCAAGGTATGGCATTTTGGCGGGTATCCGGAGCAGGAGCACTCACCGGAATGCCAATGGCGAAGGGCTACAAGTCATGTTTCGGCACATATCTGTCCAAAATAATATTTTACCTTCTCAGAGAGAACGAAGCCATCGGGCTTGAGGTCAGGCATTGATTAATCAGGTTTAGTTTTCTCCCGGTACCGCCTCATTCCCGGCGAGTCCATAAGCTTGAGTTCTGGATCCAGACATATATAGTCCAGGTTTGTTCCTTTTTGTCGCGGCAAAAAGGAACCAAAAACCGCTTGTCGCCGAAAGGCTCGCTGGACTCCAGCCTATGATTTTTAGGCACCTGAGATCCGTCATTGGGCCTGACGGACGGCCACTTCGAGGGCCAGCGCTGGTTTTCAGCGGGCGTGGGTTTCGAGGCCTGTACAGATGTGTCCTGTCTGGCACACGAGCAATCGCTCGCTCAGGCACCCCGCTGAAAAAGGCGCCTCTAAATTCTTGGCCCTCTGTGTGTCTGTGGCGAGCTGTCCGGCGACGTCTTTTATGGCTTGTTTTGAAATTTAATAAGATTGACGAGCTAATGATTTGAAAATCAATATCTGTAATGTTCATATACAAACGTTTTGGACAGGTGTGGTTTCGGCAAGGAGAAAGTGGCGTTGATCCGCTGCAAACCACCCGCGTCGGGCGGGACAAACCCCGGTGCTGAAGTCAAGATCCGGGATCAGGACCGGATCCGAATTAGGAAATCGGCATGCCGGAAATTATCCGGTTTCCGCAAGATGATGGCCGTACCATGGCCATCCGTCCGGCAGGATGGAATCAGAGACAGGAGCACCTGGACCTGCGTCCTCCCGGCAGAGGCAACCCTTAGGAAACCGGTGTCCACCTTCTACAATGGGCTTTTACCGCCGGTCACACAGGCATCCGGATAGCGAGTGGTGAGGCCGGAGTCGGGTAGGCGGGAGGTCACCCGGGACCTTCCCGCCCTGCCAGGCAAAAGAGCCTTGGTTGAAAAACCGGAAACGCCTATATTTGCCAGGTCAGGCCTCAGGAGGCACCCCTGACACCGTTTACAAACGGTTATAGACGTTTACGGACGGTTATTCCATTGATAACCAATGCATTACTAAGAATAAACGATGATCAAAATGCAAAATGGTGATGTGGGGGAGTTGCGGATATAAGTAAGTTATA
>JAGFIW010000258.1 GCA_024103195.1 Saprospiraceae bacterium | reverse complement strand
TCAGCTTGGCGTCTCTTTCATTGCTCATGGCTTTCCTGTTTTATGGGGCAAATATAAAACAAATCGTTTCATATTTTTCACAAATGAAAAAATAATTTTCAAAACACGCTGGTGAGGGGCAGCTCCGTCCTGGTGGCAAAGATAGATCGGAGGGCGGAATCCTCCGGGATGAAATGCACGCCGTACGAAGGACAAACCGCCAATAGCCGGTCATTTCGGGGGAGCCTCGCCGGACCATACCGCGGCATCCCTGAAGCCGGTGGTAAAGTGAGCCATGCCGGTCATTCCTTGTAGCCCGGCTGCCGGATCTCCTGCTCCCACAGCATCTGTCCCTGCCCGTCAAAAACCCTGATGTGCAGGATCCGTTGGTGGCGCTTGCCCCGGAAATCGAGCGTGGCAAAATTGCGGTCACCGACATAAGTGCCCTCGACCCGGAGGGAATTGCCCTCGTCCCGGTTGTTGCGGGCTGCGGTGGAGGTCAATGGCGATACCGTCAGGTCATACACCATATGGCCATTGCTGTTCTGGAGGGCGCTGAGTTCGGTATGGTGGCGATCTCCGGTCAGGAAGACCACGCCTTCGAGCTTTTCCTGTTCGATCCGCTGTAAAAGCCAGTCGCGCTCGGGCCCGTGCCGGTGGGCATAATTTTCGAAACGAGGAGCCGGATTGAGCACCTGGCCGCCCATGACCACGATCTTGAAGGGGGCATGGCTGGCGGCCAATGCTTCGACGAGCCATTCGCGTTGTGCCCGGCCCAGGATGGCGGGCACGCAGCCCTGGCAATCATTCGGGCTTCGGTCCCACCGGTTGTCCAGCAGGAAAAACGCGATATCGCCCCACATGAACGCCGAGGTAATGCCTTCCAGACCTGGAATACCCGGCCCCGGATTGGCCCAGAAGTCGCCAAATGCCTCCCGCGTAAGTCCCTTGAAGGGGAAGGACCTGTCGGAGTCGTTGGGTCCGAAATCGTGATCATCCCAAATGGCATAATGGCTGCAGGCCGCCAACAGGGGTTGCAATTCCGGGGCTGACCGCGTGTGGGAATACCGGTGGTAGATGCCGGTTCGTGTGGACCAGTCGGCCTCCCTGAGATAGGCATTGTCGCCCAACCACACCATAAGGTCCGGCTTTTGGGCCACAATGGCGTCAAAAATCTGATAGTCGCCTCCATAGGGTTTGCCCGGCCGGTCCATTTCCGGCTCATTGATGTAGGTGCATGAACCGGTAGCGAGGCGGAAATCAGGGGGATCGGTCCGCCACTGCCACAAGGGCTGGGTCCGGAAGGTCGCCGGTCCGGAAAGGGGCGCCGGGCTGCCATCCACCATGATTCTGTAGCGGTAGGTGAGGCCTGGGCCCACCTGATCACACAACAAATGGGCCGTACATGCCTTATGCCGGGAGGTCCGTACGGAAGCTGTCCTCCTGATATCGTCCGGCCGTCCTTCTTCCCAATATTCCGCCCAGGTATCCCCCTCTTCCCTGGTCTGTACCCAAAGCATGACCTCCTTCATGTCGGCATAGCCGATCATGGGTCCCGAACGCAACACCGGCTCCTGGGCAGACAGGGGAAGGAGCCCGACTACCGTAAAGAGAACGACTGCTGCCGGCAAGCCGCTTCTCCGGAAAAGCCGCCGAATGCCGGTCAAAAAGGCATCCGGCTCCATGCCGAAAAGCCATGGTACCCACCGCGTGCACCCCGGGGTAATCCGAAAGGTCGTCATCTCTTTTTCCGCCAAAAATAGAACGATAACGCCACCAGCCTGAACCGCGGCATAAAACTTAACTTACCGGAGCAGATGCCCGGTAAGGCACACATCATGGCACCAAACTGCCCTCCGGTACCTGTAGCCTCCCTGAGGGTCTTGATACCCGTTCGCGAAGATGACTTCCTGTGGGCGATTTTGTAGCTTTACGGCATACCTTCATCCCATGAAGCCCACTCCCTTTCTATTCCTGCTGCTCCTTGTCGTTGCCGGCTGTCGTCCGGACCGGCCCGCCCAGGAGGCTTTCGAGATCAATGCCCGTCTGGACGGCGAACCCGACCGCCTGCATCCGATGCTTTCCCAGGTGGGATATGCCACGGATGTCCTGCGTCTGACCCATTTCCCTTTGCTGGAATTCCATCCCCAAACATTGGAGATGGAGCCCCTCCTGGCGGTTTCCCTCCCGGAAGTGATCCGCCCCGATACCGGCCGGTATGCCGGGGGGCAGGGGTTCCGCTACCGGATCCGTCCCGAGGCGCAGTGGGACGACGGCACACCGGTAACGGCGGTGGATTATCTGTTCACGCTCAAGGCCGTCTTCAACCCGCTGGTCAAAGCGAATGCCTGGCGGGGCTATCTGTCTTTCATTGCCGAAGTGGAAACGGATCCGGGCGATCCCCGGCAATTTACCGTGTGGACGCCGGACGCCTACTTTTTGGCACTGCCCGCCACCGGCAATTTCAATATCTATCCGCAACACTTGTACGATCCGGATGGCCTGATGGACGATTTCTCTCTGGCTGACCTCCGGGATCCTGCCCGGGCCGATTCGCTGGCAGCTGCCGATCCGAGGATGGCGGCATTTGCCGAAGCCTTCACTTCCGATGCCTTTTCACGTGACACGGCCCGTGTGTCGGGATCGGGTCCTTACCGGCTGACCGGGTGGGAAACCGGCCAGGAAATCGTGCTGGAACGGAAGCGGGAATGGTGGGGTGACCGCGTGCCGGAAGGCGGCGATCAGTTTACCGCTCTGCCAACCCGTATCCGGTTCAAAATCATTCCGGACGAACAGGCTGCCCTGACCCTGCTCAAAGACGGAGGCCTGGATGTCATGGGAGGGGTGACTCCGGCGCTATACCGGAGCCTGGGAGATGATTCGCTGGCCCGCCGGCGCATAGCCACCTATCAGCCTGTGTTCATGCAATATGTCTTCATCGGCCTCAACAACCGGAATCCCAAACTGGAGGATGTCCGCGTCCGCAAAGCGCTGGCGCATCTGATGGATGCCGACGAAGTGATCCGCACGGTCCTCCTGGGATTGGGTGAGCGGATCACGGGACCCTTCCACCCGGCCAAATCCTATTACAACCACGACCTGACGCCGGTGGCCTTCAATCCCGAAAAAGCGCGGGCTTTTCTGGCGGAAGCGGGTTGGACCGATACCAACCGAAACGGCATTGCGGACAAATTGGTGGACGGAAAGTCTACCGAGATGGAACTGACGCTTTTACTGAGTACCGGCAGTGAAGTGGGCGAACAAATCGGGTTGCTTTACCAGCAACAAGCGCGACAGGCCGGAGTATCGCTCAAGCTGGAAACCCGGGATTTGAAAATCAACATGGCAGACATAGCCCGTCGCGATTACGACATGGCCCTGCTCCGTCTGCGCCAGTCGCCCGCCGATGACGACCCTTATCAGTCCTGGCATTCCGATTCCGACCGTCCTGACGGATCCAACCGGTTCAGCTACCGGAGTGCGGAGGCGGACAGCCTGATCCTGGCCATCCGCAACGAGCCCGACGGATCCCGGCGCAAAGGCCTTTACCGGGAGCTGCACCGGCGCATTTACGAAGACCAGCCGGTCATCTTTCTCTATGCCCCCAAGGAACCCGTGCTGGCCCGCCAGGAGGTGAAAGGGCTCAAACCCTCTTCGATGAGACCCGGATATTATTTGCCGTTCCTCCATTTCTAGGGTCATGCGTGTTCACGCCATTCCGCTTCGATATGTAGGCAAACGGTTCCTGCTTCTCCTGCCCGCACTGGTCCTGGTGTCCCTCATCGCCTTTGCCCTGCAGGAATCCGCTCCGGGAGACCCTGTTGCCATCTATCTCCGGGATCAGCCGGACGAATTGCCGAGCGGAGAAGGAGAACGGAAGCTCCGTGAGGCGGCCTTCCGCCGGGCGGTCAAAGAACTCGCCGCCGACTGGCCGGTATTTTACTTTTCCCTCCGGCCTTTGAGTCAACCCGACACCCTTCACCGGGTATTGCCCACAGCCGTCCGGGAGGCTTATTCGTCCTGGTGCCGCTATACCGGAGAGGCCAGGCCTGTAGCCAACTGGTATGCCCGGCTTGAAACCGCCCGGATCGAGGTATCCCGGATAGCCGGCAACGATGACCGCGATCCCGCCCATCGTCTCCTCTCTGTCATCGCCTCCCTGCAGCGCGAGCCTCCCGGATCCGGAGTCCGGAAATGGCTGGATCAGTGGCCGGAGAATTTGTATCCCGATATCCGCCGGACCCTGACTTCCGCCTTGCCCGCAGCAGCCAAAGGGTTTGCCTGGCGCAATTACGTGCCGGTATTGCGATTTCACGGCATTGAAAACCGTTACCACCGGTGGATATGCAGTCTGTTCACACCCGCTGCCCAGAAGTCCTGGCAAGATGGTCAGCCGGTGTGGCGCAAAATCAGACAAGCGGCAAGGTGGACGCTGCTGATGAACGGCATCGCGATTTTGCTCGCTTACGGCCTGAGCATTCCGCTGGGCGTGTGGCTGGCCGGAAAAGCAGGTACCCGGGCCGATGGCTGGCTTTCTCTCGTTTTGTTTGCCCTGTACGCGGTTCCCACTTTCTGGCTGGGAACGCTGTTGCTGGTTTTCTTCACCTCACCGACCTATGGAATGCCGTTCTTTCCCTCCATCGGGCTTGGCGACATACCGCCCGGCGCCGGGTGGGCCGAGGTGATCGGCATACGGACTGCCCACATGATCCTGCCGGTGTTCTGTCTGACTTACGGCAGTCTGGCGTACCTGACGCGACAGGTGCGCAGCGCCATGCTTCGCGAATTGAAGCAGGACTATATACGGACGGCATGGTCCGCAGGGCAATCCGCCCGCCAGGTGCTGTGGCGGCAGGCATTCCCCAATGCTCTGCTCCCCCTGATCACCTTGTTGGCCCATGTCCTGCCGGCTGCACTGGCCGGATCGGTAGCCATTGAAGTGATCTTCAACATCCCGGGCATGGGGCGGCTGGGATATCAGGCCATTTCAGCCCAAGACTGGCCCGTGGTCTATGGCGTGCTTTTTCTGGCGGCCCTCCTGACCCTGGCGGGTTCCTTGCTGGCCGACCTCTTTTACGGACTGGCCGACCCCCGGATCCGACTGGGGAAATGACGGGACCTCACTACCTTTGACCCATGCAAGTCACTGTGGGCATGATTGCCTCTCTGGTAGGAGGTACGATCGAGGGGGACGCCGGGCTGGAAATCACCGGACCTGCCCGGATCGAGGAAGGAAAACCCGGCACCATTTCCTTTCTGGCCGACCCCAGATATGAAGCCTACGCCTATTCCACCGAGGCCAGCGCTTTGCTGGTGCACAACGATTTCGTACCGCGTCGCGCCATCAACGCCACCCTTATCCGCGTTGCCGATGTGCGCGCCGCCGTGGCCGGGCTTCTCACCCATTTTGAAGGGAAAGGACCTGCCCAACAGGGCATCTCTCCCCAAGCCTGGGTAGATCCATCAGCCCGTATCGGCGACGGGAGTTCGGTCGGTCGCTTCAGTGTAGTGGAAAAAGATGCCGTTATCGGGAAAGGGGTCATCATCCATGACCAGGTGTATGTCGGTCAGGGCGTTGTGGTGGGCGATGAAACCGTCCTCTGGCCGGGGGTGAGGATCCTCAGGGATTGCCAGGTGGGGTCTCACTGCCACATCCACGCCAATACAGTCATCGGTGCGGACGGTTTCGGCTACGCACCGCAGGAAGACGGTTCCTATACCCGGATCCCTCAGGTGGGCCGAGTCCGTTTGGAAGACCGTGTGGATATCGGTGCCAACTGCACCATTGACCGCGCCACCATGGGGGAAACCGTCATTGAAGAAGGGGTGAAGATCGACAACCTTGTCCATGTCGCTCACAATGTGCGGGTCGGTGCGCATACGGCCATGGCCGCTCAGGCCGGCATTGCCGGAAGCACACGGTTAGGCGCTCACTGCCAGGTGGGAGGGCAAGTGGGCATTTCCGGACATCTGGAGATTGCAGACCATACCCGGATCCAGGCGCAGAGCGGGGTGGCCGGGGACGTGGAGGAAGCCGGACAAGCCCTTTTTGGCTCACCGGCCATCGGTTACAAATCCTACGTGCGCGCCTACGCAATATTCAAGCAATTGCCGGATGTAGACAAGCGTCTCCGCCGCCTCGAACAAATGCTCGACGACTGACCGTCACCCCTCCTCCAGAAAAAGGTCTGCCGCAATGCCATCGGCAAAGAACTGTCCCTGATCGGTCAGGATCCAGCTCCCTTCTTCCTGACGGACCCATCCGCGTTCCACATATTTGACCACGCCCGCCAGGAAAGCTTCTCTGCCTGGCGGATCCATGTCGCCGGGACGGACTCCCCACCGGGTGCGAAGTCCCGTCATCAGATATTCATTGTGGCGCTGGACGGGGGTCAGCCATTCTTGTTCGAAATCCCTCGTGCCGGCCATGATCGCGGTGATGTACCTGGGGTTGTGGGCGACATTCCATGAACGCCGCTCTCCGTCAAAGGAATGCGCCGCAGGGCCGAACCCCAGATAAGGAAGCCCTCGCCAATACGCTGTATTGTGGCGCGAACAACGACCGGGCAGGGCCCAGTTGCTGATCTCGTATTGTTGAAACCCCGTTGCGTCCAGCGCCTGTTTGAGCAGATGAAACTGGCGGGCCGCCTGCTCTTCATCCGGTGGTGACACTTTGCCGGTACGGACGAAATGGTCCAGGGCGGTGCGGGGTTCGACCGTCAACGCATAGGCGGAGACATGGTCCACACCCGCTCCGGACAGTAGTGCCACGTTCTCCAGCAAGTGATCGTCCTTCATGCCCGGAACCCCGTAAATCAAATCGGCGCTGAGCGACCGGAACCCCGCCCGCGCTGCCTCGACCAGGCAATTTTTTGCCTGCTGCCCGGTATGACTGCGGTTCATGAAGACGAGGTCCTCCTCGCGAAAGGACTGGATACCGATCGACAGGCGATTTACCCCCGCTGCCAGGAGGTCGACCATATAGGGGGCAGTCAGATCGTCCGGATTGGCTTCAAGGGTGATTTCGGCTCCGTCGGCCACATTATAGTGATCGGCGATCCTCCGGATCAGATCCCCGACCTCCGGCCCTTTGAGCACCGAAGGCGTGCCCCCGCCCAAATAAATCGTTTCCACCTGCAGATGGCGTCCTTCCTCCTCCCGCATGTGGATCTCTTTTCTCAACGCCTCCAGCAAATCATCCCGTTGGCGCAGGGAAGTGGAAAAATGGAAATTGCAGTAGTGGCAGGCTTTTCGGCAAAAAGGGATATGGAGATAGATTCCTGCCATCGGCATTTGTTCCTGTCCAAAACCGGCAGGAGCGCCACAAAGTTCGGTCATTCAACCGTCAGGGATGCACCGCTATCCGGAAAAGGTGGCGCTCGCCGGCCCACCGAACCTGCATGAGGTAATGCCCCGCTGCCAGGGGGCGGACATCGATCCGCGCTTCCCAATCAAATCCCGGCTTGCTGAACTCCCATTGACGGACCAGCCTTCCTTCCGCGGAAAACAGGCGAACATCTACCGGTCCGGGCAGGGAATTCGACATCCGGATCCGCAATTCTTCATGGGCCGGATTGGGCATCGCTTCCACCCGGGTGCGGGGATACACCATCACGTTGGCCGGTTGGCTGGCGTCAGACCAACACCACATATTCCCCGCTCTCACCCGGTAGGCATATGACCCGGCCTCCCCGGGATCCGCATCTAAAAAACCCGTGGCCTCCACGACGGCCAGAGGGAGATAATCCGCATCCGCAGGGCCTTTGCGTTCGACCGTGTAACGGATGTCCTGTCCGGGCACTTCTGACCAGGCAATCACTACTCCGTCCGACTGAAAGATGGCCTGTACCGACAAGGGAGGGTCCACAGGGCAGGCACAGGAATCCTGGAGATACTTGAGGATCCCCTGTCTGACCACAGGCAACATGGGGTAAAAGGCATTGCCGGGACATGAGGTCTGGCATCCGTCCCGGTGACCGGCCACATGGGGCAGCGGGCCCAAGGAAGGTGTATGCCAGCTCGTCCCTTCCGGATGAATGGATCCCGTACAGGCCTTCCAGGCGTAAAGGGCGTTCAGGGATGCCAGGGCGGCCGGCTGGGGGGTCGCCACCGTAAAATCCCCCAGCACACAGGTGCCCAGGGTTTCGCTGTTCTTACCGCAGAAATGCGCTCCGACAATCCCGTCCCCCCGACCCTCATAGATGCGTCCATGGGGATCGATCAACCAATTGTAGCCAATGTCCGACCAACCGTTGCTGTTGACATGAAAACTCCAGATGCTGCGGACTACGGCTGCCCAGTCGCTGCTGACATTGGTACCCGCCGAATGGTGAATGATCAGATGCGTGGGGACCGTGTATTCGGGATCGGGGTGCGGGAAGCAGGTGCCGTCAGGGCACCAGGTAGCGCGATCGGTGATGGACGGAGCCGCACACGCGCAAGGTTCCTCGCGCAGGCCGCCTGTCCGCTCATCGCCAGATGGCCGGAAGGGTGTCCTGCCCGGGTCAAAAACATGGAGATTCCAACGGGACGGCATCGTGGAACCGGACATGCCAAAAGGGTTCAAGACCTCCAACCGGAGGGCCGTCATACCGGTGTCCAATTCGACCAGCCGGGTAAAATGCCGGCCGGCACCATCGCCGGCGTGCGGGTCGGGGTGAAGTTCGACGGCTTCCTGCCAGATGCCATGCCGGTTTTTTCCGGACAGCCGCCATTGGCACGCTTCCATTTGCGCTCCTGTCCAACCGATGACCTCGAGGGTCACAGAGACAAACGGCGCGTAGTCCGTCCAGGGAAGAGGGATTTCGGCCGGTTGGTACGATGTGGAGAAAGAGGGCGGCACCTCCAAAGGAATGCGCGCAAAGCGGGTCTGTGTCCAGCCTGCGGAGGCGGCAAGTCCAACGCACAAAAGCACCATCAACCTGCGGACCATGGTCAAAAGTAGACCCTTTCTGCCGATCCCGTCCCTCTTTCAGGCAACCGGAGTGTTGCAACCTGGCTGGCCACCCCGCTACCTATCCGGCCAATCCCTATTTTTACCCCATGACAAAGCCCGTCGTCATTGCGGGAGCAGGCCTGTGCGGCACCCTGCTTGCCGTCCGCCTCGCCCAGCGGGGTTTTGAGGTCGAACTTTTCGAATCGAGGCCCGACATGCGACGCGCGGACATTTCCGCCGGCCGATCCATCAATCTCGCCCTTTCCGACCGCGGATTGAGGGCCCTGCGGATGGTCGGACTGGAGGAAGCCGTAGCCCGGGAATTGATCCCCATGCGCGGGCGATTGATCCACCCGGAATCGGGCGACCCGGTTTTTCAGTCGTATTCCGGACGCCAGGGAGAGCATATTCATTCGGTCAGCCGCGGAGGACTCAACATGGCCTTGCTCGATGCCGCCGATGATTTGCCGCATCTGAACGTCCATTTCGAAACGACCTGTACCGGTGTAGACCTGGAATCCGCCACGGCCCGCTTCCATGAACATGCCACCGGAGAATCCTATACGGTAGAGGGCTGTGTGGTCATCGGCGCAGACGGGGCGCATTCCGCCGTGCGGCAGGCCATGTTGAACCAGGCGCCCAGACTGAGGTTTGACTACCGCCTCGACTGGCTGAGCCACGGGTACAAGGAACTCACCTTTCCGCCCGCACCTGGCGGGGCCTATGCCCTCGAGAAAAATGCCCTCCATATCTGGCCAAGGGGCGGATTCATGATGATCGCCCTGCCCAACCCGGGCGGGTCCTTCACCGTGACCCTGTTTCTGCCTTTCGAAGGCGAAAACGGGTTTGAAGCCATGACAGACGGCCCTTCCGTAAGGGCTTATTTCAACCGTTGGTTTCCAGACGCCCTGGGGCTCATCCCCGATCTGGAAGACCATTATTTCCAACATCCGGTAAGTTCTTTGGGAACGGTGCGTTGCCATCCCTGGACCGCTTACGGCAAGAGCCTCCTGCTCGGGGATGCCGCTCATGCCATCGTCCCTTTTTACGGCCAGGGCATGAATTGTGCTTTTGAAGATTGCGTGGTTTTTGACGAATGCATGGACGAGTTCGGAGACGACTGGCTCCGGCTTTTCCAAAGGGTGCAGGCATTGCGCAAGCCCAATGCCGACGCCATTGCCAGCCTGGCTGTCGAGAATTTTCTAGAAATGCGGGATCATGTGGCCAATCCCGTATTCATGAAAAAACGCCGGCTGGAAACGCTTTTGGAAAACCGGTTTACCGATTATTTTTCCAAGTACTCGCTGGTCACGTTCCGGGAGGATGTCTCTTATGCCCTGGCCCAAACCCTCGGCAATGCCCAGGATGCCTTCCTGATGGATCTGTGCCGGGGCGATACGGCACCCGAAGACATGGATTTGCAGGAGGTGATGACCCGCATCCGAATGCATACCGCTCACCTGCGCCAAAGCCTTTGAAAGGGTCCGGTCCCGCCCTACGGGATGCTTCGGCCGGAATGCGGGTTGGCGTCGTTTTCAAGAACTTGCAGGCCGCACTGCACAGGCAGCGCGAACGGCGATTTTCCATCTCTTCATGAAAAAACAACCCATGCCCGTTTGGCGATTCCTCATCGCGACCTGCCTCCTGGCAGCAGGCGAGCTACTGCAGGCGCAACCCCAGATCATCGGCCCCACGGAGGTTTGTCAGGGGTGCCATGATTTCAGCATCGAACCTCTTTCGGGTACGGTGTATCAATGGCAGGTCAACGGACCGGCCGGATACACCCAAACCTTTTCCGGCAACCCGCTGACCATTTGTTTTGATTCTCTCGCCAACGGCGTATATACCCTCATGGCGGTTACCGCCAACGGGGTACAAGTCACCAAAACCGTTTATTTCTGGCCCGCTAATCCGATCGCCTTGTTTTCATCGGGCAACGCCTTCTGCGAGGAACCCGGAGGCGGGTGTCCGCAGGTCTGTGCCGGTACGGAAATTTCCTATGGCATGGAATACCCGGGACAGTACAAGGTGAATATTGAAGTGATCGGTGGCATTCTGTTGGAGGAGGACCAATACCGGTTTACCGTCCTTTGGGATCAGCCCGGCCAGGGGCAGATCCATCTCACCTCGGATCATCCCTGCCTTTTGCCGGCGTCGGTATGTGTGGAAGTATTGCCTGTCCCTGATGCCGCCATCGGGTGGGACGGCCTTCCTGCCCCCGATACCCTGTCGGTCTGCACCGGAATGGAAGTCCTGCTGCAGGACTTCAGTCAGCCGGCGGCCCTTGCCTTTTGGACGGTTTCGGACGGGCGCACATCCCTGAGCCGGGATCCGCGATTCCGGTTCGACCAACCGGGAGATTTTGTCGTGACCCTGATCGAAAGCGGCGGCTGCACATGCGGCGATACGGCCCGGCTGATCATCCGCGTGGATCCTCTTCCCGCAACAGCATTGGATTGCGCCGGTACGGTGTGTCCGGGTGAGGAAGTGACTTACCACACCACACCCGGGTGCGCCTGGGCATGGACCATATCCGGTGAAGGCACGATATTGGCGGGCGGCACACCAGGTTCGGATTCGGTCACCGTTCTTTGGCAATCCGGACCGGAGGGTGTCATTACCCTCGCTGCGCCGGGATGTGCCGGAGTCTGTGCCCAGGAAGCGGTGATCCGTATTCCCGTGTTGGACGGCTCGGCCGCCATCCAGGGTCCGGCACCGGTTTGCACCGGATCGGAAGCCACCTATTTCATGTTACCGTATCACGGCACCGATTACACGTGGACCGTATCTCCGGGCGCCACCATTCTGAGTGGTCAGGGCAGCCATCAGATCCGGGTGGCGTGGTCCGGCTCACCCGCCATTACTTCGGGATGGGTGGAAGTCCAATACGCGCACTGCAGTGAGGGTTGCTCCGGCAGCGCACACCTGGATGTTCCGATTTCCCGTCCTTTTCATGTCCGGGGGCCTTTGGCGGGCTGCCCCGGAGATACGGTGGTGTTTGAGGCCCTGACCGGTCCGCTGCCCCTGGCGTGTTCGTGGGAGGTTTTGGATTCTTTGGGCCAAACGGTTTTATCTGTCCCGGGCCCGACCTCCGTATTCCCTTATGCCGCCATTCACGGCAGCGGTCGATATACCGTGGTAGCCACCCAAAGCGACCCGCTGCTCTCCTGCAACCTCACCTATCGCTGGCCGTTTCGCGTCAACCCGCCTCCGGCACCCCCGGACTCCATTACAGGTCCCATGCTGATATGTCCCGGCGAGTCCTATGTGTATGGCGGTCACTCATCCCTGCCGGCGCATTCCCTGGAATGGACCCTCCAAAACGGAGGGACGACGGAAAAGAAAGTCCAGGATCAGACCATCGTGACCTGGGCCGCTTCTGGTGGTCCCTGGCGACTGGAGCTGCGTCACCGTCAAAATTCTGCCCCCCACTGTGTTTCCGGTCCTCTCCTCATGGATGTACAGGCCGTTGGCCCCTTCGTCCTCCAGGGAGCTACAGAGGTATGTCCCGGTGCCACGGAAAGCTACACGCCAACGCCTCCCCTCCCCGGCCTGGATCTTCAGTGGTCGGTTTCCCCTACTTCCGCAGGGATAGTCTTCGGCAACGGCGCCTCTCCGGGCAATATCAATTGGGCCATGCCCGGCCCCGCGCAAGTCACGGCATCCGTTTGCGGCCAAAACGCAACCCTCAATATCCAGGTCAGGAATCCTCCAGCGGCAGGCATTACAGGTCCTTCCGGGGTCTGTACCGGCACGTCCGCACTTCTACAGGCCCTGCCGGGAATGGCATTGTATGGCTGGCACGATGCCATGGGCAATTTCGTCAGTGACCAACCGTCCGTCTCATTGAGCCCGGGCACCTGGATCTTGGGGATCGAAGACGCCTTTGGATGCCGGGACACCGTCTCCTACACCCTCGATGCCTGGCCCACCCCGGAGATTTCGCTTTCCAGTCCGGATCCGCATGGATACTGTCCGGCACAGGGCGAGACAGGACCTACATTATACACCCTGGGGGCACCGGGAGGATTTCAGATCGAATGGTACCGGGATATGGTCCTGATTCCTTTAGCCAGCGGCCCCACGATGGCCGGTGCCACCACGGGCATCTACCATGTGGTGGTCACCGATCCCAACGGGTGTACGTCCGTTTCCAATACGTTGACCGTGTTTGAACACTGTACCGGGGGTGGAGGGGTCGTCATCGGGAGCGGAATGGTCAACGGAAGTCCCTGCCCGGAGCTTGTTCATGCCATTGCCCCCGGACCGTACTGCAATGAGCGACAGTACCAGGCATCGTCGAGCACGGGATCCCTCCTTTCGCCCGAATGGTGGATCCACGACTTCTCCATGCCGGGCCCTGTCCCGCTGCCGGACGATACGGCCGATTATGTGTTCACCCAAGCCGGCTACTACACGATTTATTTCCAGGGCATCATCGGAGGGACCCTTTGCGAACTCGCGTTCATCGACACCATCCCGGTCAGTGCGGATTTCCGGTATGCCGATGTGTGCGATGGTCAATCCATGGATTTCGAGGACAAAAGCTCCTGGTTGATACCGCATGCCATCACCGACTGGGAATGGGACTTCGGAGATCCGGCCTCGGGAGCTTCCAATACTTCCAACCAGCCATCTCCATCGCATGTCTTTTCCGGGCCGGGACCTTATACGGTCACGCTCATCGTCACCAGCAGTCTGGGATGCCGGTCACGCCGGATACGCACGGTCTTTGTCCGGCCGGGCCCAGCCCTCTCGATTTCGGGGCCGACTCAGGCGTGTCTGGACAGCCCCGTTTCGTGGACCGGTACCAGTGATCGCACCATCACCCAATGGTCCTGGGATTTTGATGACCCGGCATCCGGCAGCGCCAATCAATCCTCCCTGAAGAATCCGGTCCATGCTTTTGCCGGATCCGGTGCCAAGACCATCTCGCTGACGGCTACGGATGCCTTTGGATGCACTTCCTCCGTCACCCATATGCTTCAGGTTCAGGCCAATACCCTCACGGGAGTCCTCCAGTTTGCTTCCCCGATCTGTGAAGGGGATACTTCCATCCTCCACTTTACCGGAAGTGCATCCGTCCTGCAATGGGCACACGGACCTTCCGGCAATGACATTCCCGTCCAGGAACCGGGTGTGTATGTTCTGACGGCAGAGGATGCCAACGGCTGCACTTACCAGCCGCCTCCTGCCCTGGTGGATGTGGTTCCCGAACCCGGGGGTCTGATTCGCGCCCTGCTCAAAAACGACTACGGGGTAATAGCCGGTATTTATTACGACCATCTGACAACCTGCTATGGTGACCCGGTGGTGCTTGGTCTCGAATTATCGGGCCAATATGATGTCGTCTGGAGTACCGGTCAAACCGACAAACTACTCGAATTTTCGCCCAACAGGGGCAATGCCCTGTTTCCGGGTATGCACACATTTACCGCCACCATCACGGATCCGATGACGGGCTGCACGACCGTCATCGGGCCCATGGTGATTGATGTGCGACCCTTGCCCGCCAAACCTACCATCACCTTTCAGGGGCCTGCCCCGCATTGTGCATTCAACGGTGAGATGTTGCAGGTGGTGGCGCCGGTGGCCGGCATAACCTACCAATGGTCGAGCGGACAAACCGGCAATCAGGTCGAAGCCATCGGGCCGGGCGACTATTCCGTCCGTGCGGTGGACGTGTACGGGTGCCAAGCGGAAAGTGATCCGCTTTCCGTCCTGGAAACGCCCTCCATCCTGCTGGCACCTGACGGATGTCACAGGGCCTGCAAACCGGACACCCTCTGTATCGGACAACCTGCCTGGCTGCAAAGCTGGCAATGGCATCTCGACGGACAACCCATTCCTGCACCGGAAGGACAAATGGATTCCATCCAGACCCTGGTATCGGGTCGTTATCATCTCGTGCTGACGCACCAGAACGGCTGCACGGCCATCACCGAATCTACCTGGTACGATTTGGTGGATGGCGACAGCGACTTCTCCGGCCGTGTATGGATGGATGTCAACGACAACGGGGTCATTGACGGCCCGGACACCCTGATTGACGGTGTCCACGTGGTCCTCCAGGGACCGGCAGGCCAGATATTGACGTCAACCACTCAAAGTGGCGGCCAATATCTGTTCAATGGCGTTTCGGGGTTGGGTCATTTCACGATTTCGCTGGATGAATCTGCCTGGCCTTCCGGATGGCAAGCCGTCTGGGGGGACAGCCTGCTTGTGGTAGCCGGTTGCAACGAGGAGCATGCGGCAGATTTCCTGATTCGTTTCCAATGCCTGGCCGTCCAGGATTCTGCCAGTCTGGTGGTGTGTCCCGGCGCTTTTGTCCTGATCCATGGCGACAGTTTGTATGGAGGCATGACCCGTCAGATCGTGCTGGCAACCGCCCAGGGCTGTGACTCGATCGTGACCTTCACCGTCACGGACCTGCCCGGGTTTTCCTTCACCGTCTCCACAGATACCGGCTGTATCGGTCAACCTGACGGAAGTCTGGCCATCCAACCGGTCGGAAGTCCCTCTCCTGTCCTGGAGGCCAGCCTGGACGGCATCCACTGGAGCCAACCGCCGGTCTGGAACCAGTTGGAGCCTGGCCAGTACGACATTCAGGTGAGGGACACCCATGGCTGTGTACAGGCCACCATAGCCGAAGTACCCGCCTGGCCGTCTTTGGAATTTTCCCTGCCCCCGGCCGTGCTGGACTGTGAAGGAGCGGGGGTGACCCTAGCCCCCGTTTGGTCGTCCGGCCGTGAAACAGCCATCTCCATGACCTGGAGCGACGGATCTACCGATTCGGTTTTTGTCGCCGACCGGACCGGACCCGTGACGCTCACGATTCAGGGATTATGCGGGACCGTTTCCCGAACCTCCGTGGTGGATTACGGCACGGCAACCCCTCGCCCCGACCGCTTCTTTTATGTGCCCAATGTCTTCTCACCCGATTTCAACGGCATCAATGACCAGTTCCGGCCTTTGCCGGCTGCCGGGATCACGGTGGCGTCCTACCGGTTTGAAGTGTTTGACCGCTGGGGCAATTTGATGTTCACCACCCGCGATCCCGATGCGGGATGGGATGGCATACGCCGGGACCGGGAAACCGGGCAGCAGGTTTTTGTATGGTGGCTGGAAGCCACGGTCCGTCATTGTCGCGACACCATTGAGGTCAAGCGAAAGGGGGATGTGACCTTGATGGTGGACGAATAGACGATGGAAGGACATTGCAGCCTCTCCTATGTCAAAGCATGCCCGGTGACCTGCGGATCCCTGTGTCCACATCGCGGGGCGGTTGATATGCGTACTTTTGCGAAAATTCCGAAAATGATCCGAGTGATTGCCCTTGGCGCCTTCCTGTTCGCCAGCCATTTCGTCCAGGCCCAAAAATTCGGGCATGTGCATTCCGTCAACTTGTTGGCTCAACTGCCGGAGATCGCCCTTGCAGACTCCATGCTGGTCCTGTACCAAAATGAATTGATGGCCCGGGGTGACAGCATGGTTGCCGTTTTTCGCCAGCAATACGATTTGTATGTCAAGGATGCCCAATCGGGTACCCTTTCCAAGATGCAGGCCCAGGCAAGGGAAAGCCAACTCCAGCAGGAGCAGGAAAAGATCCAGACTTTCGAAAAGGAAGCCCAGATGCTGATCATGAAAAGGCGTCAGGAACTGTACGACCCCGTCCTCAACAAAATCGACGAGATCATCCTTCAAATCGGTCAGGAAGAAGGGTACAGCATGATATTTGATTCCAGCCAGCAGGCCATGTTGTACCTGACACCCACCGAGGATATCAGCGCCAAGATCCTGGCCAGGCTGAACCCGTGAAAATGAGGCAAGGGCGAAAATGGCCCTTTTATTCCTGTCGGATTCGAACCATCCTCCTCCTGCTGGATGGTCTTGTGGCCGGTATGGCGGTGGTGGCCGGGCAATCGCCTGACCGGATTGCCGATACGTTCCGGATAAGGGTGAGCGCCATCCCGGAACGTATTGTCCTGGACGGCATTCCCGACGAGCCCTTCTGGATGACGGTGGATTCCGCTACCGGTTTCTGGATGAAATCCCCACTCGTCAAACCCGGCGCCTTCCCGGAGACGACGGTCAGGATGGCCTATGACTCCGCCTTTCTCTATCTGGCTGCCTGGTGCAGGGAAAAAGCTCCTGTCAGCATCCAGACGCTCCGGAGGGATGCCAACTACTGGAAGGGTGACGGAATCGGGGTGGTGTTGGACCCTGTCCACCAGCACACCTTTGCCTATTTCTTTGCCGTCAATCCCTATGGATCGCAGACAGACGGGCTTTTGCTCGGTCCCAATCAAAGCGTGAACGACGAATGGGACGGCCGTTTTTATGCCGAAACCCACCGCATGAATGAAGGGTGGACCGCCGAAATGGCCATCCCTCTGAAGAGTCTCCGCTTTTCACCCGACAACCGGGAATGGGGTGTCAATTTTGTGCGAAATGTCCTCAACCAAAACGAGTTGCATACGTGGATGCCCGTGCCGATCCAGTTCGGTGCCACCGACATCAATTACACCGGAGTCCTCGAATGGGACCGTCCGCCAGCCCAGGAAAACCGCAACATCAGCCTCATCCCCTATCTGCTCGGCGGATATCAAAAGGAACCTGCGGCCTCCGATCCGGTCAAGACCGTCTTCAATGCCGGGTTGGATGCCCGTATCGGACTCGCCTCGTCGCTCAATCTGGATTTGACCCTGAATCCGGATTTCAGTCAGGCGGAAATCGATGAGCAACCCGTCAATCTCACCCGGTTCAGTGTTTTCCTCCCGGAGCGACGCACTTTTTTTCTTGAGAACAGGGATGTATTCACCAGCTTCGGGACGAGCGGAATCCAGCCTTTTTTTTCCCGCCGGATTGGCCTGGATGACCAGGGTCGTGTGGTACCTATATTGTTCGGGGCCCGTCTCACGGGCAATGTCGCACCGCGCACCCGGATCGGGCTCCTCAACATGCAAACGGAAGCCAACCGGGGCCAGCCATCACAGAATTACTCTGCCATTGCCGTTCATCAGCAAGTCCTCCAACGTTCGATCCTTCGCACCCTGATCACCAACCGGCAGTCCTTCGGCGAAGGAGAAGTGTCTTCGACGGATTACAACCGAACCGCCGGACTGGAGGCGATTTATCTCCGCCAGGATGGTCAGGTTGAGGCCTGGGGAAAATACCATCACGCTTTCCTGCCACAAACCAAGGATCGTACCGGTGCCTGGGCGGCAGGCGCGGCCTGGCGGAGTCGCCGTCTGGCAGCAACGGCGGAAAGTTCGGGTGCCGGTGAAAACTTTTTACCGGACCTCGGATTTGTGCCCCGGCTGAACAATCGCGATGACTTTCGCGACACCATTGTCCGGCTGGGTTTTCACCAATTGGCGGCCTCGCTGACATGGTCCACCTATCCGGAGGGTCACTCATTGCTCAATCGGCATTGGGCGGAACTGGACATCCGGAAGGTGCTCAATCCGGATGGATCATCCAATGAAACCCAGTATTCCGCCTCGTATTCCTTTTTTGCGCGAGACCGGCGATTCCTGCGTTTGTTCGGCACGGTCAATGATGTCCGGCTGAGGTTCCCCACACGGTTTGTCCGTGGCGGAGACCCTTTGCCGGTGGATACCTATACGTGGATGCAAGGCGGTGTATTTTTTGACACTGACAGTCGAAGGCCCTGGTATTTTCTCGTTGAAGGGGTGGCCGGCCGGTTTTACAACGGTCGTCTCCTGCAGGGGCGCGGAGGCGTCACCTACCGGATCCAACCCTACGGCAGTCTGGGCGTTACGGCATCCTGGAATAATGTACGGCTACCTGCTCCCTATGGCACCGCCGATATTGTCAATGTGACAACACGGCTGGATATCACGTTTACCCGGAGTTTGTTCTGGACGACTTTTTTCCAGTACAATACGCAGGCACAAATTTTCAATCTCAACAGCCGGTTTCAATGGCGGTTCGCGCCTCTATCGGATCTGTTCGTGGTGTATACCGATAGTTATGAGACGGAAGGCGGCGGTTTGGCGGACCGAAGCCGTACCCTGTTGCTCAAACTCAATTACTGGTGGACGATGTAGTTTTTGTAACCTGCAGCGGCATTGTCCGGTCATCATTCCATCTTTTATTATTAACGCTCCACAAGGGATTATACCGGGGATGATGCGTTGGCATTTTTCCCGCATTGGATCGGGCCTTCATCCCTCGTTTTTTTATTCATGGCCCTACCCCGACGCGGCGGGTCGGGGTAGGCAAGGTCCCGCCTTCAGCGCTCATGGTCTGCGATACGCTCTTTCATATCCTATTCTTCGGCTGCACCATAAAAGGGCCGAAGGTCCGCTCTAAATTAAAACTGGTTTCGCTTCGGGGAGCACAGTCTGACATACCGTCCGGGGTTACTTCCAGTCACGGCCATTTACTAAGTTTGGAAACTGCTGTCCATGGATACCCGGACAGCAGTTGGGGAGGCCTTCGCTTTCGTTAGTCCCACAAATAGCGTTCATCGAATTCTACCTCGTATTTTTCAAGGATTTCATGGTACTCTTCCTGGAAATTCTTTTTCCGGTGATGAGATTCCTGTTTGTCAATATATCTCCTAAGCGTTTCAAGGCCCAAAGGATTCACGGAAAAGACCGCATACCCGCCTTGCCAGGAGAATGAGGCCATTTCTTTGGATTGCGTCTTCAGCCACTTTGAAGAAGACGTTTTCAACACTTCCACCAATTTCGCCAATGTAATCGTTCGGGAAAGGCCAATGGCGAGATGCACATGATCGGAGACACCTCCTACACTGTAACAGACGCAATTCAAATTTCTGGCAACGGCAGCGAGATAGGCATGCAAGGCAGGTCGAATGGTAGCATCCAGAACCGGTGCCCGATGCTTGGTACCGAAGACGACGTGGATGATGACACGGGATAATGACTGGGCCATGATCGTGGGATATTCAATGCTTGTTAACAAGTGAAGATAAGGATTTCCACCTGGGGTTGGTCCTGAAAAAATGCACTGGCTATCCTTTGCCGCGATTGTCAAAGTTTGTTCTTGAAATCCGGGTATGTGGGTACGATTCCAGCCGCCTCAGGATTTAGGTATGCTGTAATTACGGACATGGAAGGCGTGTTGATGCCTTATCAATATGCCGGGCCTTCAGCCCTCGTTTTTTTATTCATGGCACTACCCCGACGCGGCGCGTCGGGGTAGGCAAGGTCGCGCCTTCAGCGCTCAGGGTCTGCGACACACTTCATACTGTCCGGGTCCTCGTCGGCAACCCAACAATGGGCCATAGGCCCGCCCTAACATTACCCCAGGCATCGCCTTGGGAGCCCTCCCCATAAATCCGTACCAGGGCCAACGGCCCGTCCCATCAATTCCCAAGGCATCACCTTGGAAGCCCTCCCCTTAAAACCGTACCAGGGCCAACGGCCCGCCCTATCATTACCCAAGGCATCGCCTTGGAAGCCCTCCCCTTAAATCCGTACCAGGACCAACGGCCCGCTCTATCTTTTCCCTATGCATCGCCTTGGGAGCCCTCCCCATAAATCCGTACCAGGGCCAACGGCCCGTCCCATCAATTCCCAAGGCATCGCCTTGGGAGCCCTCCCCTTTAATCCGTAACAGGGCCAACGGCCCGTCCCATCAATTCCCAAGGCACCGCCAGGGGGGTTCGGCCGATACCGCTCCCGATCCGGTACCCTTGCCTATCTTTGCCAACGAACGTTCATTCGTATGATCCATTTCCATACCCTCCGCGTGTCCGATATCCGCAGAGAGACCGAGGATACGGTATCCATCGCCTTCGAAGTACCCGAAGACCTCCGGCAATCCTTCCGTTATGACGCCGGTCAGTACCTCACCCTGCGCACCCATCTCGACGGGGAAGAAATTCGCCGTTCCTACTCCCTCTGTAGCGCCCCTCATGAGCACGAATGGCGGGTAGCCGTCAAGGAAGTGCCCGGAG
>JAGFIW010000105.1 GCA_024103195.1 Saprospiraceae bacterium | reverse complement strand
ACCGCCGGCCATCAGTCCCAGCACGATCTGCCAACTGCCCACACCGATCAGGAGGACAAACACGCCCGTACCCGCCAAGGTCACAAAGAATTCGGCGGTATTCACCGTGCCGATGACCGTGCGGGCCGGTTGGCCGGTGTGGAGGAGGGTGGATGTCACGATGGGCCCCCAGCCGCCCCCGCCTATGGCGTCCAGCGTACCTCCGGCCCATCCCAGCAGGCCCGGATAGCGGACCGACCCCGTGCCCGGCGTCTGCTTTCCGATGGATCGGAGCAACAATCGCCCGCCGATGGCCATCAGATAGATCGCGATCCAGGGCTTCAGCCAGGCACCCGTCTCCGGTTGGGACAGCCACCATGCGCCCAGTGCCGAGCCTGCCGCACCGGGGATGGCCAGCTTCAGGAGCAGGGTTTTGTCCACATTCCTGAAATGGAGGTGCGATAGGCCGGATACGCCTGTCGTGAATACCTCCGCCGTATGGATGCCGGCCGATGCGAGGGCCGGTGGGACACCTGTCCCCAACAGGATGCCCGAGCAGGTGACGCCATAGGCCATCCCGATAGCGCCGTCCACCAGTTGGGCGCCGAAACCGATCAGGACATAGGTCCAGAATGCCCGCCCGAGCTCGGGCGGGGTGGAGTCCGCCATGCCGGAAAAAGCCTGCCAGATAAGGACGGTAGCCAGGCCCAGCTTGAGGGACAGGATCAGGAGGGTAAGGCGTCGTCGGGTCATAAAAGCGAACCTCCTCCGCCTATGCCAATATCGTGCCCGATAAAAGGCGGGTTTGCAGCCATTCCCTATCTTTGCGCGCAAACCAGCGGCATGACCTCTACCCCCATGACCCGCGCTGTTCTCCTTCTTGATGACGGCACGGTGTTTTATGGCCGGCCGGCCGGCAAGATCGGGACCACCGTCGGCGAGATCTGCTTCAACACCGGAATGACCGGATACCAGGAAATTTTTACCGACCCTTCCTACGCCGGCCAGATCATGGTAATGACCAACGTCCATATCGGCAATTATGGCGTGCGATTCAGCGAATCGGAATCCGACCGGATCCGGATTGCGGGATTGGTGACCCGTGAATTCACGCCCTTGTATTCCCGGGAGCTGGCTGACCAGGACCTGCAGACGTGGCTGGAGCAACAAGAACTCACCGGTATTACCGGGGTGGACACGAGGGCTCTGGTACGGCACATCCGCAGCAAAGGCGCCATGAACGCCCTGATCTCCAGTGAGACGAATGACCTGGAGGTGTTGCGTGCCCGACTGGCCCAGGCCCCTTCGATGGCCGGTCTCGAATTATCGTCCACGGTCACGACGGCCGAGCCCTATTTTCTGGGTGATCCGGCCAGCCCCTTCAAAGTGGCGGTCCTCGACTACGGGGTCAAACGCAGTATCCTCGCCCAGCTCACCCGGCGGGGTTGTTACCTCAAAGTGTTTCCCGCCCGTACCACGATGGCCGAATTGAACGCCTGGCAGCCGGATGCCTTTTTCCTGTCCAACGGACCCGGTGACCCTGCCGCCATGGATTACGCCATCCAAACCACCCGTGCCATCCTGGAGGACGGACGTCCTCTGTTCGGTATTTGTCTGGGGCACCAAATCCTGGCGCTGGCCCTCGGCCTGACGACCTACAAGATGCACCACGGCCACCGGGGCATCAACCACCCCGTCAAAAACCTCGAGACCGGTTTGGCCGAGATCACCAGTCAAAACCACGGCTTCGGGGTGGATCCCGAGTCCATCAAACGGAACAGCGGTCTCGTCATGACCACCCATGTCAACCTCAACGACGGCACCGTCGAGGGATTTCGGGCCACCCACCACAATGCCTTTTCCGTGCAATACCACCCCGAGGCGTCCCCGGGACCGCATGACGCCCGCTACCTTTTCGACGAGTTTTTGTCCCGTATCCGGCAATCCAAATCCGCTACGGCTCCAACCCTTACCGCATGAGCGAGATCATCGACATCATTGCCCGTGAAATCCTGGATTCCCGCGGCAATCCCACCCTGGAAGTGGAGGTGCTGACCGAGGATGGCGCCATTGGTCGGGCCGCCGTGCCATCGGGCGCGTCCACCGGCAAACACGAGGCTGTCGAGTTGCGCGACAACGACGACACCCGCTACCTCGGCAAGGGCGTCATGAATGCCTGCGCCCATGTCGAAGAAGAGATCGCCGACGAGATCATGGGGATGGAGATCACGGACCAAATGAGCATCGACCAGGCGCTCATCGAACTCGACGCCACGCCCAACAAATCCCGTCTGGGCGCCAACGCCATGCTCGGCGTATCCCTCGCGGTGGCCCGGGCGGCCGCCGTCGAACTGGACCTCCCCCTGTACAGGTACATCGGCGGGATCCATGCCCATGTCATGCCGGTGCCGATGATGAACATCCTCAATGGCGGCAGTCATGCCGACAACGGGATCGATTTCCAGGAATTCATGGTCATGCCGGTAGGCGCGACGAGTTTTCGCGAAGGGCTGCGCATGGGCGTGGAGACCTTCCACCACTTGAAAAAAGTCCTCAAGGCCAGGGGCTATACGACCAATGTCGGCGACGAAGGCGGATTTGCGCCCGGCATTTCCTCCAACGAAGAGGCCATCGAGATGGTGCTGACCGCGATCGAAAAAGCCGGCTTCCGCCCCGGAGAGGATATGGTCATCGCCATGGACGCGGCCGCCTCCGAATTTTACGACGAGGAATTGAAATGCTACCATTTTCACAAATCTGGTGGCAAACGGCTCAGCGCCGAAGAGATGATCGGATTTTGGGAGGAGTGGTGCCGCAAATACCCCATTTATTCGATCGAGGACGGCCTGCACGAAGATGACTGGGACGCCTGGGAATTGCTGACACAGCGCCTGGGACAAAAAGTCCAGTTGGTCGGCGACGATCTCTTTGTCACCAATACCGGGCGCCTGCAACTGGGCATTGACCGCGGTGTGGCCAATTCGATCCTCGTCAAGGTCAATCAGATCGGCACCCTTACCGAGACCATGGATGCCGTGCGACTCGCCCAACGCAACGCTTATACGGCCGTGATCAGCCACCGGAGCGGAGAGACGGAAGACACCACCATTGCCGACCTGGCGGTGGCGCTCAATACCGGCCAGATCAAGACCGGTTCGGCCTCCCGCAGCGACCGCGTCGCCAAATATAACCAGTTGCTGCGCATTGAAGAAGACCTGGGTGATGCAGCCCTTTATCCCGGCCCTTCCCTGTTCACGCGTTAATCCCCTGACCATGCTTCACGATCCCTCCCGTATCTCCTACCTTCGCAACCTGGCTGTCCAGGGATGGAAAAACCGCTATGTCCGCGTGTCCCTGCTCTTCCTCGTTTGGGTCATTTTCCTGGACAAAAGCCGACTCGTCAGCCAGGAAAGCCTGAGTAACGACATTGCCCGGCTCGAAGAAGAAAAGCAGGACTACGAGCGCCTCATCGGGGAGGTCAAACGCGAACAGGAAGAGATCAGCCGGAATCCCGAAAAGTACGCCCGCGAGCACTACTTCATGAAGCGCGCGGACGAGGACATTTTCATCGTCAAAGAATAGGGAGACCCGTATTTTCGCGGTCCTTTTCCAACCCATATACCCTTACCATGTCTGTACTTGTCAATAAGCATTCCCGGGTCATTGTCCAGGGATTTACCGGAAAGGAAGGCACGTTCCACGCCGAGCAGATGATCGCCTATGGCACGCCGGTCGTGGGCGGCGTCACCCCGGGCAAAGGAGGGACGACCCATCTGGACCTTCCCGTTTTCAACACGGTAGCCGATGCCGTCCGCGAGGTGAAGGCCGATGTGAGCATCATCTTCGTACCACCCGGATTTGCCGCTGATGCCATCATGGAAGCCGCCGAGGCGGGCATCCGGGTGATCGTCTGTATCACGGAGGGGATTCCGGTGCAGGACATGGTGAAGGCCAAGGCCTACATCCGTCAGTATGACTGCCGCCTGATCGGTCCCAACTGTCCGGGCATCATTACGCCCGATGAAGCCAAGGTGGGCATCATGCCCGGTTTCATCCACCGCAAGGGTCGCATCGGGATCATTTCGCGTTCGGGGACACTGACCTACGAAGCGGTGGACCAGGTCACCAAAGCCGGGATGGGGCAGAGCACCTGCATCGGTATAGGGGGCGACCCCATATGCGGCACAACAACCCGGGAAGCCGTCGAATTGCTTATGAATGACCCGGAGACGGAAGGGATCATCATGATCGGCGAGATCGGAGGCAGCATGGAAGCCGATGCCGCGCGTTGGATTCGCGACCACGGCACCAAGCCGGTGGTGGGTTTTATCGCCGGTCAGACGGCCCCGGCCGGAAGGACGATGGGTCATGCCGGCGCCATCATAGGGGGGGCCGACGATACCGCTGCGGCCAAGATGAAGATCATGCGCGAATGCGGCATTCATGTGGTTGAATCTCCCGCCATTATCGGCGAGACTATGCGAAAGGTGTTGCAGGGTTAATATTATGGTAATAATCGCTTAACTTTGGAGCGGTTATTTACTTTTTCATGGTTAAAGAGGCGCCCCGGCCCCGGTCGGGGCGTTTCTGTTTCAGGTCCCGAGGTACGGGCAGACGGTTTTCCTGCCGGACGCCAGTCCTCGGTGGTTCGATGGCTTTGGTGGACGGCACGGCGGCGATCGCCTCCCTCTGCCTCCTTCACCACTTTGGAAATGCCAATCGGGTCTGATTCGTCCGGGATCCGACATAAGGAGTTTCATTTCGGCAGAGGATAACCAGTTCTCTTATTTTTACCAACAAGCGAAATCCGTATCCATTTCATGACGATAAGGCAATGGTCCATTAAATATGCGCTTGTTCTGCTGACGGTCGCTTTTTCCTGTCTCCTGCTCCGGGGGCAGGAAAAGCGTGACTATATCTGGATGTTGGGTAGCTCCAATAACCCTGCCCAGGAGGATACCTTATGGTGGACCACTGTGTTCAACTTTAATACTTCACCCTTAACGGTGAATCGTGAATTGGCTTTCATGGCTGTAAAATATTCCGCTGCCATGATCAGCGATACGGCGGGTAATCTTCTCTTTTACAGCAACGGATGCCGGGTACGCAATGCCGACTTTGAGGTCATGCCCAATGGCGACTCCCTCATACCCGGACATCCCTACCAGAATTATTGCTTCTCCTCCGTCGGAATGGCGCCCCGAGAAGGCATGATTATCCTTCCCGACCCCGCCAACAGCCAGGGATACTGGCTCCTGAATCAGGCTACTGATACCCTACATCACCCATTTATTCATTTGCATAAGATTTTTTACTACGGTTATGTGGACATGAGTCTTGACAACGGACGCGGCGATGTCACCCACAAAGGACAGCTACTCGGCAATGATTCACTTTTTTCCGGGATGACGGCCTACCGCCACGCCAATGACCGCGACTGGTGGATTATCATCGGAAAGGAATATGAGCACACGTTTTATAAAATTCTTCTCGATGACCAGGGCCTCCATTGGTTGGACACCATCATCCTGGACACCAAACTTCCGAATAAAAAAGGATCTAGTGGAGGGCAGAATATCTTCTCTCCGGACGGTACACATTATATCCAGTTCCCTGGTCCCAACGATGCTAATTACGTCATGGATTTTGACCCTCTTACCGGCAATATCTCTAACCCTCAACGCTATGACTGGCCCCGGCAAGGGCTCTTCGGCGGCTG
>JAGFIW010000101.1 GCA_024103195.1 Saprospiraceae bacterium | reverse complement strand
ACCCAATTGTCCACGATGACGGAATAATCATCCAGACACCAATGATGACCGAGGGCGGGGAGATAAAGCAGAAATCCCAACACGGCGGGCAGGGCCAGCCACCAAAGGGTGGAGGGCGGTGTTGCCTTCCTCGCCGGCTTCTTTATGTGGCGGGTTCGAGCGCCCATTCGTCCTTGCCTTTATAAATGAGGCGCCATACGGCAGGATTGCCCCGTTGGTCGCGCATGGTAAAGGCCGGTTGGCCATCCTTTTGCCAGGTAATACCCGTCAGGCTCTGCTCGGGAAACTGTTCGGACAGCAAAGTGCGGAATTGACGGCTCTCCGGTATCACGACCTCCATCGTGTACGTTCCGGGCGTGCCCGGAAATGCCCCCAGGCAAAAGACGGCGCGGGTCAGGGGAAGGGGGTACGGAATCCCGGCCACTTCGTGGTCCTCTCCGTTGCGACGATCCACCAGAAGGAAGGAGGAACCACCCTGCCTGTTGATCTTGACCACGTGGCAATCGGGCCCGGGCAGGTCGCCCAGGTATTGGTAAAAGCGGTAATCCGGACCTGGTGTCCGATCGTGGTTAAACTGCCGCACTTTGCCGTTGGTCATCCGCAAACGGAGAAATTTCGATGTCACCTCCACATGCTCGGGGCCGGACAAGGTATGGGAAACGCGGTCCAGGCAGGGATAGAAGCCCGAAAAATCCGCTCTGTTGTAATGATCCAGACAAGCGGCATAGGCCAATCCCTTTCCGGATTGCCAGGGCTGCAGTCCGCCGCCAAAAGCCCATCCCTGCCTGCCGTCACGCATCCGGATGCGGTACCAGGGCGCCGTTACCGGTTTGCCTCTCAGGTTGACGGTCTCACGGCGATCGGATTCCTCCCCCGTCCATTGCACGGCCTCGCCTTCCCGGAGGGCATGGACCACCTCGCCATCGGGATCGGGGGTGGCGCGGACGCGCAAATGGTCCACCGAAGCGGTGAGGACAATGACCTCTTCGACGGCCGCTTCCGGCTTCGCCGGCGCGCCGACCGGTGCGACTTCCTTATTTTTGCAGCCGCCCCACAGCAATGCCAGGCATATGACCCAACGCCAAAAGACCATAAACAATCCGCCTTTATCGTTTTGACAAAGGTATATCATTCACCCCGGTATGGGTAAGTACCTTCTTTTGTCCTCTTTGATCCTGCCCTGGCTGGTGGCCCGCGCCCCCGAAGCCTCGCTTTCGGTGCAGGAGCAATACGTCCAGGATTACAGGGCGCTGGCCGTACAGGAAATGGAAAGAACCGGCGTACCGGCGTCCATCAAGCTGGCCCAGGCCATCCTGGAATCCAACGCCGGCCGCAGCGAGCTGGCACTCAGGGCCCGCAACCACTTCGGCATCAAGTGCGGCGCCTCGTGGGATGGCCCGGTCTTCAACCTGGACGACGATGAGCACGATGAACGGGGACAACGCATCCCCTCCTGCTTCCGCGCCTACCGCGACGTGGCCGATTCCTATGCCGATCACTCCGATTTCCTCCGTCAGCCGGAAAAGGAAGGGAGGTACGGATTCCTCTTTCGCCTGCCGCCGACCGACTATCGCGCGTGGGCCCATGGACTGCAGAAAGCCGGCTATGCCACCAACAAGCAGTATGCCCGGCAACTGATCGACATCATCGAGCGCTTCCGGCTCGACCAATATGATGTCCTGGGTGCCGACGCTTCGGACAGGCTCGCCGGGATTGGACGGATCAACGATGTAAGGCTGGCTTTTGCGCGACCGGAGGAAACGATCGATGATATCGCCGAACGGACCGGCGTGTCTGCCAGCCGGCTGATCCGTTACAACGACCAGCTATACAAGCCTGAACAGGTCCTGGATGAAAACGCCCTGGTTTACCTGCAACCCAAAAGATCCTTTTTCCGGGGCAAGCAGCGGTGGCATAAGGTAAAACCCGGCGAGACCCTGTCCGCCATTGCCCAGGCCTACGGAATCCGTACCGACAAGCTGAGGTCCAAAAACCGGATTCCCGACGGTCACGAGCCGCTCCCCGGCGAACGGATCAAACTGCGCTGGAAAGTATCACGCCGGCAGGCACCCCGTACGAAATCTGCCGGTCCTGCACCGGAAATCATCCCCGCTTCCGCGCCGGCGGTGACACCGGTTCCGTCCACAACACCCGTCACACCCCCTGTCTCACACCCGTCCGATCCCGCCCCTGCCGGGTCGGGTCCGCCTCCCGTACCTGCCAGCGAAAACTGGCATACCGTGGCCCCCGGAGAAACGCTCTGGCGCATAGCCCGGCAGTACGGCGTCACCATCAGCCAGATCCGGACCTGGAATGCTCTCCCCTCGGACCACATCAGGACCGGACAGCGACTTCGCATCCGCTAAATGTCATTCATGAGTACCATTACACGCCTTTTTTTCGCTCAGCTCTTATTGCTCACCGTTGTTCTCCCCGGGTGGGGGCAATCGTATGCCTTTGGATTGAAAGGCGGCCCCTCCCTCGGATTTCAGCGTTGGGGCGAAGGCAACCGGCAAGTCCTTTGGGCCCATCATCTGGCGGGGTTTATCGAGTCCCACCCTGAAGAAGGCGGCGGAAGCATGTATGCCCAACTCGGCTACCACGTGAGAGGCAGCGCCATCCGCTTCCAGGCCATCAGTTGGGGCAGCAACAATTTCCTGGGTCAGCGGACGGATGAATTCCGGTTCAACAACGCCTCGCTCCAGGTCGGATTCAAAAGCAGGGCTTTGCAACCGAGGTCCGTACTGTATTATTTCTTCGGGTTGAGAGGCGAGTACACCCTCAGTACCAACCTGTCCGATTACAATGACTTTGTCGCCAACGGTCTCTACTACCCCGTGGATGAATATGTGCGCAAATTCAATTACGGGATCAGCATCGGAGGCGGCTGGGAATTCCCCTTTGGCGAGCTGGTGGCCGGCATCATCGAGCTATCGTTCCACCCCGATTTCAGCCGCCAGTACGACTCGCCCCCGATCCCGAATGTCATTGACCCTTTCTTTCCGGGCACGACACGGACCATTCCCGACCGGCGCATCACCAACTATTCGGCCGAGCTCTCTCTGGGCATCCGGTTTCTGCGCAAGATCGAGTACATCGACTGACCGCCCACCGGTTGGGGACGGCCCAAATAGACGGCCCGGAACCACCTTGTTGGCAGCCCCGGGCCGGATTTTTGAGCCAAAGTCTGGCGACCTGCTCGTTTATGGCATTGGAGACGGCAGCGCTTACTGGAGAACGAGTTGTTTCTCCTCCACCATCTTGCGGATATTGATCAGGGCATAGCGCATGCGACCCAGCGCGGTATTGATGCTCACACGGGTGAGTTGTGCGATTTCCTTGAAGCTCATGTCGGCATAGTGGCGCAGGATGACCACTTCGCGCTGCTCTTCAGGAAGGAGATTGACCAGGGTACGGATGCGATCATGCGTCTGGCTGCGCATGATGGATTCTTCGGCATTGAGATCGGGTTGCTGCAGCACATCGAAGATATCGAAGTCTTCGGTGGGAGATACGACGGGCCTGCGCTTACCCCGGCGAAAGTAATCGACACAGAGATTGTAGGATATCCGCATGGCCCATTGGAGGAACTTGCCTTCATGGTTGTACTTGCCTTTGCGGAGGGTGTCGATGATTCGGATGAATACCTCCTGAAAGATGTCGTCCGCCAGGGTGCGATCCTTGGTGAACAGGTAGATGGAGGTGTAAATCTTGTTTTTGTGGCGCTCGAGAAGAATTTCGAACGCTTTCTCTTCACCTTTGAGATAGAGCGCAATAAGCTCCTGATCATTAAGCAGCGAAACTTGCATAACTACACGATGATTAGCCTGAAAAGAGGATGTCAGTGTAGAAGTTTCCGCGCTATATGCAATCTTTTAAGGTTGAAGATGGAACTGTTGACCAACCAAAAGTAGATACAATCTTCGGCTCGGTCAACGGCTACCCTGATTTTTAGGAAATTTTAACATTTCGATGACAACTGGCCGCCACCCGAATGCCAGGCCCGTATGCCTGCCCGGGATTTCGTAACATTGCCTAAAAATGCGGTAAACATGGCGGCAAAGTCCGTGCGCAATTCCGGCACCAAGGGATCTCCCCGGCCAAAGACCAAGCCCTCCGGCCCCGCTTTTGTCTGGAAAACCGGCTTTTTCCAGCGGCATTGGCCGGCATTGCTGATCCTTGCCGCTCTTTCGGCCATCCCCTATCTCCCTTCGCTGCAATACGGCTACGTACTGGATGACCAGATCGTGATCGTCGGCAACAAATTCACCCAGAAAGGGCTGTCAGGCATCGGGGACATCCTGACCACAGAGAGCATGACGGGTTATTTCGGGGAGCAGAAAGACCTGGTAGCCGGTGCGCGGTACCGCCCCCTTTCCATTGTGACCTTCGCCGTTGAACAAGCGTTGATGCCCGGCAAACCCTTTATCGGCCACCTCGGCAACATCCTGTTCTACACCTTTACCTGTCTGTTGCTTTACCGCATTCTGCTCCTGCTTTTCCCCTTGCCTGAATCCCGGCGGTGGTGGTGGAGCATCCCGTTCCTGACGGCCGTATTCTATGCCCTGCATCCCCTCCATACGGAAGTCGTCGCCAATATCAAAGGGCGCGACGAGATCATGACCTTCCTGGGGGCCCTGGGCGCCATCTGGCTGACCCTGCGATGGTTGGCCGACCGCAAACCCGTGTGGCTGCTTCTGTCGGGGGTGAGCTTTTTTCTTGGACTGCTCTCCAAGGAAAATGCCATCACCTTCCTCGCAGTCATCCCTGCCATCCTCTATTTCTTTACCAAAGCCCGTTCCCGCGATTATGGGCCGGTCATGGCGCCGGTATTGGCCGCCACCGTCCTCTATCTGATCATCCGGTACAATGTCATCGGCTATTTTCTCTCCTCCGGCAAGGAGATCACCGACCTGATGAACAACCCCTTCGTGGAGATGGATGGCGGAGAAAAACTGGCCACCATTTTCTACACCCTGGGACTGTATCTCAAGCTGATGGTCTTTCCCCATCCGCTGACCCACGACTACTATCCCTATGCCATTCCCATCATGTCCTGGACGGACTGGAAGGTATGGGTCAGCCTGCTGGCTTACGTGGGCCTCGGGGTGGTGTTCTTGCGGGGATATCGCCAAAAAACGGTTCCTGCTTTTGCCGTGTTGTTTTACCTCGCCACCCTTTCGATCGTGTCCAACCTGTTCTTTCCGGTGGGCACGTTCATGAACGAGCGCTTCATATTCATCTCCTCGCTGGCATGGGTCCTGGTCCTGGCCTGGCTGTTGGTCGAAAAGCTGCCCGTCTGGCTGCCCCGGACTGCCGGACTGACCACCGGGATGGTCCTTGCGGCGGCGGTAGTGGCCGGCTATGGCTTCCGCACCTGGACGCGCGTACCCGTCTGGGAAGATGCCCTCACGCTCAACCGGGCAGCGATCAAGGTGTCGCCCAACAGCGCCCGGGCCAACACCTTCATGACCACGGCCCTTTTCCAGAAATACAAGGAAGAAACCGACCCGCAGGTGCAGCAGGAAATGCTCAACGAAATGGGCGGCTACATACGCCGTGCCATTGACATCTATCCCGCCTACTACAGCGGCCTGCAGATGTATGTCGGCGTCATCGCGGAGGAATACCGGTATGACAAAGACCTGGACAAGCTGCTCGCCGGATTCCGAAGGGTCTTCGAGTATCGGGAAAACATGCCTTTCATCGACGAGTATCTCGATTATCTGGATGGCCAACCCGCCCTTCATCCGCGGCTCGCGGAGTTTTACTATGACGTGGGCTACCGGGTATTCTGGCAATCCCGCCGAAAGAAAGCCTATGCCATCAAGTATCTGGAGCGCGGCGGAAAGGTCATGCCTTCGGATCCCCGATTTACCCAAGCCCTGCAGGAAGTCAACCGGGGCTGAGCCGGATAACCCCTGCCCTGCAGAACCCTCCTGTCTTAACGCCGGCACGCCATAAGTGACCACCATGATCCCCTGTGAAGCGCATACGCTCCGCAACGGACTCCGTGTCATAGCCCATCAGGACCCTTCTACCCCTATCGCCGCCGTCAACGGCCTCTACCGGGCCGGCTCCCGGGTAGAGCAACCCGACCGGACCGGAATGGCCCATTTGTTTGAGCACCTCATGTTCAGCGGTTCGGCCCATGTAGAGGATTTCGACGATGCCATCCAGCATGCCGGCGGAGACTCCAACGCTTTTACCAACGCCGATATCACCAATTTCTACGATCTGCTGCCGGTGGACAACCTGGAGACCGCACTGTGGCTGGAATCGGATCGCATGCTGGGCCTCCGCCTGGGGCAGGAGGATGTGGATGTGCAGAAAAAAGTGGTCATCGAAGAATTCAAGGAGACCTGTCTGGACCAACCCTTTGGCAACCTCTGGCACCTCATGGCCGGCATGGTGTACCAAAATCATCCGTACCGTTGGCCGACCATCGGGTTGGTACCCGAACATGTAGCCGGCGTGACCCTGAAGGAACTCCACCGGCATTTCCATACCTGGTATCGCCCCAACAATGCCATTCTCTCCATTGCGGCCGACATGGACCCCCAGAAAATACTGCGGCTGGCAGAGAAGTGGTTTGGGGACATCCCTTCGGGGACCGTCCCCCCCTGGCCGGAAGCGGTAGATCCGCCCCAAACCACGAGGAAGGAAGTCACCGAACGCCAAAACGTACCGGTGGAGGCGATCTATCTGGGATTCCTGTGCCCGGCCCGTCACGACCCGCGGTTCTATACCGCCGATCTCCTCACCGACATCCTGTCCAACGGACCCAGCTCGAGGCTTTATCGCCGCCTGGTGATGGAGAAGGAGCTTTTCTCCCATGTAGACTGCTACCTCACGGGCTCCCTGGATCCGGGTGTGCTGATGATCGAGGGCAAACCTACACCGGGCATTTCCCTGGAACAGGCCGAAGCCGCCATATGGTCGGAGCTCGAGGACATAGCGACCCATCGGCCTCCGGATCGGGAGGTTGAAAAATTCCTCAACAAGAATGAAGCCGCGATTGCATTCTCCCAGGTATCGGTCATTCACAAAGCCATGAACCTCGGTTTTTTTGATCTGTTGGGCGATCCTGACCTCATCAATCAGGAAACGGCGCTTTACAGGACCGTTACCGCCGGTGACCTCCGGCAACTCGCCGCCGACACATTCCGGCCCTCCGCGGCAAACGTTGTTTATTACCGGAAGGAATGACGTTTAAATGTCGCATTTCGTCGAAAAGAAATGTCGGCTGGCTGACAAACGCGCCTGCCATCCGGCCCGGTCCATGGATTTCACTACTTTTACATCAAATCTCACTTTTATTTCCGCTTTATGAAAAAAGGATTACTTTTCATCGCATTGATTTGTGGCACTCTCCTGGCAGATGCTCAGGTGAATGTCGTGTATTTCGAGGATTTTTCCAACGGGATGCCTACGGAATACAACATCGTGGACAAGGACGGGAAAACGCCTCACGCCAATCTCGGCTGGCCGGCCAATACCGCCTGGCGCGTCGTGAACGAAGCAGCGCGCTCCATCTCCTGGTACAATCCGGTTGGCGCCTCCGACGACTGGATGATCACGGGTGCCATTGACATTCCCGTGGCTTCCGATGTGGCCAACAAAACCCTCCTTTATTGGTTTGGCCTCGCCGTTGATCCGCAGTATCCGGATGGCTACGAAGTATATGTCGGTACCGCCGGCAATGCCCCGGAGGATTTTACGGATAAAGTCTTCAGCATTGCTGCCGAAAATGCCACGACCGGTCTCTATCGGGCCGTGGACATCAGCGCTTACGAAGGGCAGACCGTTTATGTGGCCTTCCGCAATAATTCCAATGACAAATTTGTCCTGATCATCGACGATATCATGATCGCCGAGACGGCGCCCAATGATGCCAGCGCCCTCCGCGTGACCAACAAAGGGTATCTGCCGGAAGGGAACACCAGTTTCGCCATGGAGGTATCCAATGTGGGATCAGCGCCCATCACCAACCTCACCATGCATTACACCGTGGACGGAGGCGCCGAGGAAACCGCCGAAATTACCGGCCTCAACATCGCCCCACTGGGCAAAGCCGTCATTACACACCCCACGCCTTTCATGGCCGCCTCCGGGATCCACGAAGTGGATCTGTGGGTCAGCCTTCCCAATGGAGCCGATGATGCCGATCCGGGCAACAATGCCACTTCCCTCCAGTTTTCGTTTTTTGACCCGGCCAATACCGTACCCCGTCGCACCATAGTGGAAGGGTATTCTTCGTCCACCTGCGCTCCCTGCGCTCCGGCCAATGCCACCTTCCATACCTTGTACAACAGTATTCCGGTCGAAAATCGTCCGATCTCCATCAAACTGCAACAGTACTTCCCCGGCACCGGCGATCCTTACACCACGCTGGAGACCGTGTACCGCTGTATCGACTATTACGGGGTGTCCGGCATTCCTGACTCCCGGATTGACGGCGACTTCTGGAGTGGCCTTACCGGCGACATCAATGCCACCATCCTGACCAATGCCCGCAATCGTCCGGCTCTGGCGACCTTCGATCTCAAATATGCCCTCGACACGGCCGCTCATTCCGTGACCATCACCGGCACGGTGACGCCGGCTGTCGACCTGCTCGATGGCACGCGTCTTATCCTGGCCATCAAGGAAACGCAAACGACCAAAAACGTCAAAACCAACGGGGAAACCATCTTCCGGAACGTGTTGAAGAAGATCGTGAACGGCATCAACGGTATCGACATGTCCGGTGTCCTGGCCGGAGAGGCCTTCCCCATTGATGTGACCTATACGTTCCCCGGCGACTACCGTCTGCCTTCCAACGGAACGGCCGCTCAGATCATCGATCTCGAGACCGAACATTCCGTGGAGAATTTTGCCAACCTGCGGGTGACCGGATGGGTGGAATTTCCGCGTGACCGCTACATCCTGAACGCTGCAGAAGCCGAAGAAGCCCCGGTGGGTGTCCAAACCCCGACGTCACTGGAAGCCTTCCACGTTTTCCCCAATCCCGCCGTCCGGGAAGCCTTCCTGGATATCCGGCTGACCGAAGCCCTGGACAACCAGATCGTGCTTTTCGATGCCCAGGGACAGATGGTGAGAACGGTATTCCAGGGTGTCCTCCCCGCCGGTGACACACGGATCCCGGTGTCCATTGGCGACCTCGCTGCCGGTACATACTTCCTGCACCTGCGCTCGGCACAGGGCCTGACGATCCGCAACCTCAACGTGGTTCGCTGATCGGGAATGCCTTGAAGCTCCCTGTCAAAAAGAAAGGGCCTTCCTTACGGGAGGCCCTTTTTATTGGTGGTTGTCGGGGAAGAAATACGGAGGCTCGACCTATGGCTCCGCCTTTGACGAACGATGGCTCCAGTACAGGACGTGATCGATCTGATCCCGATCCAGGAGGCCTGAGACGGTGCCATCGGTCGCCAAAACCAGGATGACGGCACGTGGATCTGTCTGGAACAAAGGAAAGGCCTCCGTGAGGGCTGCCTCCTCGGGCATTTTGAGGATAAAAGGCCGGATGAAATGGGCCACCGGGGTTTGGGTATGTCCCTGTTCGCGGGCACGTATCAGATCGGCCGCCGTCACATAACCATCGGGATGTGCGGAATCCTCGCCCACCATGAAATTGACTTCCAGTCCGCCCAGCATTTTCTGCAATACCTGACCGGCAGGTTCATGCGGATGGATAAGGGTGTACAGTCTCCGGGTGACATCGCGGACGTTGAAACGCCGGTACCGGGTATCCGCCAACACCATTTTGTATTCCTGGGTGGCCATCAGGTAAATGAAAACCCCGATCAACCCGATAAAGAGCTCCTGACGCCAGAAAGCCCAGATAATGAATCCCACGGCGAGAATCCGTCCGACAATGGAAGCCCAGCGGGTGGCCGTGAGACGCCCGTAGCGCATGGCGAGCAGCGCTCTCAATACGCGGCCTCCATCCATAGGAAAAGCCGGGATCATATTGAAAAATACCAGCCAGACATTCATCCAAAGCAACAAGGGAAGAAAATTGGGGAGGCGGAAAATGGCACTTTCCGTATCGCCGGATATGGTCATTCCTCCGGTGCCGAGCAACCAGGCTAGAATCCCCAAAAGGATGGCAATGACGACATTGACCAAAGGTCCTGCCAGGGCCACCACCAATTCCTGGACCGGCTTGTCGGGAATCCTGTCTAGCCTGGCTACCCCCCCGATCGGGCTGAGTATGATATCCCGCGTGCGGACGCCGTATCGACGGGCAGCCAGGGCATGGCCAAATTCGTGCATGACCACACAAACAAACAGACTGCCGACGAGCAGGGCGAGTACCCCTATGGCAGCCATGTCCATGCCTGCCCGCATACCGACATACCACACCCATACCAAAAGCAGGGCAAAAGACCAATGCAGGCGTACCGGGATGCCTTTGAAAGTGAAGAGTAATATGGAGCCGCGTCCGTTCATATGTTGCATGCAGCCGCCCCGAGCGGGTCAGCGGTTGGCTATGGTCAGTGAGGGCCCCCGGGTCCGGGGGCTGATTGGCGGGTGCCCGCAGGTATGCCTGTCACAGCACACCCACATAGGGTTGACCGGAAAGAATGCTTCGGGAAATAACGAGGCGCTGCACTTCCGATGTGCCTTCGTAGATCTGGGTGATTTTGGCATCCCGAAGGAGCCGTTCCACATGGTATTCCTTGACATATCCATATCCTCCGTGGATCTGGACGGCCTCTACGGTCGCTTTCATCGCCGTTTCGGAGGCAAACACCTTGGCCATGGCGCTGGCGGTGGCATAATCCTTTCCCTGGTCCTTGAGCCAGGCGGACCGGTAAACCAAAAGGCGGGCTGCCTCAATCTCCGTGGCCATGTCCGCCAGCTTGAAAGCGATGGCCTGATGCTGGCTGATCGGCTTGCCGAATGCCTGCCTTTCTTTGGAATAAGCGAGGGCAAGCTCATAAGCTCCGCCGGCGATGCCCAGCGCCTGCGACGCAATCCCGATCCGGCCACCGTTGAGGACCTTCATGGCGAACTTGAATCCGAATCCGTCCTCGCCGATGCGGTTTTCCTTGGGCACGCGCACATCCGTGTACATGATGGTATGGGTGTCCGAAGCCCGGATGCCGAGTTTGTCTTCTTTGGCTCCGATCACGACCCCCGTCCAGGACGTCTCCACTATGAAGACATTGATGCCATGGTGCCCTTTCTCCGGGTTGGTCTGGGCAATGACCAGGTGTACCTGGGAGGAGCCTCCGTTGGTAATCCAGTTCTTGGTGCCGTTGAGCAGATAATGATCGCCCATGTCCACGGCCGTGGTCCTCTGGCTGGTGGCATCACTGCCGGCTTCCGGCTCGGAAAGACAGAAGGCTCCGATCCATTCTCCGGTAGCCAGTCGGGTCAGGTATTTCTGTTTCTGTTCCTCGGTGCCGTAGGTCTCCAGTCCCCAGCATACAAGGCTGTTGTTGACCGATACAATCACCGAACAGGAGCTGTCCACCTTGGAGAGTTCTTCCATGGCCAGCACATAGGAAATGGTGTCCATTCCTCCCCCGCCGTACCGGGGATCCACCATCATGCCCATGAATCCCAGTTCCGCCATTTTGCGCACTTCCCCTGAAGGGTAGCGCATTTCACGGTCTCTTTCGATCACACCGGGTAAAAGATCTTTTTGGGCGAATTCCCGTGCGGCATCACGTACTGCCAACTGCTCTTCGGTCAAGCTGAAAATCATGCGGATATCATTTGATCATGTCGGCCGTGACGCCGGACAGGGGCCTAAAGATACCAACCGGCTGCAAGTTAGGGGCCAACCTTTGCCTGAAAAACGGATTTTGACCCAAAGGGTTACCCGTGTCATCAGATCACCTCTTCGAGCAGAGACCGGAATGCGGCAAACCGGCCTTCATAGCGCTGGCGGTGTGCCGCCTGCAGATCGGGGGCAAAAATCTCCTGGTACCTCCGGAGGGTTTCCATATCCCGGCAGCGGTACTGCACGGCATAGGTGGCGTGGTCCTCTTGCCCGTCGATCAGGCGGAACAATTCCCCGGACAGAAAACAACCCGTAGCGAGTACATCGGGTATATGAGTGGCCTGCATCCAGTCCAGCCAGTCGGCTTCCACCGCCCGGTCGATTTGTACGGTCACGTTGTAAAGCAACATGATGAGGGCTATTGGACCTTGTCGCCCCGCAAACGACGAAACTTTTTGCGGGCCTCGACAGCAAAGGTGCTGTTGGAGTAATCGGTAAAGAGCTTCTCATAAAACGCCATGGCCCTTTCCGGTTGGGCCAGGGGGCCGGCATGAAGGTCGCCCAGAAGATAGAGGGCATTGTCGGCCCGGATTTCTTCCGGAAATTCATCCACGATCCGCTGCAGGACCACGGCTGCTTTGTCGAAATGGCGTTCCTTGCTGTAAATCCGTCCCTTGAGATAAAGGACATCATCCACCAGCGTATGACCGGGAAATTGTTGGTTGAGGGAATCCAGAAGAAGCAGCGCATCCGCATGGCGGTTCTGGAATACCAGTAATTCGGCATGGGCATACAGGGCCATGGCCTCCAGAGTGGTATCCAGCCCCAGGTTGTCCATGATGAACACCGACAGGTCAAGGGCATCGTTGGCGATCAACTTGGAGGTGGAAGCCTTGAGTACATCAAACTGGGCTTGTGCCCATTCAAAATCCTCATTGAAATATGAGAGTCGTGCATTCCGGAATCTGGCTTCATGCCCCAGCGGATCGTCTTTGTACAGTTTGTCCACCTGGGAGTACAACAGGGTTGCATCCCAGACATTCCCCTGGATGAGGTAATAATCCCCGAGCTGCAGTTTGGCCCTGGACTGATTGTCGCGGTCCAGTCCCGGCATGTGAGCTACCTCCTCGAGAATCCGGATCGCCTGGTCGAGGTTTTGGAGATGAAGGGCCTGAAGTTCGGCCATTTCGATCATCAGAGAGGCGGTGGACGCGTTGCGGCCGTTCTCCTCCAGAAACTGCAGATACTCCGCTTCGAGCGACAACAGCCCTTCTTCGGAATAGGGGCCCGCCTCAATGAGGTGTTGCCTGCGGGCATACAAGGAGGATCTCTTGGCCTCAAAGTAAAAGGGAGAGCCGGGGCCCCGTTCTTCGATCAGGTACCGGAAGGCTTCCACAGCAGCTTCATAGTCGCCCTCCATCAGGGCTACCTGACCGAGATTGAATACCCGCATGCCATTCTCGCCGAGTTTTTGGTCCAGGGCACGGGTTTGGCGCAAGGCATTGCGGTAATCTTTCTGTTGGATGAAGGTCCATGTCAGGAGTTCGATCAGGGCGACATCGTCCTCGGGATACAGGGCAATGGCCTCGAAAAGCTGCGCCAGCAATTCCTCGTACTGGTCCTCCGGCAGGAAGCGCTGGATCAGCATCTGAATGGTATTCTGCCGCCGCGGATCTGCCCGCAAGGTGATCAGGTACTGCTCGATCATCTGCGAGTAGTCGCCCGTCTGTCGGTAGAGATCTCCGAGGTTGTAGGAGAATACATAGGGATCCTTCAACAGTTTGGCGCCTTTTTCATAGGTCTCGGCCGCCAGGGTATAGTTCATGTCCCGGAGGAAGGCATTGGCCAGCTTGATGATTTGCAGGCGGTCGGCCGGCATTTCCTTCAGGGCATTGGCATATTCCTTTTCGGCTTCGGCCGTTTTGTCCTGTTGACGCAACAGATCGCCCAGCGTGACATAATGCTGGACGGCTTTGGGATTTTTACGGAGTTCCTTGCGCAAGGCGGATTCGGCTTCGGCATGGCTTTTCAACTCGGCCAGGCATTCGATGTACCGGTCGAAATATTGGTCCACGCCGGGTTGCTCGGTATGGAGTTTCTGGTAAACCTGAGCGGCTTTTTCGTATTCGCCATTCTGGAAATACTGTTCCGCCAGCCGGGATTCCTGAGCGCCGATCCGAAGGACCGGCAACAAAAACAGCAGTAAAAGGAAGAAACGCTGGATCATGGAGCGTGAGATAAGGGGCAGCGTCCCATCCGACAAGGGCCTGATGGTGCGCCATACCGGCAGGATTCAGAACGTCCGAATGCGACAAAAGTTATGCCGTGCCCTGCTTACTGACTACTTCAGGACAAATTTCACGGGGAGATTGAACTGGACGCGGACCGGTTTGCCGCGTTGCTTGCCGGGAATCCAACGGGACGGCAAATCGTTCATTTTCCGGACTACCCTGACGGTCTCGTCCCCCGTGCCGCCTCCTATATCCCGCACCAGGCGTATGTCTGTGACGGAGCCGTCTTTCTCCACCACAAAAGACACCACGACGGTTCCCTCCACCCCGTTTTCGCGGGCCTCCGGTGGATAGGAGATGTTGGCGTACACGAATTCCAGCAATTTGATGCGGGCGCATTCCTCTTTTTCCTTTTTGGTGGGCAGGTCTTCACAACCCGGGAAACGCGGCATGTCCTCGGCGATGACAAAGATTTCCTCCTCTTTGGGAGGGGGTGGCGGCGGTGGGGGTGGTGGGGTCTTGGGCCCGGGAGCTGTGGGTGGAGGGGCGATGACTTCGGTTTCCCGCTCGATGCTCTGGTCCACAAAATCGGGCTGGTCTTCGGCTTCCAGGAGATCGTCCGGCACTTCCTGGATCACGGGTGGCGGCGGCGGAGGCGGTGGGGGGGGAGGCTCGGCCGAACGGGGAATCTCCACTTCGATGTCTTCACTGAAATCCATCGCGCCCTCGGGAATGTCGGTTTGCCGGCCATCCTCTGACCAGTTGAGCGCCGCCAGGATCAAAAACAGGGAGGCCATAAGCCCGAACCGGAGGAATACACCGGACCAGCGGAATACATCCACCTCCGCGTATTTGTTCCTGCCGGCCAGGAGCGACCTCTGGCGGTCGTCCGCATGAAGATGCCGCAGCCGGTGCCGATCCAGATGACGAAAATAGTAGCGGAAGCCCAGCACAAGGCCTCCACTCACCAGAACGACGGCTCCCAGGGCCAGCAGCATGTTTTGGGTGGAAAAGAGGACTTCCATGACGCGGGGATGTGGAGACAATATTCGCCAAAAAGGCCAGACTGAAGAATGACCTGGGTCATCCCTGGCCGTGCGACGGGTTAACCCGAGGGATGATCCTGCACGGGTAAAAAAAGAAGGGGCTGCAACGGTGGTTGCAGCCCCTGCGGCCGGTGGGATGTGCGGTTTATTGCAATTTGAACTTCACCGGCAGGTTGAACTGCACCCGAACGGGTTTGCCGCGCTGCTTGCCGGGGGTCCATTTGAGGCTTTTTTTGTTCATGAGCTCGACCACCCTGAGGGCTTCGTCGCCACAGCCGGCTCCGATGTCCCGCACTATTTTGGCATCTTTGACGGCTCCGTCTTTTTCAACGACGAAGGTCACAACCACTGTCCCTTCCACGCCGTTTTCCCGGGCAATGGGGGGATACTTGATGTTGGCATAGATGAATTCCAGCATTTTCTTTTGGGCGCAGGCCTCCTTTTCTTTTTTGCTGGGCAAGTCCTCACAACCCGGGAAGCGGGGCATGTCTTCGGCGATCACAAAGATCTCCTCTTCCTTGGGAGGGGGTGGAGGCGGCGGGGGCGGTGGTGCTGCGGGTCTTTCCGGCGCCTTGACCTCTTCTTCTTTGTCCAGGGACTGGTCCACGAATTCCGGCTGATCCTCTTCGATGAGTTCTTCGGGTACCTCTTCAATGACAGGAGGTGGCGGAGGTGGAGGCGGGGGTGGCGGTTCGGCGGTCCGCGGAGGTTCGATTTCGATGTCCTCGCTCAGGTCAAGGGCGCCTTCGGGGATATAAACATCCCGGGGGTAGGTCGTCCAGTTGAAGGCGAGCAGGATGAGAACCAGGGATGCGAACAGGCTGAAATTGAGAAAGGTGCCACTCCACCGAAACCCGTCTGCTTCCGGGTATTTGGCCCGGCTGGTCAGGAGTTCGGCACCGTGTACTTCGCCATGCTGCTCTTTGAGTGCACGATGGTCATAGCTGTTCAGCCGCCGGCGAAAGTAAATGATCAGTCCTGCGATGATGGCCAGGAGCAAAAACACGATGACGCCGATGGTGCCCGATTGAAATGCCAGTTCCATGTTTAACCACGTTTATGGGTGAACCGATAGCTCCACCATCCTGCCAGGATTCCGGCGCTATTGGCTGCAATATCGAAAATTTCGAAGATTCTGTCCCGGGTGAAGGCCGACTGCAGGACCTCCATCAGGAGGCCGAAGAGGGCTGCAGACAGGGCGATTTTCAACCGGGAAATCCCCTTCAGGATCGCCATCGGGAACAGCAGCCACATCCAGACGCCATAAACGACGAAATGTGCCCATTTGTCCAACGGTATTCCCAAAGGCCAGTACACGACGGGCAACGTTTTGCCCGGCAGGAGGGAAATCAGGGCGATGCCCCATCCCCACATGACCCCCAGGTGTCCGGAGATCCTTTGATAAAAAGATGCCGATCCGGCCACCTTTGGTGTATGGATCTCAAAAAATCAGTGAACGAGCTTGCGGTAGGCATCGGCATCCAGGAGGGCATCCAGCTCCGAAGGGTCGGAGAGCTCAACCTTGATGATCCAGCCCTGGTCGTAGGGCGATTCGTTGATCAGGCCCGGGTTGTCGCCACCTTTCTCGTCGAGCGATTCATTGAAGGCGAGGATTTTTCCACTGACGGGCATAAAGAGGTCGGAGGTCGTCTTGACCGCTTCCACCGTGCCAAAGACATTATCCCGATTGAGGGATTCGCCGACGGTGTCCACTTCGACATAGACGATCTCCCCGAGTTCTGATTGGGCGAAGTCGGTGATACCGATGGTTCCGGTGTTTCCCTCTACCAGGATCCACTCGTGTTCACGGGTATAGCGCAGATTGTCCGGAATTTGCATAAATCTGGAGGCTTGAAGGGTAATTGAGCGCCAAAAATAGGCGTTGAAAGGCAATCCTGGTGATTCCGGGCCGGATAATTTTCCCCGACTTGTCATTCACCCCTGAAAGTCCCGACTTGTCAGGAAGGTTGTGCAGCCAGATACTTCTTGATCCAGGCGGTGGTGACCGATTTGGGGCGTTCCAGCGGCAGGCTCAACGCCCTGCTCCAACAAAGGGCGGCAAGAACGCCCATGGCCCGGCTGACCCCGAACAGCACAGTGTAAAAGCTGTACTGGTCCATCCCGTAATGGACGAGCAGAGCGCCTGAATGGGCATCCACATTGGGCCAGGGGTTGGACACCTTGCCCAGGGATTGCAGGATGGGCGGTACGATTTTGTAGATATTCCAAACCGTGTCCACGATCGGGGAGTCCTTGATGTAGCGCTCGGCAAAGTCGCGTTGGGCCATAAAACGGGGATCGGGTTTGCGGAGGACAGCATGGCCGTATCCCGGGATGACCTGACCGGCGGAAAGGGTTGACCGCACGTAGTCCTCGATTTGTTTTTCACTGGGTTCGCGGGTTCCCAGGGCATCCATCATCTGGAAGATCCACTTGATGACTTCCTGGTTGGCGAGACCGTGCAGAGGGCCTGCGAGCGCATTCATGCCGGCGGCAAAGCTCAGATAGGCGTCGCTCAGGGTGGAGCCAACGAGGTGAGTGGCGTGGGCAGAGGCATTTCCGCCTTCGTGATCGGCGTGGATGGTCAGATAAAGCCGCATCAGGCTTTTGAAGTCGGGATGGGAGATGCCCAGCATGTGGGCGAAATTGCCGGCCCAATCCAGAGAGATGTCGGGAGGGATATGATCTCCTTTGAAATAGGTGCGGCGGTAGATATAGGCGGCTACCCGCGGCAGGCGGGCCAGCAGATTCATGGTATCTTCATAGGTGGCATCCCAGTATTCCGTCCGGTTCATGCCCTCGGCATAGCGACGGGCAAAAATGGAGGTCTGTTGCATGGCCATCACCGCTACGGTGAGTTGGGACATGGGGTGTGCCTCCACCGGCATGGCATCCAGGGTCTTGAAGACATAGGAAGGGACGTTGCTGCGACGCGTCCATTGATCGGTGACCCATCTGACTTCCTCCCGGGTCGGCACTTCGCCCACCAGCATCAACCAGAACAGGCCTTCGGGCAGGGGTTCGGCATCCCCGTCGGCCGTGGGCAACAGGCGGCTGAGTTCGGAGATGGCGTAACCGCGAAAACGGATGCCTTCTTCGGGATCGAGGGCGGAGGGTTCCCAGACCATGGATTTGATACCCCGCATCCCGCCATACACCTGGCTGACCGTCACCTTGTCCACCTGGCGTTCCCCATGTTCGCGAAGGATCTCCTTGACCTCTGCACCGAGCGCGGAGGCTTTATCAATGAATTTCTGCTTGAGCATATCCATGGCGGTGGCGCTTTTATCGGCTAACAATGAAACCTGGCCTTCGTTTGAAAACGCGGCAAATTTAGGAGGATTCGGTCATCTTTGTTTGGGAATTGTAAAATTACCTGACGCGACCTCACCGGCGCCATTGTTCCTATGTACCTCATCCAGGACATATTGGTCAGCGAAGACGTGCTGAAAGCCCGTTTTGCCTGTGATGTGCCCTCCTGTAAAGGGGCCTGCTGCTGGGAAGGCGATTATGGCGCGCCCCTGGAACCGGAGGAGGTCGCGATTCTCGATGCCGAATGGCCTGCCATTCGCCCCTACCTGAGTCCCGCCGGTGCGTCGGCCATCCTACGGCAGGGCACCTCCGTAACGTACCCCGATGTCGGGAAGGAAGGCACTCCCCTGATTGATGGCGGACCTTGCGCCTACATGACCCTGGATGCCCGAGGGATTGCTTCCTGCGGCATCGAACGCGCCTGGTCGGACGGCGCCACCCCGTTTCGAAAGCCCGTTTCCTGTCACCTCTATCCCATCCGCGTCGTCGATGGCGGGCCCCAGGGCCTGGATGGCCTCAATTATCACGAATGGTCGATTTGTCAACCGGCCTGTGCGCGGGGAGAACGCGAACAGATCCCGCTGGTCCGATTTGCCCGGGAAGCGCTGGTGCGGCGGTTCGGAGAGGCCTTCTTCGAGGCGCTGGATGACGCGGCAGCCCGGTTCCATGAGACAGATCGGGAGGAGGTGTAACCTTTGCGGTAGCGCCTCCGTATCCTGTATGGTTTGGTTGGATAATATCCCCAAACCCATTACCTTTGCATGGCTTTTTGAAAAAGGGACCGCTTATCCATGAAATTATTTCGAATACAAAATCTTTGATAATTGTATTCTAATGGATGGCAAGGATTTGACTATGGTCTTTCAAAAAGCTTTGTCAAACATCGCGTTTTTTCAAATATCTAAAAGTAGCGTTGACTTATGGGATTGATGAACACCATTCGCAAGAATCCCTCCATTCTGATCGTATCCATCGGACTGGCCATGGCCGGTTTCATCCTCATGGACATGCTGAACTCAGGCGGCCCCAACCCGGCCGGTCAGTTCACTCTGGGAGAGGTCAACGGAGAACAAATCGACTGGAAGATCTTCAGCGATACCGAAAACCGGTTGTACGGCAACTCCAACCCCGATGTACTCGGACGCCGGGAGGTGTTGTGGAATTATTTCGTGGACCGCATCCTCATCACCGATCTGGCCGACGATCTCGGCCTGGGTGTCGGCACCGCGGAAATGCAGGAACTCCAATTTGGCAACAACCTCAGCCCGGTCATCCAGCGCAACTTCTCCGACCCGAATACCCGCCAGGTGGACCGCGAACAACTCAATCAGGTCCGTCAGGCCCTGGAATCCGGCCAGATGCCTCCGGAGCTCAAGGCATTTTGGGCCGAGCAGGAGAAGGAAGTCGTCAAGGAGCGGCTCCAGGCCAAGGTGGCCGGCATGATTGCCAAGGGAATGTTTACCCCCACCTGGCAAGCCGAACTCATCAACCAGCACCGCAACGAAAGATGCGACGTCGCCTATGTCCGCATCCCGTTTGATGCGATACCCGACAGCGAAATCACGATTTCCGATGACGAACTGGCCGCCTATCTCAAAGAAAACCCGGCCCGCTTTCGCCGGGATGAGGAAACCCGCGCACTGAAATATGCCATGTTTCCCGTACGTCCTTCGTCAGCGGATTCTGCTGCCCTGGTCAAAACCCTCACCGACCTGATCCCCGCCTTCCTGGAAACCGACAACGACACCCTTTTCGTCGAAAACAATTACGGATTCCTCGACGCGACCTATTTCACCGATGAGGCGTTCACCAGTCCGGAAGCAGATACACTCTTCACTCTTCCCGTCGGCAGTGTTTACGGCCCGTTTATCGAGGGCGCCAGCTACATGCTGGTCAAGATCCGGGACAAAATGATCGTCCCCGACTCCGTCAAATCACGGCATATCCTCATACAGGCCAAGGATGCGAACTCACTGGCTTCGGCTCAGAAACTGATCGACAGCCTCAAGACCGTCATTGAGTCGGGCACCGTTTCCTTTGACACGCTGGCGCTCCAGTACGGACAGGATGCCACCCGCACCAGCGGAGGTGATCTGGGATTCACCGCCCCGGGGCAAATGGTCAAACCCTTCAATGACCTGATTTTTTACCAGGCCGAACCCGGAAAACTCTACACGGTGACCACCCAGTTCGGTGTCCATCTGGTGGAGGTCACCGACCGCAAATACATCAACAACAAGACCGGCATTCAGATAGCCAACCTCCAGGAGCCCATTCTGCCTTCGGATGAAACCCAAAAGCGGGTTTACCAGAAAGCTCTGGAACTGGTCAGCCAATGCCGGACCCTGGAACAGCTCGAACAAGCCGCCGCAAAAACCTCCGAGTGGGCCCTTGAAACGTCTCCCTTGTTCAAGGAGAATGATTATACCGTCGGGAGCCTGGGAGAGGGCACCTCCGCCAGGGAACTCGTCCGTTGGGCCTTCCAGCAGGGAGATGCCGGCGGGGTTTCGCCCGATGTGCATTCGTTTGAAGACCCTGAATTGCGCTATATCAACGCCTATGTCGTCGCCGCGCTGGACCGGATTTCTCCGGCCGGTATGCCTAAACTGGAAAATGTGCGCAGCGAAATAGAAAGCGTCCTCCGCAACAAGAAAAAAGGCGAGAAAATAGCCGGCCAAATCGGCAGCCAGACCGATCTGACCGCCCTTGCCACGCAATACGGCAGTCAGGTAGATACCGCCCTGGGTATCAGTTTTGCCAATACATTTATCCCCGGTGTGGGCAACGAACCCCGCTTTGTCGGGATCGTCACCGCCCTCGACGCCGGTGCCAGTTCCGGTCCCATCATCGGCACCAACGGGGTGTATGTGGCGAATATCGTCAACAAACCCACCGATCTGCCGGCGGCCAATATCGCCCTCATCAGGGCTCAGGTCCGTCAGCTTCGCGCCAATGCGACCGGGATGCGCTTAGCCGAGGCCATGCGCAAAGACGCCAAAATCGAAGACAACCGCTCCTCGTTTTATTGAACCTGACAATGGGTGAAAAAAAAGCCGGTCTGCCTTCAGGCCGGCTTTTTTTTTGTCCTGCTCCTTTCCCGTAGGGGCAATGCGCTTCCCGGGCGTCTTACCTTTGTCATCCAATACCCGTCATGCCTGCCTGCCTGCACACTTTGCTTCTCTCGCGGACAATTTGTCATCCGGCTCTTGCATTTCTGATGGTCATTTTGCCATCCGGCATGAAGGCGCAGACATATACCCCTTTTTATCTGGACCAGGCCTCCTGGACCATGCGCATCACCTACCCCACCCTGGGTGCCGGTGATACCGAGTACTACTGGCGCATTTCGACCACCGGTGATACGGTCGTGGACAATGTGACATGGCGCAAAGTGGTCATCACCAAACAGTGTCAGGTCATTTATTATGCCGGACAGACCATTGTCCAATCGGTATTCACGCCCAACGATTTCACCATTGGCGCCATCCGGGAAGAAGACCGTCGCATTTACTTCCTGAAAAGCGAAACGGCCGGATCCCTTGCAGGATTTGAAAGCACCCTTCACCTCATTCCACCCGGCGAGATCGTGCTATTGTATGACTACCATGCACAACCGGGAGATACGGTTCACTTCAACTATCCGGCCATGACCTTTCCGGATGGCGATACCGTTGTGGTGGAAAAATCCAACTTCACCATTATACGGCAGACGGCTCCTCCGCTTGAGGGTCACGCCCGCCTGGAGGTCACTCCCCATATGGCATTCAATTACCCTTACGAGACCGGATATTGGGTGGAAGGCATCGGGTCGAGTTATGGGCTGTTCGGCACCTACAACAGTTTCCTCACCTCCCTCATTTGTTTTTCCATCGGTGGAACACCACTGGTCTACTCCCAGGATTGCGATCCTTGTGCCCCCTATACCTCCATCCGGATTCAGGATGCTCTTTCCCCCTTTCAAATATTCCCCAATCCGGCGACAGGGTTCACTTATCTGAAGGGCTTGCACGCTCCGGACGTTGTGCAACTCATCGGTCCGTCGGGAGGGGTCCTGCGCACCTGGATGCCCGGATCGTGGTCAGACGGGATCGAGTTGGACCTGGATGGAGTCCCGCCGGGATATTACTGGCTGATGACGGTTCTGGCCGGTCAACCCGTCCGCCCCCTGCCTTTGGTGGTCCAGGCGCCCTGACCACCTCATCCTTATTTTCTGAAGATAAAATAAACGGCAAGGACGAGGCAACCAAAGCCGGCCAGGTGATTCCATTTGAAGGATTCCTGCCTGAAAAAAACCAGGGTAAAGGCCAGGAAGACCAACAAGGTGATTACCTCCTGCAACACCTTGAGTTGTACCAGGGAAAAAGGGCCGCCATGTCCGGCGAATCCGATGCGATTGGCCGGAACCTGGAAGCAGTATTCAAATAGCGCAATTCCCCAGCTGACCAGGATGATCGCCATCAAGCCTAATTTGTTGAACCACTTCCACTCCGCAAATTTGAGGTGCCCGTACCAGGCCATGGTCATGAAGGCATTGGACAGCAAGAGGAGCCCGATCGTATAAACGGCTTTCATCCGGAGTTGGCTTTCAGCGGCAAATGTACCGGGAAGATGTGGTCTTTTTCCATCGTGCCGACCAGGTGCCAGCGGGCTTTTCAGAAAAAAATCTCCTGGGCGACCCTGAAGGTCTGGGCATGGGCTTCGATCAGATCGCGCAGCCTCCGGGTGTACCCGCCGCCCATGGTCGTCAATACCGGCACCCCGTGGCGACGGCAACAGCGGAATACGGTCTCGTCCCGCTGACGACAACCCTCCAGGGACAAAGCCAGACGGCCCAGCCGGTCGGATTCCAGGACATCCACCCCGGCCTGATAAAAGACCAGTTCCGGCTGCACTTCATCCATCAGGAGTTCAAGGGTATGGGCCAGTAGAGAAACATAAGGCTTGTCTGTCATGCCGTCGGGTAATCCGATATCCATCGAGGAGTGCTCCTTGCGAAGCGGATAATTTTTTTCTCCGTGCATGCTGAAGGTAAACACCCGGGGATCGCCGTGAAAGATACGGGCAGTGCCGTTTCCCTGATGGACGTCCAGGTCCACGACCAGAATCCGACGGACCACGCCCTCGGCCAGCAAGGCATTGGCGGCAATGGCGATGTCATTGAACACACAAAATCCCTCGCCTCTGTCGGCAAACGCATGATGCGTGCCTCCGGCGGTATTCATGGCCGCCCCATGACGGATCGCCAACCGGGCGCCCTGGAGAGTGCCCATGGCAATATGGCGTCCGCGACGGACCAGCGCCGGCGTCATGGGAAAACCGATCTTTCGGATCTCCTTGGGTGTCAGTGTTTGGTCCTGCAGACGTTGCCAGTAGGAGCGGGCATGAGTCTGCAAAATCGTTTCTTCCTCCACCATTTCCGGTTCGAAAAAATGAGTCTCCTGCAGGGTGCCTTCGCGGAGGAGTTGTTCCGGCAACAATTCGTATTTGACCATGGGAAAACGATGCCCTTCCGGGAGCGAATACGCATAAACCGGCGCCCAGGCGACTTTCAGCATGATCAGCGCATCAGTTGGACATCTCCTTTGAAAGTGGTTTCCGAACCGGTCTGCTGGTTGCGAATCACCAGGGTGTACACATATGGGCCCGGTTCCATCATCATGCCTCTGCTGGTGCCGTCCCAACCGCTTTCCCAGTCGCCGGGCGTTGTTTCAGACGTTTCCCACAGCAAATTGCCCCAACGGTCATAGACCGAAGCCCGGACCACCTTGTAAAGGGTTTCGTCACCAAACGCCAGAAAATAATCATTGATCCCGTCAAAATTGGGGCTGAAGGCATTGGGAACATAAATGAAGTCGGCATCATTGACCACTTCAATCAACACGGAAGCTGTGGCTTCACAGCCATCCTCATCCGTGATCCTGACGGTGTATTCGGTGGTTTGGGAAGGGCTGGCTATCGGATCCGGGCATTGATGGCAGCTCAATCCGGATTGCGGCGTCCAGGCTTGCTGGACGGCCGGGACACTGCTGGAAAATCCGAGCGCCACCGGTTGACTGCGGAATACCGTCGTGTCCGGCCATGCTGTCACGAAGATGGGAGGACCTCCGGCGGGAACCGAAAGCGTCGTGTCCACCAGACACCCGTTGGCATCGCGTAGTCGCAACATCCAAACCCCGGGGCCCGGTGTGATCAAGGGCCAGGGTGAGACGCCAAGCGGCTGCCAACCCGAGCTTCCTGCAGACCAGGAGATTAGCCCAGTGCCTCCGGATTGGCTGAGCAGGCGGATGGCGCCATCCGTACAGGGTCTGGTCACAGCCGCCGCAAGAAAAGTCAGGACAGGAGGATCTTTTAGTTCGGTCTCCGCCAAAGCGGTACATCCCAACCCGTTGGAGACCGTCACACGATAAATACCCGCCGGCAATCCGGACCGGATTGGGCCGGCTCCGCCGTCTTCCCACTGGTATTGGAACGGACCGGATCCTCCTGCTACATCGACAGTGATCTGCCCGTCCGCTGTCCCGGCACACGATATTTCGGCGCCCATATAATCAGAGGTCACCCCGGCCTGTGCAATGAGTGTGATGACATCCACAACAGCCATCCCGTCAAGAGCTACCGGACATTGGTTGCCTTGCACCACCGCAGATTGCAGGGACCAGATCTCGTCTGCCGGAACGGGGATCCGCCAGGTGTCTCCCGGGGAGGCATCCTGCCAAATCCACGAATTTCCTTCACTTCCCGCCAAAACAACATCGTACACACCGGGTGTTCCCTGGATGATCAAAGTCGCCGAATCACCGGCACATATCTCGCCTCCGCCAGCAAGGGTCATCATGAAAGGCGGATGGAACCCGATCTGGACCTGGACGAGACTGTCGCAACCTAGTTGAGAAGCTCCCTGGAAAGTGACAGTCCCTGACGTTCGGCCGGTGTGGAATGCCTCGCTGCCCACCATGAGGGTGTCTCCGTCACAAAGCATGGAATCCAGCATGGTGAGGACGAATGAGGTAAAAGTCAGATCCACGTTCACGATACTGTCGCAACCCGTATAGGCGGCTCCGGCCAATACCACGGTTCCGGAGGGGTTTGATTCGTCAAAGGTCTCACCGCCGACCACAAGCACCGATCCTTCACAAAGGGTTTGCTGCAAATCGTACATGGCGGGAAGGACGTGGACCAGATTGACCTCTACCAAACTGTCGCAATCGGCGGGATCCGGATTGCTCAGTGTGAAGGTATCGGCCAGGTGACCGTCATGAAACCAGCGGCCGTGCAGTAGCAGACTGTCTCCCTGACAAAGGATGTCCTGATAGGTCAGATGCACGGGTTCCAGGTGATCGACCCATTGGGAAGGCATCGCTGGCGCAGGGCACCACTTGTCTGAAATATCCGTCACCTGAAAGAGAAGATCTCCGGTGTAAACGTCACCGCAAAGTGAAACCAACAGGGTATCGGTCATGGAGGACAAGATCTGTTCGGTGGGTGAAGCCGGATCTCCCCATTGTACGCTTACCGTAAACGGGGGTGTACCTCCGGCCACCATTTCGACGTCCCGGCATTCCTTTCCGCATAGGACAGGTGGCAGCTGGACATTGACGGTGGGAGGATCCAGGAAAATCACCGCCAGAGGTTCAGTGGTCCGAAAACAGGGATCCGATGGATCCAGGCCATTGGGTCCGGTCCGGCTTATGGCGGCCATCAGATAAAGCACATCTCCGGCGGGCCATCCCGCCGGTCGTCCGAATCCGGAGGTCGCTGAAGCCGCCAACAGGGAATTCAGCGGATTCAGCGGATTGGTGACCAAAAGGAAGACCAGCGTATCTCCCGGGAGCAGCACCGGATCGGTGGAAAAGACGGCGGAAGTCAGGTCGCCCGGACAAACGCGCAGGGTGTCATCCGTCAACAGGACGCCCGGGTCGTTCATGCAATTGCAATCGATCAGTCCGGATAAGACCGTTTCGGCACAAGGGCCCCCGTCACCGACTTGAAGCTGGTAGGTCGACTGGCTGACCAATGGATCACTGGTCCATACGGTACCGTTGAAGGTGCCCGTATATCCCGTCACCATGTAACCGGACCCCATACCCCCGGAAAGTCCGATTTGAATGGTATAGGTCATCATGTCATCGGCACAGTCGAATATCAGGGTGCTTATGGTAGGTGGTGCCATCACCTGCAGGGTGTCACCGGGACCCAGAGCAGCCGGACAACCGATATGGTCGGTGACCTCCAGCAACCGGTACACGGTTGAATCCGAAGGAGAAACCGGGATCGTGGTGAGCGGCCCTCCGCTGAAGGACAATGTGTCCATTCCCTCCTGCACCAGAATCTGGAAGGGAGCGCCACCCTGAAGGTTCAATGTTAACCAGGCGGTATCGCCCAGGCAGAGCAGGGACCGGTCGAGGTTCATGGTCGCTGAAGGGGCATTGACGCCCAGGGTCATGCTGTCGCCTGCCGTGTGGATACAACCGTTGGCGTCTTCGACCATGGTTATGGCGTACACGGTCGTATCCGCCGGATACGCCCAAAAGGAGAAAACGCCGGGGGTCACATCGGTCAAAAGGGGTGCCCCATCGGCCGTCAGGGTGAAGACAAAGGGAGATGCCCCCTGGATTTCCAACTGGATCTCCAGGCTATCGCCGGTACAGATGGCGGTATCACCCGGAAGAAGGATCTGGGGCACCGGGGTATATTGAAGATCGATGTGGACCAGGCTGTCACACCCGTAAAATCCGGTAAATACTTCCGTTCCTGTCGGATTTTGCTGGTTGTAAACCACGCCGTTGACCATCAGGCTGTCGCCCGGGCAAAGAGTGGGATTGATGAGGGTCTCCGGACAGTTGACAGTGATGGCGAATGGTCCGGCGGCCACGCCACCCGGGCCCTGGTTGCAAATGCCGGGGATGGGATCGATCAGGGCTTTCAGGTATTGGGTGGTGCCGCATTCGCTGGCCGGCACCTGGTAGGTCCAGTCGAAAGGCAACCCGATGTCCAGATCCACATTGCAACGCCCCCTCGATCCGCATGGCTCCAGTTTCCATGATCCTGTCATGTCGGGCTCCCGCTCGAACGTATGATCCTGCAGGGGCATGGTATTGACCAGGGTGAACATCGGAAAGGCTATCGGGATCTGGGCCGAACAACCGAGGAGACCTTTGGTCGGGATCTGACCCAGGGTGACAAGATTGCCGAAAGGCGGGTTGTTGGCCAGGGTGGGATTGCCGTATCGCACGGCATCGACGTAGGAAAAGCCGTTCCAGAGGGCGATGTACTCTCCCTGGTTGTCCAGGACAAGGGTTTCATTCATCGCCCCGAAATTGGAGCAATTGCAGGTGTTGAGGTCCAGATCGACCGGGCCGTATTGACCGTACCCGATCACATATAGCCCCGAAGGAGGTAATACCGTTCCGGGAGGGATGGTGACGGTCCAATCTCCGTCGGTGAGGATATAACAACCGACATAAGCCCCGGGGGGACCTATGATCTCTATCCACTCTCCGGTCGTACTGTCGGAAAAATTGTTGTCGCCCAAAAGGGGCCAGGGTTGAAACTCATTGATCTTGACCTGATTGCCCAGGTTGCAGGTGATATTGGGGATCAGGTGAACTTCCCGAAGGGTCCCTTCTCCCGCCATGGGATCAAAATCGGGGTCGGTATCGCTGTACCACCGAATGGCACCCCCTCCCGGCAGATTGTCGGCGGTATTGATGGAAACAGTCAGCGTGACACTGTCACAAACGGTGCATGCCCCTGAATTGACGAGGTTGCACGATGGCCCCTGGATGACCGTCAAATCGATGGTTGGGCAAATGCAGTTTTGGGCACGGAGCGCGTGAGAGGCGGCCGTCAGGACAATACATCCCAACACCAGGCGCAGGGTCTGATAACCATTTCCCAAGCAAATCACGGGGCAAAGGTAAGACTTCCCCGAAGGGGAATCCATTCCCGAACAGGATTTAACGCATTAAGGTTATCTCTCCCCGGTACAGGCGCTCCTGCCCATCCGCAAACTTCAAAACCACAACATACACATAGACAGCAGGATCCAGGATCTTGCCCCGGTATTTTCCGCTCCATCCAAAGAAGGCATCATTGGCCGGCACATCGAAAGTTTCAAAGAGCGCATTGCCCCACCGGTCATAGATCCGCATGGATGTCACAAGCAGCGATGGGTCGGCAGCCTGCACGAAAAAGTAGTCATTGATCCCGTCTTCGTTGGGACTGAATGCACCGGGAATGTACACACGGGTATCCGCCACCACCTGGACGGTGACAGTGGCCGTTGCGGCACATCCCTGATCATCCGTGGCCGTCAGCGAATAAACCGTGGACTGTCCCGGCATGGCTACCGGCGTCCTGCAATCGGAACAACTTAATCCCACCGGTGGGTCCCACATCCATATTACCGGTGAAAAATTGACCCCCGGTTCGAGGAGGACACTGCCTCCCGGCACCAAGCTGTATTCGGCAGGATCAAACCACAATTCGGGATCCAATCCGACACCGACCGATACAGGTTGGGTAACGGCACATCCCTGGGCATCACTCAGCGACAAGATGTAGCTTCCCGGCGCCAGGTCAGGCCAAGTAAAAGGCAATGCGTCTATCTGGCGGGCCGGTTGACCTTCCACCTGAACCTGTGCGGGCAGTTGCCCGTTGCCCAATCCATGGATGATCAGCGCGCCATCACTGGCACCCGGGCATCTTGCCGGCAGAATATCGATGTCGGGAATCAGGGCTCCCCCGGCCACCTCCACGGAAGCAGAGCCGCTACAACCGCGGGCATCCGTCACCTGCAGTTGGATCATGCCCGATCCCGAAACGGTTACCGGATTCTGGGAAGAAGGACCTGAAGGGGTAGACCAGTCGTATTGCAGGGGCATCTGCCCTCCATTCACCTGGGCCGTGGCGGTATAAGGGGTATCTCCACAGGTCACCAGGACGGAAGTGGCGATTGTCACCTCCAGCCCGTTGAGCTGTGCCACGTCAAAGGCCAATGATCCCGTACAACCGGACGCATCGGTCACCACCACATCATACATGCCGGGCTGGGAGATACTGACAGGGTTGGTGTCCAGGGTGTCCCCGGGTCCTGCCCATACAAAGGAATAAGGTCCGGTTCCGCTGGTCACCGTAGCCGTCACTGTTACCGAAGCACCGTCACAAATGGCCGGATCCGGTGGATCAATGCCAATCACCAGAGGAGGCGCAGCAACCACCGATGAGGAAGCCGTTCCGGTGCAGCCCCTGCTGTCCGTCACGGTCACCATCCAGGATCCTGCTGAAGCCCCGGGCACCTGAGGTCCCTGCATTTGGCCGGAAGGCCCTGTCCACATGTACGTATAGGGTCCGAGTCCACCCGTCGCTTGGGCCGAAAGGGGAATCAGCTGACCCGTGCAGACAGCCGTTGCTACAGGAGAAATGGAAGCCGTTGGCGCATGCCAGGCGGCAACAAACGCACTGGCCGTCCCGCTGCATCCGGCCGCATCGGTGACGGTCACGCCATACAGTCCTGCCATCGATGCCATCAAGGTCATATCGGTGGTCGTGGACCCGTCAGGCAGGGTCCAGGCAAAAGCCATGGGCGGCTGCCCGCCGGCTACCGTCGGAACGAGTTCCACGGCCTGACCCGGGCAAAATCCGGGATTGACCGGGCCGAGGGTTACGGGGAGGGCCGACCCTGTCACAACGGTCACCGAGGCCGTGCCCGTACAACCACCGGCATCGGTAACCGTGACGGTATAAATACCCGGAAGGCCCGTCTGGAGCGTATCGGCGGACGATGGCCCGGCCGGTCCTCCCCAGGCAT
>JAGFIW010000068.1 GCA_024103195.1 Saprospiraceae bacterium | reverse complement strand
CAACCCGAACGTCGGGTGGACAGATGGTATCCTACGCGGTAATGCAGGGATCCCCGGGTACGCACCTCACCCCAGACTTGTTGGTCATCGCGTCCCAGCGCCCTCCACAGGGCAGGCCGGTTCCATTTTGAAATGGCTTTGAGGAGATCGGGATCGGGATCTCCGGACAGCCAGTCCTTCCAAAAGATGTCGGGAGCGTTGCGCGGCGTCATGGAGCAGGAAACGACGGCAACCCGGGGATGCCGGTCATTTTAACACAAGTTTAAGCGATCCGGCCGGGATCAGCCCCCCGGAATGGGCGTACTTTGTTCTTTGATCATGGCAACTATCCCCGACCTGTATGGTTTTACCCACATGAAGACAGGGATTTTCCTTCTCCTGCTTGGGGTACGTGCATCCTGCCTGATGGGGCAGGAGTCGCCTTCCGTCATACCGGTATTCGACCGGTTTGAGGATCTGGCCCCGCATCTTGAACCCCAGGGGGATACGACCCATATCATCACTTTTTGGGCAACCTGGTGCCAGCCTTGCCTGCGGGAGATGCCTTATTTCCAGCAGCTGCACGAACTGACCCGCGACATGCCGGTCAAGGTCATCCTCGTCAGCCTGGACATGAAAAAAGATGTGGCCGGCCGGTTGACGGATTTTCTGAAATCCCGCCAGATTGAGGCGGAGGTTTTGGCCCTTACCGACACAAAGAGCCATATCTGGATACCCCGGGTCGATGCCGGGTGGTCAGGGGCCATACCTGCTACATGGATTCGTCAGGGACACCAATCCCGTCTTGTGGAAACGGAGTTTGAAGATCTGGCCTCCCTGCTGGATTGGATTCAACCCATTGTCAACATCAAACCTTAATCCTGCGTCATGAAAAAACGGATTTTCTTCTCTTTGTTTGCCTTGTCGTTGCTCACGGCAGGTTGGGCCACCACCGGGCCCGGTCTGCAGATCGGGGATACCGCTCCCGATTTCCGTCTGAAAAATGTGGACGGCAAAATGGTGAGCCTGGCCGATTTCAAAGGGGTCAAGGGCTACATTGTCATATTCACCTGCAATCACTGCCCTTTCTCGGTGGCCTATGAGGATCGGATCATTGAACTACAGGCCACATACGGGCCACAGGGTTATCCGGTTATTGCCATCAATCCCAACGATCCGTCCGTGCAACCGGAAGACAGCTTTGCGGCAATGACCACGCGTGCCCGTGAAAAGAGATTCAATTTCCCTTACCTGATGGATGAAGGGCAAAAAGTATTCCCGCAGTACGGTGCTACCCGCACGCCTCACGTCTTCCTTCTGGACAAGGATCGCGTCGTGCGGTACATTGGAGCGATCGATGACAACTTCAGTGATGCGGCATCCGTTCAGGAGCCATTTGTGGCCAATGCCATCCGCGCCCTGCAAAAAGGAGAGACGCCCGACCCTGCATTGACCAAGGCTACCGGCTGCACGATCAAGGTGCGTAAAGGGTAAAGCGGAATCTACTTACGACCAAGAGTTACTGGCAATTGTTTTTCATTGGAAGAAGCGGCCCGGACAGCTATCCGGGTCGCTTTCTTTTCGCGAATGCTTGGGATTTAATGGAGAAAGACATACCTTTGCGTCCGCTTCAGGAAAAAGTTCTTTGCGCATGGACCGGGTCTTCCTCCCCTTTTCGATTCCGATAGCGGGAAGCAAAACCGGATTGACCGTTTTTGTCCTGTTGTGTGACAATGACTTCTTCGCCCGGTTTCCGGATTGCCCGGTAGGCGGAGGGAATCTGGAAGTGACGGTGACGCTGGACAAACGTCCGGATATGGCGCTGGTCCATTTTGCATGGACGGGAAGACTGGCCACGATCTGTGATCGTTGTACGGCAGATATCCTCCTTCCGGTTACGGGGGAGTGGGATCTGGTGGTCAAGTACGGACCTGAATTCCAGGAAGACGACGAAGTGGTTGTTCTTCCGCCCGATATGACCGAGCTGAATGTAGCCCGGTACATTTATGAAAGCGCCCTGCTGTCCCTGCCGGTCAGAAGGGTGTATGATTGCGAGGATGATGTGCCGCGCCCCTGTAATATGGAGGTGTTGGAATATCTCCATCGTATGAAGAATGAGGGAGATTCCCGTCCTGAGGGTGGGGACCTTCCGTTTCAGGATTTGAAATCGCAAATAAACTCGAATTGATATGGCACATCCCAAGTCACGGGGTTCCAAGCAAAGAAAGCGGAAGCGCCGTACGCATCTTGCGGCTGCCACGCCACAGATTGCCATCTGCCGGACAACCGGCGAAGCCCATATGTTTCATCATGCCTACTGGCATGAAGGCGCCATGTACTACCGCGGTCAGGTCGTGATACCTGCGGCGGAGGTGCTGGAGGCCTGATCCGTCGCCTTACTATGGAATTGCGGAACTCCCCGTCCCTGCCAGGGGCGAGGAGTTCTTTTTTTGTGTCCGGTGCCCTGGTATTTCCTTTCTAAGCCGGGCAAGGGACCGATGGAAAAGCAAAAGGCCTTCCCGGGGGAAGGCCTTTTATGCGTTGAAAGAACCGAATCGGATTACTGGACTTCCGTACCGGCTTCTTCCTGAGTTTCCGTGCTTTGGGCATCAGCCGGAGCCTGCTCGGGAGCAGGAGCCGGTGCTTCTTCCATCTGCTCGGTGGCTTCCGCCTCGGTAGCAGCGTCGGTCTGCTCAGCGTTGCCGCAAGCGGCCAGGAACATCACGAATCCGAAAAGGATCCCAAAGGTCAGCAATTGCTTTTTCATTGTGCTTTGAGTTTTGAATAATGAAGAATAGCTTGACAAAGATAAACATACAACGCCATCCGTCTTCAAGATATGCCGGTTTCTTGTCAAACGATATGTTAACGGATGTCATGCCTGGCGGGTAAAGCGGAAGGGCCGGACCGCTCCGGTGCGAAGGAATTGGCATCTTTGTATTCCCAAACACATTATGGCCCGCAGATTCGGACGGTCGGCACAGGACGACAAGGAGGAGGCAACATCCCGTATTTCGCGGGATGCCCTGAAAAAAAGCCGGCGGTTATTTGCCTTCCTGCGCCCCTACCGGCTCGCCTTCCTGGGCGGTATGGCCCTCCTTGCGCTTTCCAGCCTGGTGTTCATGGTATTCCCCATTGCCTCCGGCGAAATCATCAACGTGGCTACCGGCAAGGGAGAGTACGGACTAACCCTCCGGCAGATCGGTCTCGGTCTACTGACCATCCTGGGTGTCCAGAGTCTGGTTTCTTTTACCAGGGTTCTCCTGTTTACCCATCTGAGTGAGCGCTCCATGGCCGATATCCGTGAGGCCCTGTATCGCAAACTCATCACCTTGCCGGTCACATTTTTCGAGGAACACCGCGTGGGAGAGTTGACCAGCCGTACATCAGGGGATGTACAACATCTCCAGGATGCCCTGAGTATTACGTCTGCCGAATTTCTCCGGCAGATCATCGTCCTGGTCACCGGTATCACCTATTTGCTTTACAAGACGCCGGATCTTTCGCTTCTCATGTTTGCGACTTTTCCGGTCATCGTCCTGCTGGCGCTTTTTATGGGAAGGAATATCCGGAAGTTGTCCCGCCAAAGACAGGATGAACTGGCCAGCTCACAGGTCATCGTGGACGAGACATTGCAGACCATCCAGGTTGTCAAAACCTTCACCAACGAGTGGTTTGAGACACTCCGTTACAAGCAGGCCAACCGAATGGCCGTACGGGCCGCCATGAGGCTCGGATGGCACCGGTCATTCTTCGTGGCGTTCATCATCGCCATTTTGTTCGGGGTGATCTTTTTTGTTTTGTGGGAAGGGGCCACGATGGTGCAGGAGGGCAGGATGTCACCCGGGGATCTGGTCACCTTCATTGCCATAACCGCCATCATAGGGGGGTCCATGGGAGGGCTGGCGGATCTTTACACCCAACTGGTCAGAGCCATTGGGGCTTCGGAGCGGATCATGGATATTCTGGATCTGCCCGGAGAGGTATCCGCCGATCCTCCTCCCGTACCTGTAGCAGCCATTCGGGGTGAAATTGCTTTCCGGCAGGTGGCTTTTGCCTATCCGGGCAGGCCGGATGTGCCTGTCCTGAGGGGCATCCATCTGGATGTACCGGCCGGTCACAAAGTGGCCCTGGTTGGTACATCGGGAGCCGGCAAATCGACCATTGTCCAACTGCTGCTTCGCCTGTACACACCCCAGTCAGGTCAGATTCTGATTGACGGCCGGGACATCCGGGAGGTGTCCTTGCCTGAGCATCGCAGCCACTTTGCCATTGTCCCCCAGGAGGTCATGCTGTTCGGCGGAACGATCCGGGAAAACATTCGCTATGGCCGGACCAGCGCCACGGAAGAGGAAGTGCTTGAAGCGGCTGAACGGGCCAATGCCCTCTCCTTCATCCGGCAATTTCCGGAGGGGCTGGATACCGTGGTCGGCGAGCGGGGCATCCGGCTGTCCGGAGGGCAACGGCAACGCGTGGCCATCGCCAGGGCCGTTCTCCGGGATCCGGCGATCCTTATCCTGGACGAGGCCACCTCTTCGCTGGACGCCGATTCGGAACGCATCGTACAGGAGGCGCTGGACAACCTGATGGAGGGGCGCACCGCTGTCATTATCGCACATCGACTGGCGACCATCCGCCACGTGGATTGTATCTATGTGCTCGACCAGGGCAGGATTGTCGAATCGGGCACGCATGAAGAACTGATTCGCCTGCCAGAGGGGCATTACAGCCGGATGGCCCGGCTTCAATTTGATCTGGCCGAATGAATATTTTGGTCAGGACCGGTGGCGCCTTGCTGATGATTCTTCTGGTGGGAGGGGTGGCAGGTCTGGTGATGTGGATGCCTGAATTGGAAAAGCCTGCTTCGCTCGTCGTCCCGGCGCTTTTGGTGTGGGCGGTCATGACGGGATTGGCCACGCTTCTCGCCCGGCGCTGGTGGAACCGGCAGCGGGATCTGGTATATATTTCAGGCCTCACCGGCTTTTTCCTCCTGCTGCCGGCCGCTTCATTGACGCTATGGCTCAACCGACAACATGACCGGGATTTGCGGATGGACCGGGTAGAAATCTTCGAACGCTTTCAGGAGGGCAACCACGGCCATTTGTATCTGTTCCTCTGGGACGGGGACCGGGTCGTTCGGCGACGTTGGCCCTCCGTTACGCCGGCAGAGGCGACCCAACCCGGCGATTCCATCCTGTGGACCCGGGTGACCGGATGGCTTGGCCTTCAATATACCCGACATGTCCCCACTGCACCCTGAGTCTCTCCGCCCCTTCAACACCTTCGGACTGGATTGTCAGGCACGCGGGTATGCCCCGTTTGAGGATGCGGACACCCTCCGTCGTTGGTTGGCGGAAGCTGATGGGCCGGTCCTCATTCTGGGAGGCGGCAGCAATTTGCTCTTGCCCGAAAAGCTGGATGCCACGGTGTTGCACAACCGCATACCGGGAAAAAATGTCATTCACACGGAAGGGGATCAGGTGATGGTGCAGGCCGGAGGAGGTGAGCGCTGGCATGATCTGGTGACCTGGGCGGTTGATTATGGTTTGGGGGGCATCGAAAACCTGGCGTTGATTCCCGGTACGGTAGGGGCGGCTCCCATCCAGAATATCGGCGCCTACGGGGTGGAATTGACCCAGGTGTTCCACCAGCTTGAAGCGATAGAGAGGTCTAGTGGACAGATCCGGTGCTTTGACAGGGAGGAATGCCGGTTTGGTTACCGGGACAGCATTTTCAAACAGGAAGAAAAAGACCGGTGGGTCATTCTGAATGTGACGCTCCGGTTGTCCCGGCGGCCACAATTGCAACTCGATTACGGCGACATTCGGAAGGCATTGGCCGCGGCAGGGATCGGGTCGCCGGAGATCAGGGACGTATGTGAAGCGGTCATCCGTATCCGGCAAAGCAAACTTCCGGACCCCGGGCAAATCGGCAATGCCGGCAGTTTTTTTAAGAACCCGGTCGTCCCGTCAGCATTGCTGGACAACCTGCGCGAAACATGGGGCGAGATTCCCCATTACCCGGCCGGGGAAGGGCAGGTCAAATTGCCCGCAGGTTGGCTGATCGAGAAGGCGGGCTGGAAAGGGACCAGGCGGGACCGTTGTGGTGTTCATGAAAAACAGGCGCTGGTCCTGGTCAACTACGGCGGAGCCACCCAACAGGAAATCCTCGCCCTGGCCCTGGACATCCGGCGGGATGTCAGGCAGAAATTTGGCGTACTTCTGGTCCCGGAGGTCAATGTGATCGGTGGGAGTGGCGAGGCGCTGGATCCGGATTCCGCCTCCTGAAACGTACCGCCTATCTTTGGATCATGAAAGGGATGCTTTTCAGCGCGAAGGAGGGGCGCCTGCGCCGGGTGTTTTTCCTGGGATGTTGGCTTGCCTTTGCCTGCCGTGGGGTGGGGCAGACGGCCCCTACGGTCAATGAAGTGGATCTTTTTTCCCTGCGGGCTACCTATTCCGGCGTATTGGCAGCCGGTGATCTGGCCGACCGGTTTGGCCCCGGATTCATGGCGGGCGGGCAACTCGAATGGTGGTCCTGGCCGGGCAACTGGTTGATCGGGCTCGATTTTCAATACGGATTTGCCGGAAAAGTCAAGGAGAATGTCCTGGCCTTTCTCGAGGATCCCAACGGGGAGATTGTTGGCAGGGATCTGGCGCTCTCCAGGGCATTCCTGCAACAGCGCATGTGGACCGGCTCCGTGTATGGCGGCGTGGTCATCCCTCTGGTGGCGGCCAACCGCAGGTCGGGCTTGCGATTGACAGCCGGTGCCGGCTACATGCGGCACAAGGTCAGGGTCAATGACGAAATGAAATCCCTGCCACAGGTCGAAGGACGATATGCGGCCGGATATGACCGGCTGACCGGGGGATGGGCATTGACCCAGTTTGTGGGCTATCAGCACCTCAGTCTCAACCGCAGGCTCCATCTGATGGCCGGGATCGACCTGATCGAAGGATTTACCCGTAGCCAACGTTCCTATGATTTCCAGACCATGCGGTCAGACCGATCGTCCCGTATGGACCTGACCATCGGTTTGAGGGCCGGTATTGCCATCGCACTCTACACAGGCGAGCAGGCCGACGACATCTATTATTGATCCTACGGGTCCCTATGTGGAAGGACATTTACCGCAGGCTCTTGTTCGGCCTATATCAGGGAGTCAATGCTGTGGTATGGCATCTGCTTCCATTGGCGGCCCTCGTGTCTTCCCGACTGAAAAGTTTCCTGACGGAGCGGCGATCCGTTGTCATTTCTGCCTGCCCGCCGGGCAGATACAGCCTGTGGATGCATTGCGCCTCTCTCGGTGAATTCGAGCAAGGCCGTCCCGTCCTGGAAGCCATCCGCCGTGAACGTCCGGACGCATGGATCACCCTGACCTTTTTCAGTCCTTCCGGATACAGGATTCGCAAGGATTTCCCGCATGCGGACGCCATCGGGTATCTGCCTCCGGACCAGGGAAGGGCGGTGGGCCGTTTTCTGGACAGGGTGAGACCGGCGTACGTCCTTTGGACCAAATACGACTTTTGGTTTACCTGCTGGCGGGAATTGCAGGCGAGAGGGATCCCCATACACTTGTACGCAGCCCGTTTCCGGGAAGACCAATGGATATTCCGCGCCTGGGCTTTCCCGTTTCTGGAGATCCTTTTGAAAGCCCGGCGGATGGATGTCCAGGACGAACAGAGTGCACGCCTGCTCCGCAACAAAGGAGGAAAACATGTCTTTGTATCGGGGGATCCGCGCGTAGACAGGGTGCTTGCCCTGTCGGCCGAGCCGCTGGATGACCCGTGGCTGGAGGCGTTCGTCCGGGGGCGTCGGGTGATGGTGGCCGGGAGTGTGTGGGACAAGGATGTCGAATGCCTTGCCGCGGCCATACGGGACCGGGTATTGCCGGACTGGGTGTGGATCATCGTGCCGCATGATCCCGAACCCGAGCGGCTGGACCGCTACGACCGCATGCTGGGTGAAAACGCGGTGCGATACAGCCGGCGGGGAATGCCCGCGGAGGGAGAGGGGGCGATCCTGTTGCTGGATGTCGTCGGCATGCTCAACCGTGTTTACCGTCTCGCAGATTTGGCTTATGTAGGTGGTGGCTTCGGGCGATCGGTGCACAATTTGCTGGAACCGGCTGTCTATGGTCTGCCGGTATTGTTCGGGCCTGCCCACGACAAGTTTCCCGAGGCAGAGGCATTGATCGGTGCGGGTGGAGGATTTTGCGTGGATGGCCCTGCGTTGCTTTCTCAGCGCCTGGCGTGGCTGCGGGATCCTGAATCTCGCCAATGGGCCGGGCGGGCAGCGAGGGGAACCGTTCTTGCCCGGTCGGGTGCCACCGCCAGGATCCTGGCCGCCCTGCCGCATCCTTAGAACGGGAAGCCGGCGTCCCCGGCGAATACGTACTTTTGACGTGCCATGCCAGCACCCTTGCCTACCCTGTTCCGGCGACCGCCTTTTCGCGTGATGATCATCGGGGATGTCATGATTGACCGTTACCTCAAAGGTGGCGTGAGCAGGATCAGCCCGGAGGCGCCGGTGCCCGTCGTCCATCTGAAGGAGCGCAGCGAACACCTCGGGGGTGCCGCCAATGTGGCGCTCAACATCCTGGCCCTGGAAGCCGAGCCTTTGCTGGTCAGCGTGGTCGGGACCGATGCCGAAGGCGACAGGTTGGAGACCTTGATGCGGGAAAACGGGCTGCGGCATGACGGGATCCTGCGTGAGGAAGGGCGACGCACCACGGTCAAGACGCGGGTGATGGCTGGAGGCCAACATCTCCTGCGGGTCGATGCCGAAGATACCCATGCGTTATCCGCATCGGCGCGAGGACGAATGCTGGATATGGTCCATGCTTTCATCAGGGCAGAGCGTCCGGATGTGCTGGTATTCCAGGATTACAACAAAGGCGTCCTGGATGAAGACCTGATCCGGAAGGTGATGGAAATGGCCAAAGAATCCGGCATACCGGTGACCGTAGATCCCAAGTTTCGCCATTTTCTCGACTACCGGGGCGTATCCCTTTTCAAGCCCAATCTCAAGGAACTCATTGAGGGGCTCGGCATGGATATTCCAGCTGAACAGGAAGCTTTATGCCGGGCTTGCCGCCAACTGCATGGGCATCTGGATCAGGGCATTACCCTCGTGACCCTTTCCGACAAAGGGGCGTTCTGGATGGATCACCGTGTGGATCAGTACGGGCTTGTTCCGGTTTTTCCCCGGGATATCGTTGATGTTTGCGGCGCCGGAGACTCGGTCATTGCGGTGGCGTCCCTGGCGCTGGCGGCTGGCTGGCCGGCCGGAGAAATCGCCCTTTTGGCCAATCTGGCGGGCGGACAGGTATGCGAGCGACCCGGAGTTGTCCCGGTGAACAGGGACAGACTGGTCAGTGAGTTGGAGCGGGTTGTGTCCGCAGGATGACAAAATTCCCGTTTTCTGCTGCTCATATTGAATTCAATTTCTATTTTAGCGGCTGATTCTCACCTAAACTGTGCAGCTTATGAAAGGCAAAATGGTACAACTTATGCGTTCTTTGCTCCCGGTCCTGTTTGTGGCCGGTTCCGTTTCTGTTTTTAGCCAACCTCCGGCCAATGACAAATGCAGCGGTGCGATCGAGATCACGATCGCGGACAGCAAGGACAACAGCGTGCCCATCGAAGGGGACACGCGCAACACCACGGACGGAAACCTGGACAACATCAATTCCTGTTCCGCCAACTTCAAGCGGGATGACGTATGGTACAAGTTTGTCGCTCCCGATCCCGTGCCGGACAACGGATGGACCATCGAGTTCGAATTCGGTTCCAAGGCATCGGATATCAATACGGTCGGATTTGCCCTCCACGCCAACTGCGCGACGGGTGCGGCCAACAATCCGCTGTATTGCAGTGTGGAAAGCCTGGGACGAAAGCTGGAAATCGGCACCTGTCCTTCCGGCATCATTCCCGGCAACACGTATTACCTCCGCGTTTGGTCTGCCGAAGGGCTTGACCCTAACTGGCAGGAAGGTGCCGGTACGTTCCGCATTTTCGCTTATGAAAATGATGAAATGCTGGAGCCGGTCTTGTGGGGTGATCAGCCCGGCCAAGGCGACTTCAACGGTGGCCTCAACGGCTGGACAGCTGTAGGCCTCTCCTGTGCCGGCGGCGCCCCAGCCGACAGCGCTACCTGGGTATGGGATCCCATTGGCAATGCCCTTTCCGGTGCCTATGCCGGTGGTCAGGTCAACCTGTCGCCCACCTATTGCAACGGCGCCATGGTCTTCAACTCCGACTACAAGGACAACCTGGGCATCGCCGGCAACTTCGGCGCAGGTCCTTGCCCGGCTCCCCAGTCGGCCGAGCTCATATCACCGGTCATCGACATCAGCGCCTTCAACGTGACCGGCGTCAGCCTCGAATTCCACCAGAACCTCCGGGAGTTCCAGTCACAGTACTTTGTTGGCTATAGCCTCGATGGCGGTCAAAACTGGATCGACATCGAGATCAACTCGACCGTAGAGGTCAACAGCCCTCACATCAACGAAATCGTTCGTGTACCCCTGCCGGGTGCGGAAGGAGCCGCCAATCTGCGGGTCAAATTCCGTATGGATGCCAACTACTACTATTGGGTCATTGACGATGTGCGCATCGTCGAACGCGAGTGCAACAATATGGCCGCCAACAATTTCTACACACAGGCGCCCAACGCCCAATGGCAGAAAAACCAGCTCCACAATTTTGGCGCCATGATCGACATCGAAAACCTCGGGGCCTGTCCGCAGACCGGAGTGTTTGTCGATTTTGAGATCCGAAATGCCGCCGGAGACATCGTGGTTTCCGGTACCAAAGACTACGGGACGCTTGAAGTTGATTCCCTGGCCGAGAACGATATGTTCGATGAGTGTTTTGACATGCCCGCCGGTTCTCCGGTAGGTCAGTATTTCGGCTCTTATACCGTGCGCAGTGACTCTGCCGACTTTGACATCAGTGACAACCAGCAGTTCTTTACCTTCTTCATTACCGATAATGTCATGGGTAAGGACATCCCCAATGGTCCAACCGGTTCCATCCGCGCTACGGAATTCCCCAACTGGCGGTTTGGCAATGGATATTACATCGTACAAGGTGGTCCGGATTGCACCTTCTGCCAGGTTGAAGTGGGTATTGGTAATGCTTCCGAATTACGTCCTAACGTCATCGGCGCCCAGGCCCGTCTGGTGGTCCGTGTGTATGAGTACCTCGACGATGCCAATCAAGATGGCATGATCGACCTGAACTCGGAGGCACTACAGGTAGGATTTACCGAATATGAATTCACCAACGATGAAGAAGACGGTACGATTTATCTGCTGGACATCTTTGATGAAAACTTCGAGCCCTGTGTGCCATTGAAAAACAATACGACGTACTTCGTCTTTGCCGAATACACAGAGCCCGCCGGTGTCACCGGTACGCTCATGCACGTGCTCAGCGGCACGACCAACAGTTACGTGGCCAACAATTTCATGTATGCGCCACTGACGGCTACAGATGGCGGTTTGGGCAGCCCTTGCCTCCGGTCATTCGGTGATGTGGCCGACCTGGGCAATACCGGCATCCTGTCCACCAGCGGAACGACTTATTCGCCCATCGTGCGGATGATCCTGGATTGTGAAGACACTTCCACGGAACCGGTGGACCCTGCTTCCAGCGTCATTCAGGCTTCCATCCTGCCCAATCCGGTCAACGATGTCATCCGTGTGGACATGAACTTCCCTACCGCCATGGATCGCGTGTCCATCCGAATTGCGGACATGAACGGCCGTGTAGTCCTCGAGGAAACGCAGTCTTTTGCCGCCGGACAAGCTACCTGGACGAAGAACGTCGCCCAGCTGGCCAATGGCGCTTACCTGCTGAACATTATCTCGGCAGAAGGCGTACGCACAGACCGCTTCGTTGTACAACATTAATCACCTGCCTGGGTTTTCCCACCAGGTTGAATCAACTTGAATCAGACCCGCCGTGCATGTCACGGCGGGTCTTTTTTATGGTGGCTACTTCTTCTGGGTCCAAAGGGCGCCCGGGTCAGCAAGACGGCCATTGGGTTCCCCGGATACCGTAGACTGCCGATTGAAAGATGCCGTAACCGGCCCAACGATCCACTTCCTGAATCATTTCCGCCTGGATAGCCAAAGGGTGGATAAGGCGAAGAAGGGATGCTCCCAATTCCGTGTATGATGGAGAATGATACTGGAGCAGGGATCAAGTCCTGCGGCTCAGTGACAGGAGCCAGGATACCGTCATCACCACCAGGCACCCGATGAGATTGAGCCACAGAAAGGCGACGGACACATGCCCCTGCGTATCGAGCAGATATGTGCCGATCACTACGAATTCGCCAAAGAGCGCCGCGATGAAGACCTCCCGACCGCCGGCCCGTTTCAGGAAAAAGGCGGTGAGAAATACGCCCAGGATAGTCCCGTAAAACAAAGAGCCTATGATGTTGACGGCCTGGATGAGATTTTCGAAAAGGTTGGCCGTTTCGGCAAACACAAGAGCCACCACACCCCAGAAGATGGTGAACATCCTCGAGGCGCGCAAATAATGATGGTCGGATTTGTCCCTGACCAGCGAACGGCGGTACACATCCACGACCGTTGTGGTTGCCAATGCGTTGAGTTCGGAGCTGATGGAGGACATGGCGGCCGAGAAGATCACGGCCAGCAACAAACCGATCAGACCAACGGGCAGGTATCGGGTGATGAAGGTGACGAACACATAATCCCGGTCGTTGGTATCTGCTTCAGGCGCTACGGATTTGATCAGGGCCTGGACTTCTTCCCGGTTGGAGCGGTCAGCCTGTTGGAGGTCGGCGAGGCGCACTCTGGCTTGTTCGACATCTTCGGATGTACCCTTGTCGATAGCCATTAAAAGATCATCCGCCGCTTCCTGGCGCATGGTGGCCAGGAGGGTGTGTGTCTGTTCGTGATCCCGGAGGCGATCCCCTTCGGGGCTGAGGATGACCTTATCAAGATTGGCCCTGTTGAAATGCACCGGCGCCGGGTGGTACAGAAAAAAGACATAGACCAGGATACCCGTAAACAGGATCAGGAACTGCATGGGGACCTTGACGATACCGTTGAAGAGCAAGCCGAGTCGTCCCTCGGTGAGGCTTTTGCCGGACAGGTAACGCTGTACCTGGCTTTGATCCGTACCGAAGTAAGAGAGGAAAAGGAACACACCTCCCAGCATCCCTGACCAGAAGGTGTACCGGTTGGACAGATCGAAGGTGAAATCGACAATATTGAGTTTGCCCATCCTCCCGGCGAGTTGGACCGATTCCTGGAGGCCGACGTGATCGGGCAGTTGGTGCAGCAGAATGACGGCGGCCAGAAACATGCCCCCCAGGATCACGATCATCTGTTGCTTTTGCGTGACGCTGACGGCACGGGTGCCTCCTGCCACTGTATAAATGATGACCAGGAAAGCCATCAGTAAATTGGTCAGGGTGAGGCTCCAACCCATCAGGGAAGACAGGATGATGGAGGGCGCATAAATGGTTATACCCGCAGCCAAACCTCTGGCGATCAGAAAAAGGCTGGCGGTCAGGGTGCGCACGCGCAGGTCGAAGCGTTGTTCGAGATATTCGTAGGCGGTATAGACATTGAGCCGGTAATAGAGCGGAAGTACGAAGACAGAGAGAAATATCATGGCTACCGGCAAGCCGAAATAGAATTGGGCGAAACGCATTCCGTCATCATAGGCCTGGCCGGGTGTGGAAAGAAAGGTGATGGCGCTGGCCTGGGTTGCCATGATGGATAGACCGATGGTCCACCAGGGCATGTCTTTGTTGCCCTGGAGATATTCACGGCTGCTGCGGACATGGCGGGTGTGCCACACGCCGTAGGCGACAATGGCGGCCAGAGTACCCAGCATGACGGTCCAGTCGATCCAATGCATCAGCTGTAGGCCTGGGTGATCAGGTGAAACAGGGCGATCAAGAGCGCATGGAGGAGGAGGACCACCAGATAGAAGCGGTTCCATGTCCCCAGAATGGGGGGGAAATCATCGGGGTTGTACCCGGGAGGCCTCTTCACGGGCGGTGGTTTTGACCCAGGGCCAGCAGATTGGCCAGCAAGCGATACGCGCCGGGGACACCTGCCGGCAATTGGCGGAAGAAAGCCAATCCGGTATAAACGTAATATCCTTTTCCGAAGGGAGCGACCAACAGGAGTCCTTCGCTTTCCGGGCTGCCGGGATCGGCAGCAGCGAGCAAGGGGGAGAAAGCCGGATCCCATTGATCGGGGAAGTAGAGGCCCCTTTCCTGGACCCACCCGTCAAAATCGGCCGGGGAGATCGGATTGGGGACTTGCAGGGCGGGGTGGTCAACGTCGAGCATACGGACTGGTGCCTTTTCATCGGTCACTCGTTGACGGGACACCTGCAGAGGAAGCGGGGAGGGTGCCGTCACCAGGCCGCGGTTGGTATTGTATTGGACCAGGAATACCCCTCCGTTCCGGATATATTCCTGGATGGCATCCTGCCGGTACCGCAGGCCATCCCGGGTATTGTAAGCCCTCACACCCGTGACGATGGCGTCATAGCGGGCCATGTGCTCGGGTGTGAGATCGGACTCTTCCAGCATGGTGACCGCATATCCGGCATCCCGAAGACATTCCGCTACCTGATCGCCCGCACCCGGGAGATATCCCACCCGTGCATCCGTACCCTCCAATTCGGTATGGACGAGTCTCATCCGGGCGGGCTGCAGGACCTGTTGAAGGGGAATATGGTCATAGCGCACCGACTGAAGGCTGTACGGGTAGGTCCGTCCACCCGTCTCCAGGGAGAAGGTGGCTTCCGCGATGGAAGCATTTGCCGGTGGGGTGACGGTAAACCGCAATTCCTGTTCGTCTCCCTGCAAACGGATGAAAACGTATTGTTGGCGGGGTTCCGCTTTCCACCCCGGCGGAAGGTGCATGTGCACCTCCCCTTCCAGGCTGTCCTGACCGGCCCGGACCTTTACGGCGATTTCCCGTGTGGCACCGAAGGGAACCATTCCTACCGGTTGCAGGGGGGTGACAAATCCCGGGGGTAACAGGTGGAAGGGCTGGTAGCGCTCTCCGTAGGCAGGGTCGGTTTGTTTGTGGACCAATGGTGCCTGGATATGGATGGTATCCTTGCCATGGACCAGACGGAACACAAAACGGACGGCGGCCGGGCTTTCCGGCATTCCTCTCAGCGTTTGATCGGGCACGTGGTAAAGTCCGCCATCAGCCTCCCGCGTGAGCCAGTAAGGAGCGGTCCAGGGCAAATCTTTGGCCAGGGTAGCCCTGTGGGTCACTTTCCAGGGTTGGCCGGTACGGAGGTCGGTGTTGACGAGTGTGTCCCACTCTATCCCTTCCGTGTGTATCCGGTCCAGCCGGAATGGTGATCCCGCCCTTTGGGTGAGTTCAAGGGAGAAGGTGACGTCCTGTCCCGGTACGGAGGAGTTTTGGCTGGTTTTTGCTTCGGCAAAGATGCCGGCACAATCGGCGATGACCCGGTTGAGTTCTTCCAGCTTGCGCGCTTTCCAGGGATGATCCGGCATGGACTGCATTTGCCGATAAAGCTGGAGAAGGGCTGTCAGGGATTGAGCGGGTTGGCGGAAGTCGTAGTCGGCGGACAGGCGTTGAATGGCTTCCTGGATGGCATCTCCTCCGGGCACCCGGTTCCAGGAGAGATCGATGCCGGACAATGGATCATCGGGGGCACCTGGCAAGTCCCCTTTGAGGAGATCGAGGTAGTCGGGATTTTCACCGCGGTAAAGTTCGGCGCCGAATCCCTGACATCGGTGCATGCTGCGGCTGAGCATGGCGACTTCGGAGTTGGAGAATCCCGACCAGGGCTCATAGACCCCGATGTCCACCTGAGACATGCGGGATTTGTCGGCCTGATCAAAAGCTTCCTGGGAGCCGTAAAACCACCAGGAGGTATTGAAGAACAGGCGACGTGGCTGCCAGGGCTTCACCCATTGGAGTTGCTCGGGAAAAGCATTGGGGTCCCCGGCCATTTCGAAGGCTTCCAAGGCGAGTTGGGCCGATGCCGTATGATGGCCGTGCGTGGAACCCGAATTTTCGGCATTGAACCGGTTGACGATGACGTCCGGCCGGAATTTGCGGATGGCCCAGACCACATCGGCGAGGACGGCCTCCTTGTTCCAAAGGGTCATGGTCTCCTCGGCAGTTTTCGAATAGCCAAAATCATTGGCGCGGGTAAACCATTGTTCACCGCCATCCAGGCGCCGGGCGCCGAGTAATTCCTGTGTGCGCAGGACACCCAGCAATTCGCTCATTTCGGGACCGATGAGATTTTGGCCACCATCGCCCCGGGTGAGGGACAGATAAACAGTGCGAACGAGGCGTTGCCGTGAAAACCAGGCGATGAGCCGGGTATTTTCATCGTCCGGATGGGCGGCGACATACATGACCGTGCCGAGAACACCCAGTTTCTGCATGGACCTGTGGATGGATGCCGCATCGGCAGGACGTTGGCACCAGGGATCTCGGGGTGCGTGCTGGGCAGGCAACTCCGTCGCATCGAGGGCCAAAAGGCCAATGAACAGTAACAAGCAGATCGTCAATCTCATAAGTCTGGAATGCATTTCCCGTCCAAGCCGGGCAAAGATGGGACCAAATACCTGTAACGCACGAGGAGACATGAGGTTGAAGGTCGGGTAGCCACACGTTCGCTTTGATCCGATGAAGGTCCAGTGCCTTAACCATGTACCGGTTGATAGAGGATGGGTAAAATGCATGTCTAATTGTCCGGATCACAGCGGTTTGGCCGATCCTTGCCCCTGTTAACATCGAAAAGTGTGGGTGATGCCACCCTGCCCCTCAGGGTGAATGGCTATCTTTGAGGCATCAGGAATGGTTGTTCGGCCATTCCCTTTCCCGATCAATATTTGCCTGTCATGCCGGATTTTGTCCATTTGCACAATCATACCCAGTATTCGCTGTTGGATGGCGCTTCGAACATCAAGGAACTGATGGACAAGGCTGTTTCGGACGGTATGAAAGGGTTGGCGCTGACGGACCACGGCAATATGTTCGGGGCTTTTCAGTTTGTCAACGAAGCCAGCAAACGGAATTTGAAACCCATCGTGGGTTGCGAATTTTATCTCGTGGCGGACCGCCATCGCAAGACCTTCAGCCGGCATGAGGGCGACAACCGGTATCACCAGCTCATGCTGGCCAAAAACGCGACGGGCTATGCCAACCTGACCAAGTTGTGTTCCCTGGGGTATATCGACGGGCTTTACAGCAAATACCCTCGAATTGACCGCGAGTTGATCGAAAAATACCACGAGGGACTGATCGCGACTTCCTGCTGCATCGGCGCGGAGATCCCCCAGGCCATCCTGCGCGGCCAACTCGAAGAAGCGGAACGGCTGGTGCGCTGGTGGCATGATTTGCTGGGTGAAGATTATTATATCGAGTTGCAGCGCCATCGCGGTATGGATAACATCACCATCCGGGACGAGCGGGGCGCAGTGGTTTCCTCGGGATACAGCCAGGAAGATGTCAATCAAATCCTGATCGGCTTTGCCCGGAAATACGGCATAAAGACCATTGCCACCAATGACGCCCACTATGTGGAAGAGGATGACTGGAAACCGCACGATATCCTGTTGTGTGTGAACACCGGCGCCAAGATTTCTGATCCGGTGGGTGAAGGCAAAGGCCAGCGGTTTGCTTTCAGTTCGAGCGATTACTATTTCAAGACGCAGGAGGAGATGGGCCACCTCTTCTACGACGTGCCGGAGGCCCTGGACCATACCCTGGAGGTCTTTGACAAGGTGGAGCTGCTCAACCTGGCGCACGACATTATGCTTCCCAATTTTCCGTTGCCGGAGGGATTCACGGACCAGGGGAGTTATTTGAGGCATCTGGTTTACGAGGGGGCCCGACAGCGTTATACGGAAATCAACGAGGTCATCCGGGAGCGCCTCGACTTCGAGTTGCATGTCATCAGCGACATGAATTTTACCGGCTACTTTCTGATCGTACAGGATTTTGTCAAGGCGGCCAGGAGGCTCGGTGTGGCGGTCGGGCCCGGTCGCGGATCGGCCGCCGGATCGGCCGTGGCGTATTGCCTGAACATCACCAATCTGGACCCCATCAAGTACAATCTGTACTTTGAGCGCTTCCTCAATCCCGGACGAGTGAGCATGCCCGATATCGATATTGATTTCGATGATGTCGGGCGGCAGAAGGTCATTGATTATGTGGTAGAAAAGTACGGCCGCCATCAGGTGGCCCAAATCGTGACCTTCGGCTCCATGGCGGCCCGTTCGTCCATCCGGGATGTAGGCAGGGTTCTGAATCTTCCCTTGCCCGATACAGATCGGATCGCCAAGCTTGTACCGGAAAAACCCGGCCTAACCCTGAAGACGGTATTCGAAAAGGCCATTCCCGAGCTGGAAGAAGAATTTTCCGGAGACGATGTCAATCACATGCTCCAGCTCCGGGAGATCAGTCAAAGCCAGACCCCGGAAGCAGAGGTCCTTCAAATGGCAAGGCGCCTCGAAGGGTCCGTGCGCAATACGGGCATTCACCCGGCCGGGATCATTATTGCGCCGGACGACCTCACCCGGCTTGTGCCCATTTGTACCACCAAGGATGCCGACTTGTTCGTCACCCAGTTTGAAGGCACGCTGGTCGAAGCGGCCGGTTTGCTGAAAATGGACTTCCTCGGTCTAAAGACCCTTTCCATCATCAAGGATGCGATCGAGAACATCGTGCACCGGTGGGGAGAAGAATACCGCGTGGATCCCGACCTCATCCCGTTGGATGATGCCAAGACGCTGGAAACCTTCCAGAAAGCGGAGACGACGGCCTTGTTCCAGTTTGAATCCGAGGGGATGCAGAAGCATTTGAAGGATCTGCGACCCAACGACATTGAGGAGTTGATCGCCATGAACGCCCTTTACCGGCCGGGCCCCATGGACAACATCCCGCGGTTCGTCGCCCGAAAATACGGCCGCGAGCCGGTGACCTATCCCCATCCATGGCTTGAGGACATCCTCAAACCGACCTACGGCATCATGGTCTATCAGGAACAGATCATGGAAGCGGCCCGGATCATTGCCGGCTATTCGCTCGCCGAAGCTGATGGGTTGCGCAGGGCCATGGGCAAAAAAAAGGCCGACGAGATGGCCAAGTCCCGGGAAAAGTTTGTGGCCGGCGCCCTCGAAAAAGGCGTGTCGGAAGACCAGGCCAACGAGATCTTCGACACGATGGCCCGGTTTGCTTCTTATGGATTCAACCGTTCTCACGCCGCCGCCTATTCCGTGCTGGCCTTCCAGACAGGGTGGCTAAAGACCCATTACCCGGCCGAGTATATGGCGGCAGTCCTGACCCACAACAAAGGGAGCCTGGACAAGGTCAACTTTTTCCTCAATGAATGCAAGCGGATGAAGCTCCGCATCCTTGGTCCCGATGTCAATGAGTCCCATCTCCATTTCATGGTCAATGAGAAGGGCGCCATCCGGTTTGGTCTCTCGGCCCTCAAAGGGGTGGGCGAAGGTCCGGTGGAGGCCATCCTGGAGGAAAGGGAGAAAAACGGGCGTTTCACGGATATTTTCGATTTCGTGAGACGTCTCAACCAGCGGGTCATCAATAAAAAGGTGATGGAAAGCCTGGCGGTAGGAGGGGCATTCGATTGTTTTCCGGACATCCACCGCGCCCAGTATTTTGCCCCTTCCGATCGCTACGAGTCCTACCTCGAGCATCTCATGCGCTTTGGCGGTGCCATGGGTGCCTCGGACCAGTCTGCCCAGCAGAGCCTGTTTGGGGAGGAGGCCGTCATGGATGTGATCACCCTGCCTTCCCCACCGGCTGTGGAGCCCTGGAGCCTGACCGACAAGCTGGCCCGAGAAAAAGCGGTGGCCGGCATTTATCTGTCGGGCCATCCCCTGGACCAATATCGCCTCGAAGTCGAATACATCGCCAATCTAACCATCGACCGCGTCAACGAGATCAAAAACCAGCGTTTCCGGTTTGCGTGTGTCGTCACCGATGCCCAGCACCGGTTTTCCAACAAAGGAGGGGACATGTTCGGCCTCTTCAAAGTCCAGGATTACACCTCGGAAATGGACATCCGACTGTTTCGGGAGGATTACCAACGCTACAAGCATCTTTTCGAACCGGGACAATGCCTGCTGGTCACGGCCATCAATGCCAGTCAGTCCTTCAACCAGGACCTCATCCGCTTCCAGATTGTGGATGTGGCCTTGTTGGCCACTGCCGGGGAATTGTTCACCAAAGGCATTCACATCCACCTGCCGCTGGAACAATTGTCTGTCCCAGTCATGGACAAGCTAGAAGGGTGCTTGCGCAGGGCCAAGGGGCCTCACAGTATGGGTCTGATGGTGTACGACCCGGAAACACGCGCCATTCTGCGCACCCAATCAAGGAAATACAAGGTGCAGGTGGACAACGGGTTGCTGGCCGAGTTGGAAGAAGCCGGGATCCACTACCGCGTATTGGTCCACAAAGGCAGCGGGAACAACAACAGCAACGCCAACTGACAGGACCGGAAGAAGGGGGCGTCAACTTTCCTCCTGCAGGATGCCCAATTGGAGGAGGGCCTTTTCCGAAGCGCTCTGTTCGGCGCTTTTCTTGTTGTAGTCTTCCGCCACGGAGAGTCGGTTGTTGTCCACATACACCGCCACCTTGAAGCGGTCGCGTTTGTCGTGTTTGAAGCGGGAGATCACCTTGAATTCGACTTCCTTGCCGTTTTTCTGGCACCATTCCAGCAGTTGGCTCTTGAAATTGTCGTCAAAGGTCTCCAGTCCGTGGATGTCCAGATAACGGCGCAGCACGCGTTTCACGACAAAGCGCCGGGTGGCGGCATATCCGCCATCGAGATACACGGCGCCGATGAGGGCTTCAAACGCATTGCCCATCATGGAGCTGCTGAGCCGGGTTTGGTTGAATTCGTTGAGGAGGACGTCCAGCCCCATGTCGGAGCCCAGGTCATTAAGCATTTTGCGCTTGACGATTTTGCTCCGCATTTTCGTCAGAAAGCCTTCGTCGCTCCCCGGGTATTTTTTGAACAGATACTCGGCAACAACGGTCCCGAGGACGGCATCGCCCAGGAATTCAAGACGTTCGTTGTTGTGGGGTGGCTGGTCGCCGTTTTGTTGGGAAGTATTGGACTTGTGGAAAAAGGCCAGTTTGAAAAGATGCAGATTGGCGGGTGTGAACCCCAGCAGGTTTCTCATCCGCCGGGTAAAGTGCCGGTCCGGAGAGAGGAAAAGATTGTATGTCCTTCGGACCCTTTTCAATTACCCTTCGAATTGTTTGAACAGCACGGAGGCATTGTGCCCGCCAAAACCGAAGGTATTGCTCAACGCGACGCGGACCTTGTGATCGACGGCCTGATTGAAGGTGAGGCGAAGTCTGGGGTCTATCTCCGGGTCGTCCGTAAAATGGTTGATGGTAGGCGGGATGTACCCTCCTTTCATGGCCAGGATGCAGGCGATGGCTTCTACGGCTCCGGCGGCGCCCAACAGGTGGCCGGTCATGGATTTGGTGGAACTGATGTGCAGACGGTAGGCATGGTCGCCGAATACCTGTTGCAGGGCTTTGACTTCAGCGATGTCGCCCAGGGGCGTAGAGGTGCCGTGGACATTGACATAATCGACATCTTGGGCGTTGAGACCGGCGTCGCGCAGCGTTTCGTTCATGACATTCCTGGCCCCCAGTCCTTCGGGATGGGGGGCGGTCATGTGGTGGGCGTCGGCGGTCATGGCGCCACCGGCCACTTCGGCGAGGATGGTGGCGCCCCGGCGTCGGGCGTGGTCAAGGTCCTCGAGAATGAGAGCGCCGGCGCCTTCTCCCAGCACGAAACCGTCACGATCGCGGTCGAAGGGGCGGCTGGCCGTGGATGGGTCGTCATTGCGTTCCGACAGAGCTTTCATGGCATTGAAACCTCCCAGGCCTGCATGCGTGACGGCCGCTTCTGACCCACCGGCAATGATCACATCGGCTCTGCCGATCCGGATGGCATCCATGGCGGCGATAATCGCATGGTTGGAAGAAGCACAAGCCGAAACCGTCGCATAATTGACCCCTCTGAAGCCGTATTGGATCGAAATGTGCCCGGCGACGATGTCGCTGATCATCCGCGGGATCAGGAAGGGGCTGTAGCGCGGGATGCCGGTGCCCTGGGCATAGGATTCGATTTCCTGTTCCAGGGACATGAGTCCTCCGATGCCGGAGCCCCAAATCACACCGGCGCGGTCGGGATCCACCTGCTGGGGTTCCAGCCCGGCAGAAGCCATGGCCTCCGCCACAGTGACCAGTCCGTACTGACTGAAGAGGTCCATCCGTCGCGCTTCCTTCTTGTCCATGGCCACCTCCGGATCAAAACCTTTCACTTCACAAGCAAACCGCGTTTTGAACTGGGAAGCGTCAAAATGGGTGATTGGCGCGGCCCCGCTTTTGCCGGCCCGAAGCGCTTCGTCCAATGCCGGTACGGAATTACCGATGGGGGTAAGCGCCCCGATTCCCGTTACAACCACTCTTCTCATACAACGAAAGTAGGGAGGATTGCCCGAAACCAACAAAAAACCACAAACCAACTGGGCTCGTTGATTTGTGGTTTGAAAACCGGAACCTCATTCATCCGGCCAGGTGCATATGCGGAGGAATTCCTCCGGAAGGATCAGCCTTCTACGTTGGTTTCCAGATAGGAAATGGCCTGTCCTACCGTCTGGATGTTCTCGGCTTCTTCATCCGGAATGGAGATGTTGAACTCCTTCTCGAACTCCATGATCAGTTCAACCGTGTCCAGGCTATCGGCGCCGAGGTCATTCGTGAAACTTGCCTCAGGGGTCACCTGAGATTCATCCACGCCCAGTCTTTCAACGATGATCTTCTTAACGCGATCAGCTACGTTTGACATATTGGGTTGTTTAAGGGTTTGAAAAAGTCGTGCAAAGAAACGAAAAGTCCGCGATTTGCTTTTGTTTTCCTTCAAATAATTGCCCGGAGGGCCAAACGGCCGGTGCACGGACCCTTATTTCATCTTTCCTTAATACGACCGCCCCCGGCCAGGTGAATCCTGAACGTACCTTTGCCGTATCAGTTACAGGACCATCACGGGTCCTTATCTTTGACTTTCCTCCCCGACAAAATGGCACCGATGACCGAAAAGATCATGGACACCCAGTTCACCAAGATTGTGGCAACGGTAGGACCGGCTTCCCGCTCTTATGAGGTCCTCCGCCAACTGGTCATGGAGGGGGTCAACGTTTTCCGCCTCAATTTCTCGCACGGTACCCACCCCCAGCACGAAGAGGTCATCCGGCTGATCCGGCAAGTCAACGAAGAACTGGGTACTCATGTCGGCATATTGGCAGACCTCCAGGGTCCCAAACTGCGTGTTGGCCGCATCCTCGATGACAGCATGCCCATTCACCCGGGCGACTTGCTCACGTTTACTTCCGAGGATTGTCTCGGCACCCCGGAGAAAATCTATATGAGCTATGAGGGTTTTGCCCGGGATGTCCGGCCCGGCGAAAAAGTCCTGGTGGACGACGGCAAGATCGTCCTGGAGGTGGTCGAAACGGACGGCAGTGACCTCGTACGGCTCAAAGTGCTTTTCGGTCACGAACTGCGCTCCAATAAGGGAGTGAACCTACCGGATACCCGGGTTTCGCTCCCGTCGCTGACGGAGAAGGACATTCGGGACCTCGACTTCATCCTGAGTCAGCCGGTGGACTGGATTGCGTTGTCTTTTGTCCGGTCGCCGGAGGATCTGCAGGACCTGAGAGTGCGCATTGAAGCCCGCCATCATCCGGCCAAGATCATCGCCAAAATTGAGAAGCCCGAGGCGGTACGGCAGATTGACCAGATCGTGCGGGCGTCCAATGCCATCATGATCGCCCGCGGCGACCTGGCCGTTGAAGTGCCCATGGAGCGGATGCCCCTCATTCAGAAGGACATCATCAATCTCTGCATCCAGTGGGGAAGACCCGTCATTGTCGCCACGCAGATGATGGAAAGCATGGTCACCAATCCCTCTCCTACCCGCGCCGAAATCACGGACGTCGCCAATGCGGTTTTGGATGGCGCCGATGCGCTCATGCTGAGTGGAGAGACTGCCGTCGGTGATCACCCGGCCCAGGTGATCCGCACCATGAACGCCATTATCACCGAAGTCGAAAAGCGATACAGTATCCAGGGCCGGCAACCCTTTCCGTCACCCAAGTCCTCCACCTTCCTTTCGGATGCGGTTTGCTTCAACGCGGCCAAACTGGCCCAGGAAGTCGGCGCCCGCGCCATTGTGGGGATGACGACTTCGGGCTATACGGCCTTCAAAGTATCGAGCTACCGGCCCATGTGCAAAATCTACATCTTCTCCGAGCAGGAGCAGATCCTTTCCACCCTCAACCTGGTTTGGGGGGTACATTGTTATTACTACGACCGGTTTACTTCGACCGACGACACGATCAGGGATTCCATCGAAGTGCTCAAGCGGGATCAGCGCGTCAAGCCCGGGGATGTCATCATCAATACGGCCAGTATGCCGTTGCACGCCCGTCTGCGGACCAACATGATCAAGGTCTCGGTGGTGGATTGACCTGTCAGACGGTACGAAATCCGAACGGGTTTCGTTATAGGGTTGGCATCGCCGGGCGGTGTGGAAATGGTAAGCATGTGCATGCAGGATAGACGAAGATTGGGGAGGGTTATGGTCCTGGGATTTTTTGTGGCCTTCCTGTTCGGAAAATTGCCGGCCCAGGAGGGTACGGTATCCGAACGCGACCTTTTGGCCCAGGGGCGGCTTTTGGACGCCCAGCGGGAAATGCTTCTCGGACATCCCGACAAAGCCGGTGAAATCCTCGCCGAACTGGCCCGCAAGGACCCTTCCAATCCGGGCATCGCCTATGCCTATGCGGAATACCTCGCCAGGCAGGAAGATCTGCCGGGTGCGCTGCGTGAGATCCGGCGTGCCAAAAAACTGGACCCTTCCCAAAAGTGGTACGCCATCACCGAAGCCGGCTACCTGGAAAAAGCCGGTGCCTGGGCCGAAGCGGCCGAAGTAGGCAAGGACCTGGTCAACCGGTTTCCCTATGAGGAAGATCACTACCTCCAATGGGCCTATTACCTGATTAAGGACGGCCGTCCCGGTGAGGCCATCGCCGTTTACGACCGGCTGGAATCCACCCTGGGCCCCACCTCTGATCTCAGCCGGAAGAAATATATGTTGCATCGCGGCATGGGTCAAACCCGTGAAGCGGCCGATGTCCTCGAACAGGTGCTCAGGCGCCAACCGCGAAATACGGAAGTGATGTACATGCTGGCCGAGCTTTATGCCGAGGCCGGAGCCACCGCCCAAGCCCGGGAATGGTACCAACGCATCCTCGACCTCCATCCCGGCGAATCGGAAGCCCAACTGGCACTGGTCCGGCTGGGCGACCCTTCCCAGGGGGACGAGGATCCACTGGCCGGACTGGCCCGCATATTCGGTGACCCCCAGGCAGATCTCGACCAGAAAATCAAAGCCATCATTCCCTACATCCAGGAATTTGCCCGGGACGGAGATTCGCTGACCGGCGACCGGCTCGACGACCTGGCCGGACGCCTCCAGGTCGCTCACCCCGGGGAGGCCAAGGTGGCGAGCATCATGGGGGATCTGGCCTTTTATCGCGGCCGGCTCGACTCGGCAATCGTGCATTATCAGGCGGCCACCCGGAGCGAGCGGCAGGTGTATGCCGTTTGGGAACAATTGCTGACGGCCTGCAGCGAAGCGCGCCAATATGCCCGGCAGAAGGAATGGGCTGCCAAAGCCCTCGACCTGTTCCCCAACCAGGCCCGGATTTTGTTTTTTCTCGCCGAGGCGCAGATCGAAACCCGTCAGCCCTCGGAGGCCCTGGAATCCATCCAGATGGGGCGTCTGATGGCGCGGAGGGACGGTTATTTGCTGTACCACCTCGCATTGCTGGAAGGCCGGGCCCGGTCGGCCCTGCGACAGCCGGATCAGGCCGATCTCGCCTTCGATCAGGCACTCAGTCTCAATCCGCGCGGTCCGGAAGCCATAGCCTGGAAAGCGCTCAGCCAGCGCGACCCGGAACGCGCCTGTCGCTTGGCCGGAGAAGCGGAAGCCATTGACGCCCGCATGCCGCTGGTCGTCCATGCCCGCGCCTGGTGCTCGTTGTTGCAAAGTACACCCAAAGGCAGCATTGCCCTGTTGCAGGACCTGGTCAAACGCCCCTGGCCGCACCCCGTCTGGATCGAGCTGATGGGCGATGCCTGCGCGCTCGCCGGAGATATCCCACAGGCACTGGAGTGGTGGCAACGCGTCCACGCCGACGGCTACGGCTCTCCGCTCCTCGATAAGAAAATAGCCGCCCGCAAATACATGGAATGACCGTACGGACCCGCCTCCTTTGGCCGGCAGGATGTCTGCTGGTAATGATTTTCTTGTCCGGTTGTGCCTCGCGACGCGCCCTGCCTGCCCCCTCCCCGGCCACGGAAACTTCACTGGAGACCTTCATGACCGGAGATCCCTTCGCCTGGACCCACTTTTCCGCCCAGGGGCAGTTGAAGATGGAGTCCTCCTTCTTTTCCGGCTCAGGGCAATATACCCTTCGCATGCAACGCGACAGCATCGTATGGATGGTCATCCGGTATGCCGGTCTGGAAGTGGCCCGGCTCCAGGCCTCACGCGATTCCGTCATATTGCTCAACCGGTGGGAACGCACAGTGGATCATTACACTTGGGCGGATATCCGGCAGCAGACCGGGTTCCCCGCCAGTCTGGTCTCCCTCCAAAGGCTCATTCTGGGATGGCTGCCCCTCGTACCGGAGTCCTGGCAGAGTGAGCAGGAATCCGGGGGATTGTACAGGATAAAAGCCAAAACGGGAGAATTGATGATCGATGCCGGCATCGCCCGTCCCGATCTGCGCCTGGTATCATGCCGGTTCTGGCATACCGCTCAGGGAGTGGACATCAAAGGGGTCCAGGAGGCCTGGACCTCCCTCGAAGGCCATCCGTTCTCCGAAACCCGCTATTGGGAAATGACCCCCGAACCGGGCCAACGCGTATTTTTACAGGTATTGCTTCAGGATGCCAGCCTATCCGGTCCTCTTACCTTTCCCTTTCAGATCCCCGAACGCTATGAAAGGCTGGATTAGCCTGTGCCTGTTGATGGTGGTGACCACCGGCGCAGAAGCGCAGACAGTGCAAAAACTCCGCGATCGCCGGGAGGCCCTTCTCAGGGAGATCCGGCAAACCGGTCAGGCGCTGGAGGAAAAGCGCACCCACGAACGGCAAGCCCTGGAATCGCTGTTGCTCCTCGAAAGGCAGCTCGAACTGCGGCAGGAGGCAGTCCGGCAAATCCGTCGGGACAGGGACGCTTTGGTCCACATCATCCAGCAATTGGAAAAAGAAGCTACCGTTGCCGGAGAAGGGCGGGACAAGGCACTTCAAGCCTACCGCCGCCTGGCCCGTTACCGGCTTTATCACCGGCTGAGCAGCAAGGAGACCCTCCTGTACTTTCTGGCGGCTCCCCAATTAGGGATTGGGTTGCAGCGCGCCCTCGTCTATGACCGGATGGCCATGCGACGGAGGGAGGCGGCCCGCCGATATCGCGATGAACAGGACCGTCTGCTCCGGATCAAAGAGGAAAAAGTGACGGCCCGGGAGGAGCAGGACCGCTTGCTGTCGGAAGAAAAACATCAGGAATCCCGCATATCCCTGGAACGCACGGAAAGGAGCAATCTCATCCGGTCCCTGCAAAAACAAATGCGCACTCTGGAGGCTGACCTGTCCAGACAGGAGAAGGAGCGGGCGCGCCTGGAGGATGCCATTGCCTCGGCGGTCCGCAAGGAAATTGAAGCCGAGGAGGCCCGGAAGAAAAAGCCGGCCACAACCCCCAAGGCCAAACCGGGGAAAGCCGACCCCGCCACTACCCCTGCCGGCGAAGCCATTGCCGGCGATTTCCGGCGCAACAAAGGCAAGCTCCCCTGGCCGGTGGAGAAAGCCCTTCTCGTACGGCCTTTTGGCGAACAGCGCCATCCCGATCTGCCACAGGTGAGGATCAACAACACCGGCATTGACTTGCGCACGACGGCAGACGCACCCGTCAAAGCCGTGTTTGAAGGGACCGTATCCGGCGTGCAGTATGTCCCAGGATTCGCCTATACGGTCATCCTTCGTCATGGTTCCTATTACACCGTGTATTCCAATATGGAATCGGTGACGGTCAAAAAAGGCGATACGGTCAAAGCGGGAAGTCAGGTCGGTAAAGCCGCCCGCAGCGGTCAGGCCACATACAGCGACGTACATTTTGAAGTATGGAACGGCAAAAACCGCCAGGATCCCGCTCATTGGTTGATGCCACAACGTTAGATCATGTCAGGACAAGGATTGAATATCGGTGACGCAAAAGGAAAGGCCAGGACCACCGGGCCGGAGCGTGCCGTTTTGGTGGGATTGATCACTACCGGTCAAACGGAATCGCAGGTGGAGGAATATCTCGATGAGCTCGAATTCCTCGCCCATACGGCCGGCGCCGAATCCGTCAAGCGCTTCACCCAAAAGTTGCCCCAGCCGGATGCCCGCACCTTCATCGGTAAGGGCAAGCTCGAAGAGATCGCCCAATATGTGGAAGATCGCGATATAGACCTGGTCATCTTTGATGACGACCTGAGCGGCAAGCAGGTCCATATCCTGGAGGAAGCGCTGAAGCGCAAAATTGTGGATCGCAGCACCCTGATCCTCGATATTTTCGCGGCAAGAGCCCAGACCGCTCAGGCCAAAACCCAGGTGGAGCTCGCCCAGATGCAGTATCTGCTTCCCCGTCTCCGGGGCCTGTGGACCCACCTCGAACGGCAACGGGGGGGCATCGGGATGCGCGGACCGGGGGAAAAAGAAATCGAGACCGACCGCCGGATTGTCCGCGACAAAATTGCCCGCCTCAAAGGCGAACTGGAGAAAATCGACCGGCAGAATGTCACCCAGCGCAAAAGCCGTGGCGAATTGGTCCGGGTCGCCCTCGTCGGATATACCAACGTCGGCAAGTCCACCCTGATGAATCTCCTCAGCAAATCGGACGTGTTTGCCGAAAACAAGCTGTTTGCCACCCTGGATACCACCGTCCGCAAGGTGGTCTGGGAAGCTATGCCGTTTCTCCTTTCGGATACGGTCGGGTTTATCCGAAAACTCCCTCACCACCTCGTAGAGAGCTTCAAGTCCACCCTCGACGAGGTCCGCGAAAGTGACCTCCTGCTTCATGTCATCGATATGGCCCATCCGCAGTATGAAGATCATTTGCGGACCGTGACCCAAACCCTGCTCGACATCGGGGCCAGCGAAAAACCGGTGATCTACGTCTTCAACAAAATGGATGCTTACCGGTCCCTGCATTTTGATGCCCTGCTCGACGAACCCACCCGGCTGGAGATTGAAGCGGAATTGCGCGAGACCCTTCATTCCCGCCATGGCGAAAACATGGTCATTCTTTCGGCCAAAACCTCCGAAGGTGTGCCCGAACTCCGGTCCATGATGACCGAAGCCATCCGGAACATCTATGAAATCCGGTATCCCTATCAGACCCGAAAATGGTAATTCAGTAGGCCGTGATGAGGATGTACCCATGATTTTCCGGGGAGAGCAACCTATATTTACTGCCATACGCCTCCGGCCATTGATGAAATTACCTGCTTCTAACGTTGCCTTTTCCTTTCTCCTTACCGTTCTGACGGGAGCCCTGGGGATTCCGGGTTCGCTGGTCGGCCAAGTCAAAGACCCAGCCGCCGTCCGGGCCATGATCGCCCGTTTCAAGTCCGAACCCCGTGGCCCCTACAAGGACATCCGGTGGTTTTGTCCCGACGGCTCGACCCGCCCCGCCCGGGATCCGTGCCCGGATGGACCGGGAAACCAGCATGCCCGTTATCGCGACGATGTGGTGGCGTTGGCCAAAAAGGAACATCTTTTCCTCGGACAGATCCTGACCAATACGCCTTATGCTGATTTCTGGGATGAGGGGTATGGCCATTCCCGCCTCGTCCAGTACCAGATGGAGCGCTATCTGCGGCGCACCGATGGGGAGTGGATTCACCGGAGGGCCCAATATTACCGGGGTGCTGTGCAGATCGAGGATGAAAGTGCCTGGGGCGTCCAATTTTACCGGTGGCTGCTCAAAGAGGCCGGTCCGGTCAGGGAGAAATTTTTTCTGGTGCGGCAGAGTGCGTCCGACATCCCTCATGCGGCAGATACCCGGAATGCCCAGCGGGTCAGGTCGCTGTCCAAAGAAATTGCCGACACCATGCCTTCCTTCCAAAATCTCCGCATCAAAATCCACGGCTCCCCCGATGCGGGCGACCTGGCTGCTGTGCGGGAATTTCGCGCCCGTCACAGGTCAGTGATGACGGCCGATGCCGGGGCAAAAATGGACCAGCTCCTCCGTGAAATGGAGCAGCTTTACCGGCCTTTCCGGACCGAAGATCTCCGGCCGTTCCGGAAACGATTGCCTGCCAACTCCCTGGCCGCCAGGGCCATAGACACCTTTCTTCTTCAATACCCGCTTGTGTCCGGGGCCGCCGCCCGGTGCCGGATGGCCGCTATCGCCATGGAAGACCTGAGGGCAGCTCTATCCGACACTTTAAGCGGAGATGCCCGTTTGGCGATGATCGACCTGTCGGTCCAACTGGAAGCGCTGATCCTGAGGGAGACATCCGGTTGGCACACGGCTACAGTCTCCGAACTCCTGGAACGTATTTCCATTCTGTCGCAGGCAGCGGCAGCTGCCGGTTTCCTGGAGATATGGGAATGGGAACAGGTAGGTGCGGATCTTCGGTCTCCGGGGACGGATTCCCTCTCCCTGGAGGAGCTCCGGCACTTGTTCGACCAGTCTGTGCGGGTGGTGGAGTGGGGTACGGCCATGGCCCGCTGCCACTACCAACCGGTCATTCGTTTGTACCAGTCCTTTGAGCCCCTGGCTGCGGGATTTCTCGATGACCGCATTCGCTCCTCCGTACTTCTGCCACTGGGCGAGGCGGTCAGCCGGCTCGGTGAATGGATGACCTTGCAGACAGGCAGCCGGACGAGGTTGATGGATTTGGCGGACGGATCGGGCGCCCGCGGCCTCAATCCCGGTCTTGCCGCCGGAGAACTGGTGGTGGATCCCCCCGGAGGTAACAAATTGGCCATTGACCCCTCGAAGATCTATGTCTTTCACCAGCCGCCGGCCGATCTCAAACCCGTAGCAGGTATCGCGACGGTGGAGGAGGGCAACCTGGTATCGCATGTCCAGCTTCTGGCGCGCAATCTGGGCATCCCCAACGCCCGGATTTCGCGGCAGCAGCTCGAAGCGCTCCGGGCCTGGCAGGGAACACGGGTGTTCTATGCCGTTGCCGCCGACGGAACCGTCATCATGAAACCCGAAGCGGACATGGACACGGTGGAAGTCGCCTTTTTCAGGGAGAAAGAAAGGAGCCTGGAGCCAATAGCCGTTCCCGTCGGAGACCTGGCAATGGCAGACCCCCGCATCCTCAACCTCCGCGAGGTGGATGGCTCGTTTTCCGGGTACGTCTGCGGTCCCAAGGCGGCCAATCTGGGACAACTCAAGCGCCTTTTTCCCGATCACGTCGTCGAAGGACTGGTCCTGCCTTTTGCCGTTTTCCGGCAACACATGGACCAGCCGATACCCGGACGGGATGAAACGTATTGGCGGTATTTGGAAAAAGTATTTGCCCGGGGAGCCAGGCTGCGGGCCGGTGGCGCCACCGACCAAAAGGTGGAGGAAGTCCTCATCCGGGGATTGGACACGCTGCGGTCGCTGATCCGGGAAATGCCGTTCCTGCCGGGCTTCGAAGGGGAATTGCAACGGCAATTCGAGGAGGTTTTGGGAAGCCCGATGGGAGAGTTGCCCGTTTTTGTGCGCAGCGATACCAACATGGAAGACCTGAAGGAATTTACCGGGGCCGGCCTCAACCTGACCCTTTTCAATGTGCGGGATCCGCAGAAAATCCTTCAGGGTATTCGCGATGTGTGGGCCTCCCCGTATTCGGAAAGGAGCTTCCGTTGGCGGCAGCGCTATTTGCGCAATCCCGAGCATGTCTATCCTTCCATCCTGCTCATTCCCAGCGTGGATGCCGACCGCTCGGGCGTACTCATCACACGGGGCGTGACCACTGGCCGGGACGAAGACCTTACGGTGGCCTTCAACCGGGGTGTGGGGGGCGCCGTGGACGGCCAATCGGCCGAAACCTGGCTCCTCAAGGCAGGCACGGGATGGACCCTTCTGGCTCCCGCCCGTGAACGACAGGCTTTGACCATCCCCGCCTCCGGGGGCAGTGTATCTCAGGCCGTCACTTTGGAAGAACGGATCCTCGCTCCGGAACATCTCGAGGTTTTGTCAGCTCTTGCCGACAGGTTGCGGGAGGTGTTGCCTTACTCTCCCGGCCTGGAGACAGGAGGACCTTTCGATGTCGAACTGGGATTTCGCCAGGGCAAACTCTGGTTGTTCCAGGTGCGGCCCTTTGTCGAAAACCGCCAGACAGCGAGGTCGGAATACCTGTCCGGACTGATGACCCCCTTTGACGGGAAGAAACAGGTCTTTCTCCACCAAAAGTTGCCTGACGATGCGCACCGTTAGTTGGCTCTTTGCCCTGGCAGGAATATTCCTTGTGGCGGTGCCAGCGCCGTCTTATCCGATTGATGGATACGCCTCGACCAATATCCGCCGGCTCCGGCATTTGCAGGGGGTAGTGGAAGGCGCCTTCAAAGGGACAAAGCCTGTGCCGGGAGCCCTGCTCAAGATGGAGGATGTCGCCCTGCATCTCGAGGGGCTGCGAGGCGACAGTCTGGCTGAGCTGCCTGCTCCTGACCCCGGGCTGCAAAAAGCCGTCAACAGCCTTTTCCCGCATTTGCACGAGAGTTACAGCCTGGCTTTGCTCGACATCACACCCGGCCGACCGGTGCGTTATGCCGGGCGCAAGGAGACCGCCGGCTACCAGCCGGGCAGCGTGGGCAAACTGGCCGTCCTGGCAGGCTTCTTCACCGAGTTGGCCCGGATATTTCCCGATTCCTTCGAGTTGCGCCGTGAGTTGCTTTGCGGTAAGGAAGTCCGCGCCGGTGGATGGGCGCTCAGGGATGAACATACCGTTTCCATTTACAATACGGAGACACAGACGTTGAAAAAACGGCAGGTGCAGGATTCCGACCGTTTTTTGTTGTATGAGTGGCTGGATTTCATGATGTCGGTCAGCAACAACGGGGCAGCCAGCGTGTGCTGGAGAGAGGCGATCCTGATGCGCGTCTTTGGACGGCGATACCCCGATCTCACGGAAAAAGAAGCCGAAGCCTTTTTTCGCGAGACGCCCAAGTCTCAATTGTCGGACCTCGCCATTGCTGTGGTCAACGAGCCTCTGCGGGCTCTCGGTATCGGGCAGGACGAATGGCGGCTCGGGACCATGTTCACGCGGGGAGCCACGGCCCGGATTCCGCCCAAAGGCGGCAGTATCGGAACGCCTTTCGGGCTGCTCAAATTCCTGGTCATGATGGAGCGGGGGTGTATCGTGGATGCCGCCACGAGCCTGGAAATGAAAAGGCTGTTTTACATGACCGATCGGCGCATACGTTACGCAGCCTCTCCGGCCTTGCGGGAGGCGGCGGTGTACTTCAAGTCGGGCAGTCTGTACAAATGCCGGCCGGAGGAGGGGTATTCCTGTGGGAAATACAAAGGGAATGTGGACAATTTCATGAACAGCGTCGCCATTGTGGAGCACCCTGACGGGACCACCTATCTCGTGGCCATGATGTCCAATGTCCTGAAAAAAAACAGTGCTTCCGACCATATGGCCTTAGCGGCTTCGATCGATAAAAAGGTGAGGGGGCATTAGGCACGCCCTTGTCCTTCCTTTTCGCTGATCATTTGTGCCGCCACACCGGCTACGCGGGGATTTTCGTCATTAAGGCACAGGGTGGCAAGTCGGTGGCTTTCGGGGTGGTGCTCCGCAGCGAGCAGGCGGAGGACGGCCAGGCGGATCCGGTCGTCCGTGCCCCGAAGCAGGGATTCCAGGCACCGGACTTCCGATGGCGCCTGGATATTGAGGTGCGCGAATCGCTCCCCGGGAGGCACATCCATCAGAGCGGACTCCACGATGGGCAGCAATACGGGCTTGAGGTTGGGCTCCAGGATATTGTCGAGGTAATCGGCCGCATTCATCCGGATATCCGGATTGCGGTTGCGGATGCCTTCATACACCGGCTGGATTTGTGCGGGCGGGTATTTCAATCCCAGCAGCCGGAAAATCCGCTCCAGGGTACTGTCCAGCCTTCGCTCGAGCAGGACGGTCAGGTGCTGGCGCGCCCGGAGGGCTTCATCCTCCCCCGACGTTTGGCCGGTGGTGTAAAGGAAAGCCAGCGTGTCCCTGTACAGTCCGATCTCTGCCATCAGGATCTGGGTCACTTTTTGGGGATGGACCGAAAGATGGGGGAAGGCATCCTTGATGGTCCGCAGCGACTGAAGGGCCTCCAGTTTGAGGGCCACGTCCCGGTGACCGAGGAGGGCCAAAAGGAAATCGATGGCCCGCTGGGTATCCCGGTTTTCCACCAGGGCCGGCAACTGGAAAATCACCTCCCGGCGGGATTCCGTAGCCAGGATTTGTTCGAGCGCCGGGATGAGATCGGGTACTTCAAATTGGCCCAGCGCCTTTCGGGCCGCTGTTCGCGTTTCTTTCCGCCCCAGGAATCCGGCCAGAAAAGGGATGAAGGACGAGTCACGCGAATGGCCGGCGGCCAGCAGGGCGTTTTCCACCACCCGGAGGTCGGGATCTTCGGCCAACTGGCGGAGCAAAGGGTAAAAGGCAGCGAGCCGGCCATAGCCGATTGCCCTGGCCACCATGATCCGGTAGCCCGCTGCCTGGCTCTCGTCCGCGACCATGGAGATATAGTGGATCTTGTCGTGGATACGCTGATCCAGGTCGAAAATGCGCTGCATTTCCGGATTGTTGCGGGCTTCAGTAGCCAGTCCCACGAGTGCTGCGCCGGCGATTATGGGATCTTCGTGGTTGAGGTATTCGTTGATGACCTGAACGCGATCCTGCCGGCTGTGGGCCAGCAGGCAGGAAAAAGCCCGGTAGCGCACATCGTCGTCGGGGTCGCGAAGCAGGGGGATGACGGCTTCCCGGACCTGATGGTCGTTGGCGTAATACAGGCATTTCAAGGCGCCCTGCCGCACGAGTGGGGCATCGTGTTTCAACAGGGGCAAGGCATCGGTTATGAGTCGCTGGTCCTGGCTCTCCTCGATGCAGGAGAGAAGGAAAAGCAGTTGTTTCTCGTTACCTCTTTGCAAGGCGCGCCGGATGCCTTCTACCGCCGAGACTTCGGAGAGTTGAAACCCTTTTTTCCGGACCGATTCGCGACCGGGCGTCAATTGAACCTGAAAACTGCGGATGTATTCCTTGCGGATCTTCAGAGCGAAGTGAAACCAGATACCGATCAGGACGAGCATCAGGAGGCTGACAGCCCTGACCGGAAGGTCAAAGCCATTGATCAGGAATATGAGCAGGATGCCGCCTACCCCGGTCGCCGTGGTGTCCACAAAAACATCGATAAACGTTTTGGCCTGGCTCTTCACGGCCATCGGGATGGGCAGGATAAGGAGCTCGGTGGCAGCTTTGTTGATCGACTGCTTGAGCGAAATGTCGAACAGTTTGAGGGTGACGCCGGCCCACAGCACCGGGGCCGCAAGGACGGTCAGACCGCCCAGGAAAAGCGCGCCGGGGAGAATGAACAGGCTGCGTCCCACACCAAATACGCCGACAATGCGCTGGGTGGCGAATAATTGGATACCCAGAGAGACCACATTGAACGTAGAAAACCAGAATCCGAAAAATCCGGCTAATTGATCAGGGTCTGCATACCGGGCGGAGGCCAGAGCGCTGAATTGGTATTCCACCAATTTGGCGACCACGACGCTGATGCCCATGATAATGGCCAGGTAGGTGAGGTGGCGGGAGTTGCGGATGAGCCGCAGCGGGTGTTCGTGAACGGTACGGGTCTGACGGGCCCGGATGGCCGAGTCGGACAACGGCACATGGCGTGTCCAGATTCGTCGGTTGACCCATACGCCGACCAAGAGGAGTCCTACAACAACAAAGAGGAGGTTGGCGGTGTCCATGACGGGGGCAAACACCGAGGTGACATATCCGCCCATCACCCCTCCGGCGATGGCTCCTGCCCCGATAAATCCGAACAGACGCTTGGCCTCCAGGGCGTTGAAGACGAGATTGGCGAGGATCCAGAACTGCGAGGTGGTGAGCAATCCGAACAATGCCACCGCGATATAAAACAGGTAAATGATCCAGTCTGCAAACCATCCGAAGCGCAGCAGCACTGCCAATACGAGGATACCGAAAATGGACGTGAGATAAGTGCGGTAAATGATTTTGCCGAGGGACATCCGGTTGAGCAACCGGGAATAGACGGTCGAAACGACCAGGGCCGTGACCGCCACCAGGAGGAACACAAGGGGCAGCCTTTCAATCCCTACGATGGAGAGGAAATGCGCATTGACCACCGGTTTGATGATCAGGAGGCTGAGGATGATCAGGAAAATGTTGACCTGCATGAGCAGGACACGCGGAAATTCGCCGACGCGGATGTCGAACATCCGGCGGAACAGGTCCAGGCCTTTCGCTTGGAGGGCTTCAAGCATGGGCCGGGATCAGGGTCAGGCTCTGGAGGTCAGGACGGCATCCACCCGTCGCATGAGCTTGCGGAGGATGACTTCGCCGCCGGCATCCTCCGCCAGGGCGACGATGATATAGCGGCGGGTCTTGTCCCATACCAACGCCGAATCGGCATGCCACTGCTTCCAGGTGCCTGACTTTCGATACACCTTGGCGTCGGGTGCCACACGATCGAGCACATGGACGAATTTGTGGTGGAGCTCAGGGTCGGCCAGCATTTCGAGCATTTGCCGGGAGCGGGCAGGGGTGACGAGCTGGCCAAAAGCCAGTTTGTAGTAGTATTTGCACACCTGGCTGACCGTAGCGGCGTGGCTGAGGTTTTTCATGGGGTCGCCCTTGCGCTGACCGCCGCGTCCGTAGAGCTTGCCTACCCACAACCCGCCACCGCAATCCCGGTCATAGAGATTGTAGCAGGGATCTTGCAGGACACGCGCAATGTGGTCCATCCCTACGCGCTCGATCATGCGGGAAGTGGCGGCATTGTCGCTTTGGGCGATCATGAGGCGCATGTCGCGCCGGATTTCAGGGGTCTCCGCGAGGGCGCCCCGGTCCAGGGCGTCGGCGGCAGCCAGCAGGACGGCGATCTTGGGCAGACTGGCGGCGTACATCATGTGGTCGCCGTTGATGGCGGCAAAGCGGCTGTGCAGTGGATCGTGCATGTCCACGACGCCGAGACTGAGTTTCTTGTGGCGACTCAATGCCTGCCAGGAGGGATCTTCCCGGAGAATGGCCTCCAGATCCCGTTGCAGATCGGGGTCTTCCAGGCTTTCCATCGGTGGGACGGCTGACTCGGGGGCATCCAAAGGCAGGGATTCCAGAGAGATCTCCGGCGCGGAACCAACGGCCTCCTCTGTAAGGGACGGCGTGCCGGAAGAGCGCCAACCCGTCAGAACCAGAAGGGGCAGGGCTGTGAAAAGCAATGCAAAGGCCAGGGAAAAAAGAGCGAATCTTTTCATACAATCCGTTGGAGCGGACGTCCGGGGTGTCAGTCTTGGGCTGACCGAAATATCCCCTCCGTCCCGGTTGGTTAAGCACGACCGGCGAAAGCCGCAAATATCATTCCCCGGTGTCCGATCCCGGTCAGGAAGGGACCCGAAAAAAATTTCTTACCGGCCAAAGTTAACAATCCCCGGAAATACCTGCGGGCCGTTTGAAACTGGTTAACATCCGTTAACAAGTCGGCAGCAAGGGTATATCTCCAGGTCAGGCCTTTCGCTGCGGGAGAAGTCCGGTGTACACTCGTGTCGTCAGATGCCGACCCCGCGAGGTGCCCTATCTTTGGACCAAACAGTCCCTGACGCCATGGAATTGCTGGAAAAATATGCGCATCTGCTGGTCCATTACTGCCTGGAGATCAAGGAGGGCGACCGTCTGCTGATCCGCACCACGACGGCTGCCGAACCTCTGGTGCGGGAGGTATTTCGCCATGCGGCCCGGGCGGGGGCCGAGGTGTATACCGATCTGTCGTTTGAAGGACAGGGGAGGATCCTGTTGGAGGAAGCGCCGCCAGTCCTGATCGACCGGGAGGACCGTTTTCACCGCCAGGCCATGGAGGAATTTGAAGCCTATCTCGCCATCCTGGCGCCACACAACCTCAGGGAAACGGCCGAGGTGGACCAGGAACGGGCGGTCCGGCGCCAAAAGGCCCTGCAACCGGCCCAGGAGGCGTATTTCCGGCGTATTGCCGACCGCTCCCTCAAGCGCTCGCTATGCCAGTATCCCACGCATGCCCAGGCCCAGGAGACGGGCATGTCGCTGGAGGCCTATACGCGGTTTGTGTATGAAGCGTGCCGGTTGTACGACGCCGATCCGGTGGCCTCCTGGCTGGAGGTCAGGGCGATGCAGCAGCGCATTGTGGATGTCCTCAACCGGGCCGGAGAGGTGCACTACGAGGGGGCGAATGCCGACATCCGGTTTTCGACGGTGGGGCGGACGTGGATCAATTCCGATGGCCGCAACAACATGCCCTCGGGGGAGGTGTTCACCAGCCCGGTGGAAGATTCGGTACAGGGTTGGATCCGTTTTTCCTATCCCGGATTGTACCAGGGGCATGAGGTGGAGGGCGTTACCCTGCATGTAAAGGACGGCTTGATCGAGCGCTGGGAGGCGGAGCGGGGCATGGAATTTCTGGATCACATATTCTCGCTGGAGGGCACGCGCCGGTTTGGGGAGGCGGCCATCGGCACCAACGACCGGATCACGCGGATGTCGCGCAATATCCTGTTTGACGAAAAGATCGGCGGTACGGTCCACATGGCCATCGGTCAATCCTACCTGCAGTGTGGCGGCAAGAACAAAAGCACGGTCCACTGGGACATGATCACCGACATGACGGCCGACGGCCGAATCCGTGCCGATGGGTCACTGATTTACGAGAACGGGCGGTTTTTGATTTGAGGGCAATGATCCAAATCACGGATCAGAAAGAAATAGTCGCCGTAGGAGCGGCATGTCCATCACACGCATAATTCAGGGAATACAAGCTCCGTAGGAGCGACATGTCCATAGCACGTTCCATCCATGCGATCACAAGCTCCGTAGGAGCGGCACATTTCGTTCTATTTTTCCTCCCCATCTCCAGGAGGCGGGCCAATTCCGTAATCCTCCGGCAGATACCCGGGTTTATGGTCTATTTGATACGCATTTAGAAAATCCACATACTCATCCCGGAATGTCTTGACGCGATGATGCTCCTCTTGGTTGAGGATGTAACGGACCAAATCTGGGACCCGAGATTGACTTACCGAGAACGCCCCAAATCCCGTTTGCCATTCAAATTTTCCAACAACGAATTTTTGTAGGTTTATCCATTTGGAAGAATGGGCTTTGATATCACGGACCAATTCGGACAGATTGCAATCCGGCTTGAGACCAATGAGGATATGCACATGATCTGGCATACCGTTTATAATCATCAATTTCTGGCCTTGTTGACGGATGATACCTGTGATGTAGCTATAGAGTTGCTCTTTCCATTGCCGGGCCACGAGATTTGCCCTGCCTTTTACGGCAAAGACCACATGAACGTACAGTTGGGTGTAGGTGTTGGCCATTTCGTCAAAGTATCGCTCCTACGGAGCTTCAAATATCGTTGTTTGTTTTTTCTATTGACCTGTCGCCCCTCTGGGGCTGATTTAATCCAATCATTTGCTGTGTGTCCAGGATGAATGGTCCGGGTTGCCTGTTGTCAGGAAGCATGTGCGTTCCTTGTCAACATGCCTTGGAGACACCGTGATCCGGATCAAATGGCTTTCGGCAGGTGGGATGGAGAATGGGGTCGTCATGAGGCACAAAGCATGTATCTGACATGCCCTGGATCTCCTCCAACCCTTGAATCTTGTCAGGGGGTGGGGGGTCTTCGGGCGGTCAGGATGGTGTGGATGTCAAAGGCGGTTTCCGTGGAGGGGTATCTGACCCTGAAGGTTTTGATGTCGTCAAATCCGGTCCTGACGAGGTGTGCCTGCAAGTCGTCCAATGGGTGATACTGAAAAAATACCCGGCCTCCGCTCCCGGTCTTGAAACTGGATTGGTCGGGATCTCCTTCCACGAAACTCAGATAAATCAATCCGTCCTCGTTGAGCAAATCATAGGCGGCCTTGATCAGTTCCTGGCTTTCTGTTGGGGACAGGTAGGGCAAACAAAATCCGGCGATGATGCCGTCATACTTTGTCTCAAGCCGGTGAATGTGGCGGCCGTCCATAATGGCGAATCGTGCCGTGGGATTGTTTTTCCTGGCGAGTTCAATCATGTTGGGGGCCAGGTCGATGCCGAAAATGTCAAAGTCGGGTCGTTGAGCCAACAAGTATTGGGTGATGTTGCCGGGACCGCAGCCGATGTCCAACAGCTTCGCGTTTCTTTTGGCCAGGGAGTGACAAATGTGATCATAGGTGTCGTTATACAAGTCCAGGTTCATGAACTTGTCCTGGTAAAGGGAGGCTATATTGTTCCAGGTGTGCTGGGTTTCTGCGTGTTTGTCCATGTTGCCGTTCAATGTTTTCGGGCTTGATGTTTATTTTCATCACTGCCCCCAAAAGGCCCTTTCCGGCCTTCAATCGCTCCATGGCCTCCTTCTTAAAAGCTTCAAAATCAAAAGGTACGCTTTCCATGAGTCATTGAT
>JAGFIW010000040.1 GCA_024103195.1 Saprospiraceae bacterium | reverse complement strand
GGATTGTCCCCTGATCGTCCACGATCACGACACCGTGAGGGATGGGCGGTTGACTGACGGGGAAAACCCAATCAGCGCTCAGTTTGCGGACACGGGACATTGGGGTCAAAATTCATGAGCGATGATCCCGTTCTTCAACCGGGGTTGGAACCAGGTGGACTTGGGTGGCAACACACCTCCTTCGTCGGAAAGCGTCATCATGTCTTTCAACGAGACGGGGTACAGGCAAAATCCGACACGGATTTCCTTTTCGTTGACGATATGGCGAAAACCCTCCTCCCCATACACACCCGGGAAGTAGAGAATCCTGCTGTCGGTCCGGATATCGGTGACTTCCATCAAATCGGTCAGGATCTGGTCATCAAAGATCCGGGCATCAAGGACAACGGCATCCTGACGGTATTCCTCCATCACCTCCGGCTTCCATTTCAACCTGTACCACTCGCGTTGAAGATACATGGTAAGTTCGTGGGGGGCAGCCGGCTTGACGGGGCCTTCGGCCTCTTCGATGTCCATGATCCGCGAAAGCCGCGCCATAAACTGGGTCGGGGTGATCTCGGCAAAGACGTCCACGATCCGGTTGAAATCGAGGATCTCCACCTGGTCGGCGGCGAAATAGGCCGCCAAAAGCCCGTCACACTGAGCGAGTTCGGGGTGATTGCCCCGGCGATCGTACAACAAACTGACCGCACTCGACCGGTGATGTCCATCCGCGATATAGGCATGTCCGATTTCCTCGCGAAAAATGCGGGCCACTTCGCGTATGCGAGCAGGATCGGTCAGTGCCCACCAACTGTGGTCCATATTGCCGTCTTCGAAGTGCAAAGTGAAATCCGGTTCCCGGGTGGAAGAGATATCAAGGAGAAGGCGGCTTAAAGCATCCACAGGCGGGTGGGTCAGCAAGACCGGCTTGACGATGGCCCGGTTGCGCAACAACAGATTGAGATGGATTTGTTCTTTTTCGGCCAGGGTGTTCTCATGCCTTTTGATCAATCCCTCCTGATAATCGGCGATGTCGGCCAGCGCCAGAATACCGGTAAATGAGTGGTCGCCATGGCGGATCTGGTACACATAGAGACCTTCCTGTTCCTGCTGCTTGAACAGTCCGCTTCTCCGGTATTCGGGATACTGTTCCTTGATGCCTTTGAAAAAAGAATCGGATGATGTCACATAGTCCAGATCAGGATACAGGGCCCGGAAAGGTCGGATGTGCATACGGCGGGATTTCAGGCAAAAGTAAGGCAACGCGACCTAGCGGCTGAGTCGCGTGAGTCCGTTGATGACCCAGGCAGCATCCCTGCTGATCAACTTGTCGATCATGGCATCTGCTTTACAGGAGAAAAATTTCAGATCGCGGATCATTTTCTGGAAAGCTTCGGAATCCGGACACCCTGCCGACACATCTGCCAGATCGTCCAGGGCATGAATCACAGGCTCGAGTTCTCTCTTTTTGCGCTGGACCGCAATGAGCCGAAACACCTCCCACACATCCTTCTCCGCGATAAAAAACTCTCTCCGTTCCCCTTCCTGCGAAGCCCTGGTCACAAGGCCCCAATCCATCAGCTCTTTCAGGTTCATGTGGGCGCTGCCCCGGCTGATATCCAGATCCTCCATGATCTCTTCCGCGCACAGGGGCCGGGTGGCGATCAGGAGAAGTGCGTGGATTTGGGCCATGGTACGGGTCACCCCCCAGGAACCGGCTAATCGGCCCCAGGTATCGATAAACTTCTCTTTGCCTTGCTGTAAGTCCATAGGGTGCGGGACCAAGTCCATCCAGCCTTTAATGTGATTCCGCCCCGGATTGTTCACCAGGCCGGTCCACTATCTATCTCCACCCTTGCCTCCGGACAAAGTCCTTGTCCGTAGGTTGACGGATCAATCGTCTTTCCGGAAAAACGGCAATGCGCAAATCTCTGCTTCCATGGTGCGCGAACCGGCTTCGATCCTGATCATGGTTCCCGGGCCCGCAAAGGCGGGTGGCACATACCCCATTCCAATCGGCACATCCAGTGACGGGGACTGGGTGCCGGAGGTGACAACCCCGATTTCCACGTCATTTTCATCGAGGATCCGGTACCCGTGCCGCGGAACTCTCCGGTCATTCACCCGGAATCCGACCAGCTTTCGGGACAACCCGCCGGCTTTGAGCGCCAGGATCCTGTCACGCCCGGTGAAGGGTCCTTTCTGGAGCTTGGTGATCCATCCCAGGCCGGCTTCCAGCGGTGATGTCGTGTCGTCGAGGTCGTTGCCATACAGACAAAACCCCATTTCCAGCCGGAGGGTGTCGCGGGCTCCAAGACCACAGGGCTGTATGTCGAACGCCTTTCCGGCTTCCATCACCGCATCCCACAACCCGGGCAGGGCTTCGTTGGTCGTGTACAGTTCAAACCCACCACTACCGGTATAGCCGGTGGCGGAGATCAGGACATTGTCCACCCCCGCCATGGTCCCTTTGGCAAAATGATAGTAGGCAATGGCAGAGAGATCCACCCGGGTCAGCGATTGCAACGTCTCTAACGCTTTGGGGCCCTGAACGGCAATAAGTCCGGTCTCGCCGGAAATATTGGACATGCGGGCATCGAAGTGGTTCCGGGAGGAAATCCAGTCCCAGTCCTTCTGCATGTTGGAGGCGTTGACCACCAGCAAAAAGGCCTGTTCGCCCTCCGCACACTGATCTTCCGCCAACCGGTACACCAGGAGATCGTCCACAATACCGCCTTCCTCGTTGGGCAGACAGGAATACTGGGCCTGACCGATGGATAGTTTGGAGGCGTCGTTGCTCGTCACCGACTGAACCAGATCCAGGGCCTGCCTTCCTTTGATAATGAATTCGCCCATGTGGGTGACATCAAAAACACCGACGCCCGTCCGCACGGCCTGATGCTCTTCCCGGATCCCTTTGTAGGAAATGGGCATCAGATAACCGGCGAAGGGTGCCATACGGGCACCGAGGGATTCATGACGGGAGGTCAAAGGCGTATGCAGCAGGTTTTCCATTTTGCAGGTTTGCTTCGGGGGCGAAGATAGCCTGTTTCGCCGATGAAGGATCAATAGATGATCTCTACGGATTCCATGACATCACCGGGTCGGATGGCATGGACGACATCCATGCCCGAAGCAACTCGCCCGAAGCAGGAGTAACGCCCGTTGAGATGGGGGGCAGGGGCGTGGGTGATGAAGAATTGAACGCCTTCGGTGTGAGGTCCCGCAGAGGCCATACCGAGCAGGCCGGATACTTCGTAGAAGGCGCCGGTCAACTCCGATCGAAGGGTGTAGTTGAGCGATCCGTACCCGTCTCCCCGCGGACATCCACCCTGAATGACAAACCCGGGCACCACCCGGTGGAAGGTTTTCCCGTTGTAAAATCCGGACTTGGCCAGGGTAATGAAGTTGGCGACGCTCCCCGGCGCATGACCCGGGTCCAGAGCCAAAAGAATGTTGCCCCGTTTGGTCTTGATGACGGCCCGGGTTTGTTCTTTGACACCTTCCAGGGCTTCCCATTCCACGGGATGGTTGAAGGGCACTTCGGCGGGAGTATAGGTGGTTCGCTGCAGGAAAGCCCTCGTGGCAGAAAGTTCGCGATACGTTTCGATCTCTTGAGGCA
>JAGFIW010000011.1 GCA_024103195.1 Saprospiraceae bacterium | reverse complement strand
ATCGAGTAGGGTGAAGTAAAGCGGATTATTTAGACCTACGGATACCGCAAAGGTAATCTGCTTTACTTCGCCCCTCTCACACCACCGGACGTACGGTTCCGTATCACGGCGGTTCCTAACGTGAGCCTATCGGTTGGTTCGGTTCAGAACATCTGCCATGCTGACCAAACCAACATGATCAAAGTACTTCTTCGGAAAGGCCAGGTTCATATGGCTGGCGCCAGCATTCCACCATGCCCCTCTTTGGTTGAAGGCGCTTTGGACTGCTCTACACTCCGGTAATCCTCGCCTCATCAGTTCCTGCATTCGTGTCCAACGACGCTTCCATTGTCGCCATCTGACTTTACGCAGATGACGCCTTATCCAGCTATCCAGTGCTTCACTAAAGCCTTTTGTCTCGCTTAGGCTGAAATAGTGTATCCACCCTCGCAAGACCGGATTCAGGTCTTCACGGATAAATTTGGACAGGTTGCGTCCTTTCCCTTGCCGGAACTTTTCCTTGATTTTCTCTCGTAGCCGTTTAATACTCGACTTCGATGGCTTCAGCCTCGTTTGCTTCTCAGCCGTGAAGCTGTAGCCCAGAAAATCTCGTTCCCAGGGCCGACCTATTGCACTCTTCTTTTCATTGACCTTCAATCGCAGTCGATTTTCAATGAACTTTGTAATGCTCGTCTTCACCCGTTCAGCAGATCGTTGTGTCCTCACATAGATCTGGAAGTCATCGGCGTAACGTACGTAGCTCAATCCTCGACTTTCCAGCTCTTTATCCAGTTCGTCCAATACGATATTGGATAATAGAGGCGATAACGGACTGCCTTGCGGTGTCCCCTTTGTCCGTCGTCTCTCAATGCCGTTTATCATCAAGCCGCATCGCAAGTACCGATCTATGAGGTGGATTACGCGTCGATCCTCTATCCTCATACGCAGCTTTGCGATCAGCCGGTCTTGATGTACTTCATCGAAAAACTTGCTTAAGTCCACATCTACTACCCACCGTTTGTCTTCCCGGATGTAGTCCCTTGACTGTCTGACCGCTTGTAGCGCTGAGCGCCCGGGCCGAAAGCCATAACTACTGTCCGTGAAGGTCGGTTCGTATAGTGGACTCAGTACTTGATTCAGTGCTTGTTGGATCAAGCGGTCTACCACCGTGGGTATCCCCAGCTGTCGCATTCCCCCTTGCCGTTTCGGTATCTCTACCTGTTTAACCGCCGCAGGGTAATACAACGACGACAGCAGCTTCTTCTTGATCTCTTCCCAGTTCGTTTGCAGGTAGCCTTTCAGTTCGTTTACGGTCATCCCGTCTACTCCCGGTGAGCCTTCGTTCCTTACAACCTTTCTGTATGCACTTATCATGTTGGTCCGGCTCACGACTAGCTCCATGAGCTGATCCGTCCGCTGATGACTTCCTTTATCAACCCTAGTTTGGTTGCCTGCACTCATGATCTAACTCCGGCTTTCCGAGCCTTACTTCCATCTTGAGCTGATGCCACTTCCTGCTTCACTCCTGCTTGCTGTAACCAAATCTCTGTCCATAAATTCATTCATCCTCACTTTAAGTTCGGTCCTTCATCAGCCTCCGAAATCTCACAGGCTTGACTACTATGACCTCTGCTGACTCCTCGGTTTTGGCCGAGGCCTCCCAGGGTAAGACGCACGTCTTTCACACTTATACCCGCCGCATCTACATGATCTCTTTCCGTGTAAGTTTCGGGCTTTAGAGATGATTGACTCCTCACCCAGAAATCATGCCTCCTATGCGATTCTTGTTCATCGGGCCAGTGATTTGCCTTCGGCTTCCTTCAGCCTACACTTCACAGTGCACACCTTGCCGCTCAGCTAGTTCTTCCCCTTACCGGGCGAACTCGGGACTTTCACCCGTTAGACTTGCGCCATGCCTGGCGCACAACAAAAAAGGGATGGCCTCGCAAGACCATCCCCTTCACCGGCGACCCACCGGCATCAGAACGTGTACCGCACCGCTAACGCGCCGTAATCCGCGGCAAAGCCACGGTAATACGATCCAATCGTGAAGGTAGGCACCCAGTCGGCCGACAAATTGATGGGCGCGTTGGGGATCTTGAAATCCAGACCCAGAGCAGCGTGGATCCCAATACCCATGGTCCCGTAATCCTTGTCCAGCGACTTGACAAAGTCCCGGTACTCGCCACCATACATCGAGATGGATGCACCGCCACCGTAATACCACTGTAGGCCCTCAACCCCCGGGAAAGGGTTGTGAACCAGATACAAACCCGTGATCCGGAAGTAGCTGTACCGAAAGCCCGGCACACCCCAGGACCGGAATGTGGCGACTCCCTCAATGGCATGTGTGCCCTTGATGAACTGTTTGTAGGAGATCCCGTAATCCCAGCCAAGCCGCAGACCAATGGCCCGCTGATAGTCCTGGGAATAAGCCGCCGAAAAGGCGACGAAAAAGCATGCGAGAAAAAACAAACGTTTCATGGCCTTTTGTTTTAACCGCCAATGTAGGCATTTACGATCAACCCGGTCGCATCGCAAAACGCATCCTGTAATCCACGTCCACCTGTCCGGACCGGATCTGCTCCAGTTTGCGCTGGATGAGGCGCCGCTTCAACGGCTTGAGCCGCTCGATGAAGAGCACCCCCTCAATATGATCGTATTCGTGCTGAATGACGCGGGCGTCAAGGCCGTCGAACGTATCCTCCTGCCAGGCGAATTGCTCGTCCTGATACCTGATCCGTATGGTGGACAAGCGCTCGACATCACCCCGCACATCAGGAATACTCAGGCAACCCTCCTCATAGCTCCAGGGACGGCCTTCCTCGCCAAGGATGCGGGCATTCAGAAATACCTTTTTGATACCCGTCCCCGTACGGTCTTCGTCCTTGACCTGCATGGTGTCAACCACGAATATCCGGTGCCCTACCCCCACCTGTGGCCCTGCCAGTCCCACACCATGGGCGTGATACATGGTCTCCCACATATTGGCGATGAGGGTGTCCAGGTCGGGGAAATCCGGAGCCATCTCGAGGGCCGGACGTTTGAGGACCGGCTGGCCATAGGCATAAATGGGCAGGATCATACTTGCTTTTCCTTTTCCGTGTGTTCGAGATATTCCTGGAGAATGAGGCCGGCGCTTACTTTGTCTACACGCGCCTTGTCTCTCCGCTGCATTTTTTTCAGGCCGGAGGCAAGGATGACGGCTTTGGCCATCCGGGAAGTGTAGCGCTCGTCCCAAAAATCAACCTTCACCAGCGGAAAGGCCCTGACAATCTCGGCGGCTTTCTTCCTTACTTTTTCAGCAATGGGACCTTCCACTCCCCTTTCATCCACCGGCAAACCCAACACAATGGCATCTACCTGTTCCGAGGCAAGGTATGTCTTGAGGAAGGCCAACAGAGACGGTTCGTCCACCGTCGTCAGACCGGCTGCGATGATCCGCAGTGGATCAGTGACAGCAATGCCGCACCGCTTTTCACCGTAGTCTATGGCGAGCAACCTTCCCATTGGATCATTCAGCGTTCAAAGGTAAATGAACAGCGGGGACAGGAAGTTCGTTCCTGCCCCCGCTGTCGGATAATGAACCTTGCGGGTTCCGGATCAGGATTTCTCCTCGATCGCTTCGAGCCGGGCCTTGTGGCGTTCCATCTGCTCGTCGTCCATGACGATGAGATCCCGGAAATGCCGCATACCCGTACCGGCCGGAATGGGTTTGCCGACGATCACGTTCTCTTTGAGCCCGTTGAGGCCGTCCTTTTTGGAGGCGATGGCGGCAAAGCTGAGCACTTTGGTCGTCTCCTGGAAGGAGGCGGCCGAAATCCAGCTCTGGGTACCCAATGAGGACCGGGTGATACCCTGCAGCATCGGCGTAGAGGTTGCCGGCGTGGCATTGCGATACTGCACGAGTTTCTGGTCGTTGCGCTTCAGGATGGAATTCTCCTCCCGCAATTGCCGCAAGGTGACCAATTGACCGGCTTTGAGTCTCTGCGAATCTCCCGGGTCGGTAATGAACTTCTTGTCAAAGATCCAGTCATTCTGCTCGAGGAATTCGAATTTGTCTACTGCCTCTCCTTCCAGAAGCGTGGTGTCGCCCGCATCTTCGATTTGGACGCGACGCATCATCTGGCGTACGATCACCTCGATATGCTTGTCGTTGATCGAAATGCCCTGGCTCCGGTAAACCTCCTGAACGCCGTTGACCAGATAACTCTGGACGGCAAACGGGCCTTTGATGTTGAGGATGTCCTTCGGTGAAACGGCCCCGTCGGACAACGGCGTGCCGGCGCGTACAAAGTCGCCTTCCTGCACGAGTACATGACGGGAAAGACCGATCAGATATTTGCGCTGCTGGCCATCTTTGGCGGTGATCACACATTCGCGGTTGCCCCTTTTCACTTTGCCGAAGCTCACGACTCCGTCAATCTCCGCAACAACAGCGGGATTAGAGGGATTGCGCGCTTCAAACAATTCGGTCACCCTCGGCAGACCACCGGTGATATCCTGGATCTTGTTCTGCTGACGCGGGATTTTCGCGATTTTCTGTCCGGATTTGACCGAGGCGCCATCGTCCACGGAGATATAGGCACCCACCGGCAGGGTATAGGAACGGAGTTCCTCCCCGTCAGGACTCAGGATCTGCACGACAGGCACCTTCCTCTTGTTCTTGGATTCGATGATGACTTTCTCCGAGTATCCGGTTTGGTCATCCCTTTCCATCCGGTAGGTCACCCCTTCTTCCACATCCTCAAACCGGATGATACCGGTGAATTCCGAAACGATGACGGCATTGAACGGATCCCATTCGCAGAGCATGTCACCCCTTTGGACCTGATCGCCCTCCACCTTGTGCAACGTGGCACCGTATGGGACGTGGTTGGAGGCGAGGAGTTTGTTGGTTTCGGGGTCCACGATACGGATCTCGCCCGTGCGGGACAGGACGATGTCGTAAGCGCCATCCGGACCCTCATACCGGGTATGCCGTATGCCGTCAAACTCAACCCGTCCGTTATAGCGAGCCGTAATTTCGGATTCGGACTTTGTCACCGAGGCGACACCACCAACGTGGAAGGTACGCAGTGTAAGCTGGGTGCCCGGTTCGCCGATCGACTGGGCGGCAATGATGCCCACCGCATCCCCTTGCTCGGCCACACGACCGGTAGCCAGGTTTTTACCATAACATTTGGCGCAAACTCCTTCACGAGTCTCGCAGGTCAGCACAGACCGGATATGTACCGATTCAATACCAAGACGTTGGATCTCGTCGGCCATCTCCTCCGAAATATACTCACCGGCCTTGAGAATGATCTCCTCCGTTTCCGGATGGTAAACATCGTACAAGGTGTACCGGCCCTGGATCCTGGAGGTAAGGGTTTCAATGACCTTGTCCTGATCCTTGAGGGCTGAGGTCTCGATGCCGCGCAGGGTGCCGCAATCGACTTCGCGGATCACGACATCCTGGGCAACGTCCACCAGACGACGGGTCAAATAACCCGCATCAGCCGTTTTCAAAGCGGTATCCGCAAGACCCTTTCGGGCACCGTGCGTGGAAATGAAGTATTCCAATACACTCAAGCCTTCCAGGAAGTTGGACAATACCGGGTTTTCGATAATCGCTCCGCCCGTATCTCCGGATTTTCTCGGTTTGGCCATGAGGCCCCTCATCCCGCAAAGCTGCTTGATCTGCTGCTTGGAACCCCGGGCACCGGAATCCAGCATCATGAACACGGAGTTGAAACCGTCCTTGTGGGTGGACAATTCCTTCATCAGGTTGTCCGTCACCCGGTTGTCGGCAAACGTCCATTTGTCAATGATCTGGTTGTACCGCTCATTGTTGGTGATCAGACCCATGTTGTAGTTGTCCCACACCTCGTCCACTTCAGACTGGGCGTTGGTCAGGGTGCGCTCTTTCACCGAGGGGTTAATCAAATCGCCCAGGTTGAACGACAAACCGCCTTTGAATGACCAGTAGAAACCCAATTCCTTGATATCGTCCAGAAACTTGGCCGTCGTTTTGAAGTTGGTGCGCTTCAACACGCGGGAGATGACGGATTTCAGGTTCCTCTTGGTCAGGAGCTCATTGATGAAAGGCACGGTATCCGGCACGGCCTGGTTGAGAATCACCCGGCCGACCGTCGTAGCGATAATGCCTTGTTTGATTTGATCCTCCTCGCCCATGACGCTGGCCCGCACCTTGATCCCTGCGTGGAGATCCACCTTGCCTTCATTGTAGGCGATCATGACCTCTTCCTTGGAATAGAAGGTCATGCCCTCCCCTTTGACGACGCGTTGTTCGGAGGTTTTGCGCTCCTTGGTCAGGTAGTACAGTCCCAATACCATGTCCTGCGAGGGTAAGGTGACCGGCGAACCGTCCTGGGGGTTGAGCATGTTGTGTGAGCTCAACATCAGAACCTGCGCTTCCAGAATGGCCTCGTGGCTCAGGGGCACATGCACGGCCATCTGGTCTCCGTCAAAGTCGGCGTTGAAAGCCGTACATACCAGCGGGTGCAACTGGATGGCCTTGCCTTCAATCAGACGGGGTTGGAACGCCTGAATGGAAAGGCGGTGAAGGGTTGGAGCCCGGTTGAGCAATACGGGATGCCCGTTGAGGATGTTCTCCAGGATGTCCCAGATGACCGGATCCTTGCGGTCCACCAGCTTTTTGGCCGATTTGACCGTCTTGACGATGCCGCGTTCGATGAGTTTGCGGATGATGAACGGCTTGAACAGTTCCGCCGCCATACCTTTGGGGAGCCCGCATTCATGCAGCTTCAGCGTAGGGCCTACCACAATTACCGAACGGCCCGAGTAGTCTACCCGTTTGCCGAGCAGGTTCTGGCGGAAACGGCCTTGTTTGCCCTTGAGGATGTCGCTGAGTGACTTGAGCGCACGTCCGCCTTCTGCTTTGACGGCATTCGACTTTCTCGAATTGTCGAACAGCGAATCCACCGCCTCCTGGAGCATGCGCTTCTCGTTCCGGAGGATGACCTCCGGCGCCTTGATCTCCAGCAATCGCTTCAGGCGGTTGTTGCGGATGATGACCCGGCGATACAAATCGTTGAGGTCGGAGCTCGCAAAACGACCACCATCCAACGGTACCAGGGGTCGGAGTTCGGGCGGGATGACAGGCAGGTAATGAATGATGGTCCATTCCGGGCGGTTTTCCGTTCCGGCCATGCCTTCCCGGAAAGCCTCCACGATCCGCAGACGCTTGAGCGCTTCCGATTTCCGCTGCTGGCTGGTTTCATTGGCCGCCTGGTGTCGGAGCTCATAGGACAGATCATCCAGCTTGAGACCCGCCAACAGGTCGAAAATGGCCTCGGCTCCCATCTTGGCGATAAACTTGTCGGGATGGCTGTCTTCCAGTTGCTGGTTTTCCTTGCTGAGCGAATCCAGGATCTCGAGGTATTCCTCCTCACTCAGGAGATCCAGCCTGGAAATACCCTCCGCTTCCTTGAGTCCGGGTTGGATGACCACATATCGCTCGTAGTAAATGATGCTCTCCAGCTTCTTGGAGGAAAGCCCGAGCAGATAACCGATCTTGTTGGGAAGGGACTTGAAAAACCAGATGTGCACCACAGGCACCACCAGTTTGATGTGGCCCATACGCTCGCGGCGCACCTTCTTTTCCGTTACTTCCACCCCGCAACGGTCGCAAACGATCCCTTTGTAGCGGATGCGTTTGTACTTGCCGCAATAGCATTCATAGTCCTTCACGGGACCGAAAATCCTTTCACAGAAAAGGCCGTCACGCTCCGGTTTGTAGGAGCGGTAATTGATGGTCTCCGGCTTCAGGACCTCCCCGTAGGAGCGCTCGAGGATTTCCTCGGGCGATGCCAGGCTGATCGTGATGGAGTCAAACTCGGAGCTGGGTGTATTGAGATTCTTTTTGAAAGGCATATGCGTGGTTTGTAAGGCTGAGAAGGAAGGTTTCGTTCCGTCGGGGATCAGTCAAACTTGACGTCCAGGGCCAGTCCGCGCAACTCGTGAATGAGCACGTTGAATGACTCCGGAATGTTGGGTTCGGGCAGATTGTCCCCCTTCACGATGGCCTCATACGTTTTGGCGCGTCCGATGATGTCATCCGACTTGACGGTCAGCAATTCGCGCAGGATGTTGCTGGCGCCGAAGGCTTCCAGGGCCCACACCTCCATCTCACCAAAGCGCTGGCCACCAAACTGGGCTTTACCACCAAGTGGCTGTTGGGTGATGAGCGAATACGGACCGATGGAACGGGCGTGCATCTTGTCGTCGATCATGTGGGACAGCTTGATCATGTAGATCACGCCTACCGTGGCTTCCTGGTGGAACCTGTCACCGGTTTCACCGTCATAGAGGTAAGTCTGTCCGAGCGCGGGGATATCAGCCTTGGCGATATATCCTTCCACTTCATTCCGCTTGGCTCCGTCGAAAATGGGTGTCGCAAACTTGACCCCCAGCTTTTCGCCGGCCCAACCCAGGACGGTCTCGAAAATCTGCCCCAGGTTCATCCGGGAAGGTACACCCAACGGGTTGAGTACGATATCCACAGGCGTTCCGTCCGGGAGGAAAGGCATATCCTCCGCACGCACGATTTTGGAGACGATGCCCTTGTTGCCATGCCGTCCGGCCATCTTGTCCCCTACCTTCAGCTTGCGCTTGCGGGCCAGGTACACTTTGGCCAGTTTGAGCACACCGGCGGGAAGTTCGTCGCCGATGGAGATATTGAATTTCTCCCGCTTGTAGCGTCCGAGTTCTTCGTTGACCTTGATGGAAAAGTTGTGCATCAACTGCGCCACCAGATCGTTGGTGTGCTTGTCTTCCGTCCAGTTGTGATAATCCACGACACCGAAATCAATGCTTTTCAGCACAGACTGATTGAATTTCACCCCTTTGGAGACCATCTCCTCGTTGTAGATACTCCTGATGCCCTGGGAGGTCTTCCCCTGGGTCAGGACCATGAGCTTGTCCATAAGGATGGTCTTGAGCTCATTCATGGCCACGGCGTGGGCATCCTCCAATTTGTCGAGCTGTTCCTTTTCCTGGACCTTCTGCACCTTGTCCTTCTTGGCACGGGCAAAAACCTGACGGTCAATGACCACGCCAAACGTGGACGGGGGCGCTTTAAGGGACGCGTCCTTGACATCGCCGGCCTTGTCGCCGAAAATGGCGCGCAGAAGTTTTTCTTCCGGCGTTGGATCGGATTCCCCTTTGGGCGTGATTTTGCCGATCACAATGTCGCCTTCATTGACCCAGGCCCCGATGCGGATAATGCCCTGTTCGTCGAGATCCTTGGTGGCTTCCTCACTGACGTTGGGAATGTCGTTGGTCAGTTCTTCCTCGCCAAGCTTGGTGTCGCGCACATCCAACTCGAAACTCTCGATGTGGATGGAGGTGAAGATGTCGTCCCGAACGACACGCTCGGAAATCACGATGGCATCCTCAAAATTGTACCCTTTCCAGGGCATGAACGCCACCTTGAGGTTTTGACCGAGGGCCAATTCCCCTTTTTCCGTGGCATATCCGTCACAAAGGATCTGGCCCCGCTCCACGCGATCTCCCTTCCGGACGATCGGCTTCAGGTTGATACAGGTACCCTGGTTGGTGCTCAGGAATTTGGTGAGGGAATAGGTTTTGCGGTTGTCCTCAAAGGAGATGAGCTGATCTTCTTCCGTACGGTCATAGCGAATGATGATCTGGTTGGCATCGACATATTCCACCACGCCTTCCCCTTCGGCATTGATCAGCATACGGGAATCGCGGGCCACCTTTCCTTCCAGTCCGGTGCCGACGATAGGACTGGAGGGCTTGATCAGGGGCACTGCCTGACGTTGCATGTTGGAGCCCATGAGCGCCCGGTTGGCGTCATCGTGCTCCAGGAATGGAATGAGGGAGGCGGACACCCCTACAATCTGGTTGGGGGCGACGTCCATGTAATCGAGTTCATCCGGGCTAAGCACCGGAAATTCACCGTGTTCTCTGGATTTGATACGGTCCGAAAGAAACCCGCCTTTGGGATCCAGGGGGGCATTGGCCTGGGCGATGCGCATGTCGTCCTCGCCTTCGGCGGAGAGAAATTCCACCTGCCCTTTGACATCCACCTTGCCACTGATCACGCGGCGATATGGCGTCTCAAGGAACCCCATCTTGTTGACCTTGGCATGTACGCAAAGGGTACTGATCAAACCGATGTTCGGACCTTCCGGGGTCTCGATGGTGCACAGGCGCCCGTAGTGGGAGTAATGCACGTCACGGACTTCGAAACCGGCCCGTTCCCTCGACAAACCTCCAGGCCCGAGGGCGGAAATCCGCCTTTTGTGCGTGATTTCGGAAAGCGGATTGGTCTGATCGAGAAACTGGGACAACTGGCTGGTCCCGAAAAAGGAGTTGATGACGGAGGAAAGGGTCCTGGCATTGATCAGATCCACCGGGGTAAACACCTCGTTGTCCCTGACATTCATCCGTTCACGGATGGTGCGGGCCATCCTGGCCAAACCAACCCCAAATTGGGCGAACAGCTGCTCGCCCACCGTTCGTACGCGGCGATTGCTGAGGTGGTCAATGTCGTCGATCTCCGCATGCTGGTTGATGAGCTTGACCAGGTATTTGACGATGGCAATGATATCTTCTTTGGTCAGGACCAGGGTCTCCTCGTCAATCTGGAGTCCAAGCTTGCGGTTGATCTTATAGCGGCCGACATCTCCAAGGTTGTAACGCTTGTCCGAGAAGAACAACTTGTCGATAATGCCCCGCGCCGTCTCTTCATCAGGGGGATCGGTGCCGCGCAATTGCCGGTAGATGTGCGTGACCGCCTCCATCTCCGAACTGGAAGGATCTTTCTGCAGGGTATTGTATATGATGGCGTAGTCCTCTTCGACATCTTCCTTCTGCAGGATGATGGTTTTGCACTCCGCTTCCAGGATCAGGGCAATATTGTCTTCATCCAGGACAATGTCCCTCTCCAGGATAATTTCGTTACGCTCGATCGTGACTACTTCACCGGTATCCTCATCCACGAAATCTTCCGTCCAGCTGCGAAGCACCCTGGCGGCCAGTTTCCGGCCCAATGCCTTCTCAAGGGAAGCCTTGGTGGCGGGTACTTCGTCGGCGAGACCGAACAGATCCAGGATCGCTTTGTCCGTGTCATAA
>JAGFIW010000268.1 GCA_024103195.1 Saprospiraceae bacterium | reverse complement strand
ATGCCAAAACGATTGACGGGCTCCAGCATCTGCAGCAGATAGGGTACATACATGCCGAAAACCCTCGGGTTTTGCACAGCGAGTTGCTCAAGGAGTCGGTCGGCCATGGCGATGACGGAATCCGGCTGCGGGGGAGGCAGCATCATGACATAGAAGTCGAGCATGTCCAGCCAAAGGGGCTGGGCCGTCAACGCCGGTGCCGACAGGTCGAGTGCGTCGAGGAAGTGGAGGCGCAGCCAATGGAGCTGGCATTCCGGTGCGTCGCAACCTGCAGGAGGCAGGCGAAAGAGGGCAGGCCGGACAACCTCTGCGGTCATCGTTCCGGGATGCAGGGAGACAAATTCCGTCTGGAATCTGTTCATCCGTTGGCGGGCCAGATCGAGGGCTTTCCAGGAGGCCTCATTCCCCAGCATTTTCCACTGATCGGTGGCGGTGGCCAGTTGTCTGGCATGCAGGGCATATTGGTCCATGTAACGGAAGTAGGCGGCATTTTCCGGGCTTCCGTTGACAACGGCGCGGGCATAAAAAGCGTGGATGTCGGTTTCAACGGAAATGGACGGTTCCCGGCCGTTGATCAGGCAGGTGTAAAATTCGGGTCGTGCGTCCGGTGCCCGGCGCAATACCCATCCGTAGATACCGGGTTCGAGGGGCTCCCTGAAAACGAAAACGAATTGGCTGTCCCGGTCCAGGGTGGCGGCCATGAAGGGCTGGATGCCTCTCCCGTAGGCCACACCAAACCAGAGGGTGTCTGCCGGATATTCCCGGATACGTATACGCACGGTATCGGTGGTGTTGCCGGCCAATGCCGGGTCGGGCAAAGCGGCAAACAGACAGCAACTTATGATGGACCATCGCAGGAAAAAAGAAGGAAGGGCAATGGGGAGGGAAAACTTTTCAGGCCTGAGCATGTCCAAAGATAGGTCAAAACAAAAGGGGCCGGAGCAGGGCTCAGCGGCGCAGCTTGTCCTCATAGACGGATATCCACCCGGCCGGGGTCATGCGAGCGACCAGATCGCCGATGAGGTCGAAGGGTAACTCTGCCGGCTTTTTGAAACGGATGCAGCCTTTTCCCATGTCCGGTTTGCGGGGGGACACCTGTTGCCAGGATTGCACAAACCAGTCCAGGAGCCCGGGATGCGCATACAGGCCCATGTGATAGACGGAGATATGGTTTTTCTGGGAGGCGAATCCCATAAAAGGCAAGGGTTGTCGGGGATCACAGTGGTATCCGGCCGGGTAAAGGGAGTGGGGTACGACGTAGCTGACCATGCCGTATTGCATGACCTCTTCGAATCCGGCGGGCAGGCGGGCCAGGATCGTCTCGCGCAGGCGGCGGAGGGGTTCCTGCCGGTCCTCCGGCGCTGCAGCCAGGTAGGCATCGACCGAATCAATCCGGGAAGACATGGGACGAAGATAGGCAATGCAATATTCAATCCGGCGACAATGGATCAGGCGATTTTCCCTGCCGGTAATAAATCTGCGTGGATGCCATCCTATGCTCTTTGATGGAGTACCTGCATGAATCCCCGGCTACCCTACCATCTGCAGCCTTCCTGTTGAAATATGGATAACGCCATGTTCACCCGAAAGGACAATCTGTGTTTCCCGCATGCCAACAGGAAAATGATGATCAACGGTAATCTATGGCAGCCTCAATTCTGATGATAACCATTAACGGGAAATCTTCACATCCGCTTGATTTCCAATAAAATCCTTAACTTTATTCATTCCGATCAAGTGCTATATACCTTAAACACTCTATGGACATGATGGAACGTGTCCTCCTCCTCACCGCCTTCCTCCTGGCCGTAGCGACCGGATGCACGATGAAAGAACCTCCTACCCCCTCCTGGCACAAAGATGTGTTCCATTGCAAAGTCAATGGGGAGGAATGGAAGGCACAATGTGTCTCCGATCCCCTCTTCGGATGTAGCGCCGTGGACTGTTTATTTTATCCTCCATCTTCAGGTGTTGAGTTTTCAGCTATAAGAATGAATTATGATCAATCAATCAATCAATCAATTGGTTTTTCAAAATATTCAACAATTATTGGTGACAATGAAATTCAATTTCGATTGCGTGCCTACAAAGATTGGAACAAACCATCCGGATGCCGCTTCCACGATTTGGACACCATTTCGGTGCGGCGCCTGACCATATTGGAAGTGGATACGGTCAATTTTCTGATCAAAGGTACTTTCGAGTTCACGGCAATCAATAACTGCCAGGATACGATGCGTATAACCGACGGTTACTTCCACGTTAACTTCCGTTTTTAGAGCAGGAATACTCGTACTCAATCATCTATTCCATTTATAAATCATCCCAAATAACTTCAAGCGATGCACAAATTTCCCTTACTACTTGCCTTGATGCTGGGTAGTTTATTAGCCCGCGCCCAAGCGCCGGATACCACGATCGAGCAGCGCCTTTCGATAGCATTTTCCCAGCTCAATTATGACTCCCTGGTCACTGGAATACATATAGATCGTGTGCCACAGTACCTCCCTGTGGCGTTGATGGACGGTGGGGCATACGCAGACAGTAACAGTTGGTATTAGTGGCGCTTATCAATGATCCGTGTTCGCCTTTGGTATGGTGTCGCCGGCTTCTTCGGCGAGATCCCGGATCGCGGCCAACACTTCCTGCCATCCTTCGGCTGACGCGAAGCGATGCATGCCGTTTTCCACCCGGTTGAAATCCCCCTGAGCAACAGTCAGCAGTGTCCCTGTCCGGGTCTTTTTGAGGGTATAGGTCGTCGTCAGGTAATTGGCCGGGATATCTTCATAAGGCCCTTGCGGGTCGAAAGCGGTAAAGGACAATAACACGGGAGGTTCAAACCGGAGGACTTGTCCCTGGACATGGACGGTTCCATCCAGCTTGCCTTTCCACAGGAGCGTGCTTCCGGGCTGCCAGTCGGTTTCCGGAACGCAGTGAAACATGTACAATGGGGTAAAGGCCGGATCGGTGAGCAATGACCACACAGTATCCGGCTGAGCCTGAATCTCCACCGAGCAGGCGTAGAAAAGGGGTTTGGCAGGCCTCATGGTGCAAATGCCCAGTGCCCGGCAGGATGGCCTGCCGGGCGTCGGGTAATCACAGTCCGGCGCTGATCAGGAAGGCAGCGGCGAAGGCGATGATGGCATAGAGTTCGGGGAATACCGCAAGAACGATGGTGCGTCCGAATACGTCATGTCCCGAAGCGATGCCTTCAATCCCGTGAGCGACCACCTCTCCCTGTTTGATGGCCGAATAGAGCCCGGCCAACCCCAGGCCGATACCGGCGGCGAGAATGGCAGCTCCCTGGGCGACGGTCAGGTCGCCCAGTTCGGCGATTCGACCGTTCATGACAAAGAAGCCAATGAAGCCATACAGGCCTTGAGAACCGGGCAGGGCGCTCAGAATCAGGTAGTTGCCAAAGGCATCCGGTTTTTTCTTGAGCGCGCCGATCGAGGTTTTGCCCCCAATGGATACGCCTATGGAAGAGCCAATACCGGGCAGGCCGATCATGAGTCCAACGCCGATGTAGGCGAGGATGAAGGCAATGGTCATAGTTCAGGATTTAATTTTTTCGAGAAAGGAAGATAGGGTTTGCCGCCGCCGGAAAAGCCGGCATTTTTATAGAATTCCACAAAGGTGAGACGCATGGGATGGACAAAGGCGCTGAGTGTGGCCAGGAAAAAATTCATGCCGTGACCTACCGCCAGGATAATCAGGAAAAACAGCCACCCGATGATGGAACCATCCCCTTTGACGCTCATGGCGATATCATTGACCACCAGTCCGAGGATGGAAGACGAAAGTCCGAGAGCGAACAACCGGATATAGGAAAGCATGTCGCCGACGAGGCCCGAAGCGCCATACAACTCCCACAGACCCAGGCCGACGCGTTTGAAGATATTGCCCTTGGGTTCGGAGAACAACAGGATCAGTGCGGTTCCGGTCAGTGTAATCCACACATTGGAAGGGGCGGCCCATTCATTCCACATCATGACGGCGCCGACGAGTGCGATCAGCCATCCGGCAGGGGCCAGGCCATAAACCCAACCGAACTGGAGAGCCCGGTTGAAGACCCTGATCAGCATGCCGGCAGCGATTTGCACGAGGCCGATCCACAAGGCGAGTTCGAAGAGCTGATCGGATTGGAGGACATAGGGGGCCAGGGGTTTGAAAAAGGCGAAATTGGCCAGGGGAATACTGAAGAGCGACCCGGTAATCACCCCAACGACCATGGTGGCAAAGCTGAGCCATTGCAACAGGGTAAGGGCTTCGCGATAGGGTTTTCCTGCGGGCAGGTATTTGAAGACGGTCCCTGCCAGAAAAAGGAGGGCACCGTAGCCCAGATCGCCGAGACAGAGCCCGAAAAACAAGGTAAAGAAGGGAGCGAAATAAGCGGTGAGATCCAATTCGGAGGCACTGGGCAGGGCAAACAGTTTGCCAATGGGCTGGAAGAGTCGAGCAAAGCGGTTGTTGTTGAGCAGCACGGGAATGTCGTCTTCGGGTGTGACGGGCAGGTTCATCCAGACGATCTGGCCCTGGTCCAGACGATGTTCGAAGGCCTTGCGGTGTTCATCGGGCACCCAGGCCTCGAGATAGATCAGTTTGCCGGAGTCGTCTTTCCGGGATTGATACATGGCCTGATGCCAGCTCACGGCCCCTGCAAGGGCGTCCATGGCCTGGCGGAGGGCATTGCGGCGGGCCGCCAGGGCGTTGAGTCCCCGTTCGTTCTCTTCGATCTGCGCCAACACCTCTCCGTGGCGGGCATGCAGGTCTGCCGGGTCCATGTCCGGGGGAGAAAGTGGTTCGGCATCGATTTCCGGGGCAGCAGGCCGGTCGGTGAGAAGAACAAAATGGACGGTATCGGTTCCTTCCCGGAAGGTCACCAGGGTGAATCGGTTTTTCCATTCGGGTTGGAAGGTGCGGGCGGGACAGCGGGAAAAGTGGGCATACACGCCGTTTTGGGCCAGTTGGCGAAAGTGGCCGAGCGGGACGTCTTCCCACTCCTGGAGCAGAGAGATTTGGGCTTTCAGGTTTTGAAGAGACTGCTCGAGGGCATAGCGCCATTCGATGCGGCTTTCCAGTTCGCGGACGAGATCATGGGCCAGGGGACATTGGTCATCGGGGAGGGCCGGCACCTGGCGATCTTCCAGCATTTGGTGCCAGGCTTTGTAGCGCTGCCACTTGGCGACAAGTTCTTCGGATGCGGGAGCCCATCCCTGCTGATGTTCGCGGATATGCGCGACGCCGGACTCCCGGAGGTCTTCCAGGAAGTCGCGAAAATCGTCGTGATGTGCCACGAAGATGTATTTGTGCATTCGGGCGATCATGGCAGGGCGGATTCTTTTTTCTTTTTCAGCATTTTCATGGCGGCCATGGCCAGGTTTTGCTCGTCCTCCAGGAAGCGTTTGATCCTCCGGATGGCATCCTCATGTTCCGGGATTTGCACTTTCTCGAACAGGTTGAGCTTTTGGGTGGTCCGTTTCCGTTCGAATTCGAAAACGGAGGTCTGGACTTCGAGCATGTGCAGGCGGATGCGGGCCTCCATCACGTTTTGCAGAAGGAGTATGCCTTGCGCTGTCCAGAGGGGTGCATCCAGCAAGGTGCCGGAAAGGGGCTGGAAGGTGACGGAATGGAAGGAGCGGAAAGGCACGCCGGCGAGTTTGCCGGAACCGGTGTCCACGCTGGCGATGCGGACCAGGTTGGGGTCGAACTCCGCCCAGAGATCCCCGGCTGAAGCGGCCTTCTGGCGAGCCTCCTGCAGGTGGCGCTCCGCATCGAGGCAGAGGTTTTGCAACCGCTTGACCTCCAGCCGTAGGGCCGCCTCTTTGGCCCGCAGGGTAGGCAGGGCCGCCTGGCGGATCTTCAGCCCTTTGATCAGTTGCTGAAGGGAAACCTTGTTGAACTGGAATTTCAGTGCCATCAGTCCGGCCAGTATTTGCGAATCAATTGTTCCTTGACACTCACTTCTTCCCGGGTGAAATGGGCCGCCAGGATCCGCCACAGGCGGTCGAGGATGGCATCCATTTCGAGATTGACGTCGATGGAAAGGATTTGTTCGGTGTAATCACGGGCAAACCGGATGGCGCGCACGTCATAATCGGTCAGATCAAACCCGTTCTCTTTTTTCGAGCGGGCTTCTGCGGCATCGGCATAGAGGCGGATGGCCGTATTCATGATCTGTGGGTGGTCTTCGCGTGTTTTTTTGCCGATCACCAATTGCTTGAGCCGGGAGAGGCTGCGGAACGGGTCGATGATGATCTTGCCGGTATCGGTGTCCTTTCTCAGGAACAACTGGCCCTCGGTGATATAACCGGTATTGTCGGGAATGGCATGGGTAATGTCGCCCTGATTGAGGGTGGTGACGGCGAGAATGGTGATGGAGCCGCCCCCGGCCGGCAATTGGAGGGATTTTTCATAGATCCGGGCCAGGTCGGAGTACAGCGATCCGGGCATGCTGTCTTTGGAGGGGATCTGGTCCATCCGGTTGGCGACGATGCTGAGGGCATCGGCATAGAGCGTCATGTCGGTGAGGAGGACCAGCACCTTTTCGTTGTTGGTGATGGCGAAGTGCTCGGCGGCGGCGAGGGCGAGCTCCGGGATGAGGAGTCGCTCGACGGGTTGGTCCTGCGTGGTATTGACGAAAGCGACGATGCGGTCCAGGACGCCGGCTTGCCGGAAGGTGTCCCGGTAATACAGGTAATCGTCATAGGACAGGCCCATACCACCGAGGATGATCTTGTCGGCCCGGGCGCGGAGCGCCACGGTCGCCATAACCTCATTATAGGGCTGGTCGGGGTCGGCGAAAAAGGGAATTTTCTGGCCGCCCACGAGCGTGTTGTTGAGGTCGATGCCCGGCAAGCCGGTGAGGATGGGTTCGAAGGGCTGGGCGCGACGGACGGGGTTGGCGGATGGACCTCCCAGAGAAATGCGCTGGCCTTCGACGGGAGGGAGGCCATCGAGGGGTTCGGCGTAGGCATTGAGGAAACGTCCCAGCAACTGATCGCCGATCGGCATGTCGGGATACCGGCCGAGGAAGAGGACTTCAGCATCGTTGGAAAGCCCTTCCGTTCCGGAAAAGATTTGAAGGGTCACCGACTGACCTTTGACCCGGACCACCTGAGCCAGGCGTCCGCCGACAATAGCGAGTTCCTCGTTGTGCGCACCCGGCGCATCGAGGGTACAGGTCGCCCTGGTGATGTCGCGGAGATGGTGATAGCGTTTGGCAAACGGATTGATTTCCATATCAGACGGCCATTTCCGTGGCTTTTTCGGCCAGGATCCGGGAGAGTTCCTGGTGGTAGTTATTGAATTCGTCCGATTCCCAGCGGGAGTAGTTCATCTGCCGGAGGGTGTTGATGACCTTGCTGAAGTAAGGCCGCACCTCAGTATAGTTCTCGAAGGGAATGGGCATTTGGCATATTTCCAAAACCAGCCGGCTCATACGGCGTTGGCGCTCCAGGGGAGCGAGCTGGTCGATCTCGTCAAAGGCATCCTGCTGAAGCAGCACGAAATCGATCAGTTCGGAGCGCCAGAAGTCAATATGGTTTTCCAGTGACACGCCGTCATCGCCCAGGATATTGATCTGGTCGGCGGCTTCCTTGCCCCGGATGAGGAGATTCTGAAGGGTCTTGGCGTTGGTGATCCAGTCCGAACCTACGCTTTGGGCGAGGGATTCGGCAAACTCGGGGTAGTCGAGATATTTGGAATAGCTCTCCAGCGGGTCCACGGCGGGATAGCGTTTGCTGTCGGCCCGGCGCTGGTTGAGGGCATAGAAACAGCGCGCCGCTTTGCGGGTGGATTCCGTCACCGGTTCCTTGAAGTTGCCACCTGCCGGCGATACGGTGCCGATAAAGGTGACGGCGCCTTGTTGTCCGTTGTGCAAAGTGACGGTACCTGCCCGGCTGTAGAATTGGGCAATGGTGGCGCTGAGGTCCATGGGAAAAGCATCAGGGCCAGGAAGGTCTTCCAGTCGGTTGGCCATTTCCCGGAGCGCCTGAGCCCAGCGGGAAGTGGAATCCGCCAGGAGGAGGACCCTCAGGCCCATGTTGCGATAAAATTCAGCCAGGCTCATGGCGGTATAGACGGAGGCCTCCCTCGCCGCCACCGGCATGCTGGAGGTGTTGGCGATGATGATGGTGCGATCGATCAGTGGACGACCGGTGCGGGAGTCCTTCAATTCGGGAAACTCCGTAAAGATTTCCACGACTTCGTTGGCCCGTTCTCCGCAGGCGGCCACGATCACGACATCCGCATCCGCTTGCTTGGCGAGGGCTTGCTGCATGACGGTCTTGCCGCATCCGAAGGGGCCGGGGATAAAACCGGTACCTCCCTCCAGCATGGGATACATGGTATCGAAGATCCGTACCCCGGTTTCCATCAGTTTGTGCGGGCGATGCTTTTCGCGGTAAACGGTGAGGGTCTGCTTGGCTGGCCATTTCTGGACCATGGTGACCTCCCGGACCACTCCCTGTTCATCTTCGAGCCGCGCGATGGTATCATGGATGCCGTAGGTACCTTCCGGTACGATATCCCTTACGGTAAAGCTGCCTTCCCACCGGAAAGGCACCATAACGCGGTGGGGCAGTCCGTTTTCGCTCAGTTCGCCCAGCCAGTCGCCGGCCCTGACCGCGTCGCCGGCTTTGGCAAGCGGTCGGAAACCCCATTTACTGTCGTCATCGAGCGGGGCCGACTGCTGGCCGCGCTGCAGGAATACGCCTTCAAATTTCTCCAGGTCGTTTTGCAGGCCGTCATATCGTTTGCCGAGCATTCCGGGCCCCAGCGTGACCTCGATGCGCTCGCCGGTAAAGGTCACCTCCGCCCCTTCGGAAAGGCCGCGGGTGGTGTCAAAGATCTGGACGTAGGCGGTTTCTCCGATAATTTTGATCACCTCGCCCATCAGGGAGGCGCCATCGGAGGATACATAGCAGATCTCGTTTTGGCGAACAGGTCCGGAAGGCCTGATTTCCAGCAGATTGGCAGTAATGCCCCGGACGACGCCTTTGGTAGTGGTATTCATAAGAATTCTTGGACGGCCTCTCCCACGAGGTGGTCGAGGAGGTTGGCAGATTTGGAGGAAAGCAGTGCCGATCGGCGCAGACAGATCTGTTGCCGGAGGGCATATCCGATCAGGGCGTTCAGCGAGAAAGGTTCCAGGTTTTCTTCGCGTTCCAGAAACTCCCAGACCCATTCGTCGGTATCCCACTCTTTTTGAAAAATGTCAGACTGGCGCTGGATGACCATCAGGTTTTCCGGAAGGGGTTCGACGGCACCGCCGGAAGCAGACCATTGATCCAGGATGTCCTGAAGGACTTCGCGTTCCTGAAGCAGGACGGGACGCAGGCTTTCACCGGCTTGCTGGCCGGTGTACAGCCTCAGGCGCACCTGGACCAACGCCCATTCGCGCAGCAATTCGTTATCCTGGGCGATCAGGAATGTCAGGGCATGGCGGGCAAGGGCAAGCTCGGTTTCCTTGCGCTGACCGGTGAGGTTACGTGTGCGCACCTCTTCCAGAAAGGCCGTGAGGTAAGGCCATGTCGAGGCATCTCCGGCCACCAGGCGTTGGATGTCATCCTCGGCCAGGTTGCCACCGGCCACAAACTGCTTGCTGCCTGTGAGCCGGTTGAGGAGGTTGGTGTGATCGGCCTGGACATAGGCCAGTTCGAGCGTATGGCGATCGCGGTCATCCAGGAGGTCCTTGTAGGATTGGGCCAGATGGACAGGACGGAATCCTTCCATGCCTTTCCGCGGGAGGGGAGGCAAGGCAGCGACAATGCCGTAGTACGCGCGATCAGGCTTCGCCATCGATCAGCTCCTGGAATTCGGCGGTGAGGAATTGCTTCAGATAGGCGCTGAAGTCCGCCTCCGAGAATGAAATCCTGTAATGTTCTCCCTCTTTTCCGATCTGGAATCCGGCGGTAAGGCCCGGGGTGGGCTTCAGCACGGGTGCCTGGTCGAGGGCTTTGGTCAGAGATTCCCGCACCTGTTTGCGCCAGGCTTCCGAGGTCTGTTCCGGGATGGCAATGACCAGTTTGCCTTTCGGGTCCCATTGGAGGTGCCGGATCAGGTCGGTCATGAATCCGGCGATCCAATCGGCATTGCCGAGGGTTTCCCGGACGGGTTGCTGGACGATCCGGCCCGAAAGGAGATTTTCCAATTCCTGGCGCAGTTGCTGCCTGGATTGCCGGACCATCATCTGGATTTCCGAGCGGGCTCTGCGCTGCAGGGCCATGGATTCGTCCTGGGCTCTGGCCAAAATGTCAACCGACTGTGACTCGGCTTTTTTACGGAGATCCTCGGCTTCTTTTTGGGCGTTGTCCAGGATTTTTCGGGCTTCTGCTTCCGCCTTCTGAACACCTTCGTCCAGGAGTTTTCGCGTCAGCGCCTCAAGTTTTGCATCCATGCCGGAAATTTTGTGCGGCAAAAATAATCCGCCGGAGTTCCCCGCAGGTTGATTTTGGTCATTATTTCTGATGACCTGATCAATATCCCTTCCCGCCCACGGAAACCAGGCTCCTGCCTGGGTTGACCGGACCCTGTTTCAGGGCCTGCCGGTGAGCACGACGGGGATGACAACCGCACCTGCTTCGGTGGCAAGGGTCATCCAGTAAGTTCCCGGCGGGCGTCCGGTGAGGTCCCACTCATCCATGATGCGAGGCCCCGTGCGGCGCTCGGCGACGCGGCCGTTCAGATCATACAGGACCGCCGACAACAGCCCGGGTGCGAACTCGGTCACCCGGATCCGGAAAGTCCCTGATGCCGGGTTGGGCGACAGGGAGATCTCTCGCCGGGCATCCGGTCCTGAAACCGAGGAGGCATTTTCCACCAGGTAGCATCCGGTACGGGTGCAGCCTTCGCAATCCGTAACGGTCAGGCAGTATTCCCCCGGGGCAAGGCCGGATATTTCAGCGACCGTAGCCCCGTTGGACCACAGATAGGAATACGGGTTGCATCCGCCGGAAACGAAGGCGATGACGGAGCCGTTGTTCTGGCCTGAACCTGACGGTTGGATTTGTGCAAGCACTTCGAGACTGTCG
>JAGFIW010000228.1 GCA_024103195.1 Saprospiraceae bacterium | reverse complement strand
GCGGCAAGCAGGATGTATTTCATGACAGGTTGTTCTACGGAGGTGAAACAACCTTTGGCCCAAAGGGTTGAAAGCGCCTTGAAAGGAGAATATTGTATGGCGGACAACATAACCGCGTCAGGGAAGGTGCTCCCGGTAGTGCTGAGACGTGCGGGAGATCATTTTACCTCCGGTTTTCGGTTAGCAGGACTCAAATGGTGTTGCCCACCCTCATGATGTCAAAATTTGGTTGCTGCCCCTTGATCAAATAGGTGATGGAGGCAGCACCTGGCCTAGTCCCCGGGCACGGTGTCTCCTGCTCTCCATGATCAATGACAGCATTTTCCTTTCTTTCGTCAGAACAGCACGTTGTACTTGATCATCAGCGCCTGGGTCCAGCTCGTCTGACGGCCGAGTTCCCCGTCCGGCAACGACTCCGATGGACGCTTGCGCAGCACCAGAATGTCGTGGTCGTAAAATGCCTCCACCAGGAGGTTGAGGGACAGGTTTTTCCAAAGCTGCCAGCCCAGGTCGGTCTGCCACAGCACATCCAGGTTCTGGGGGTTGTCCAGGTAATTGGAGAAGAGGTCCAGCCGGCTGGTGCAGGTCATGCGCTCGGCCAAAAACTTGCGGGTGTACCCGGCCACGAAACGAGCGCCCGCCTGATGGAAGGCCTGCTCATAGCCCTGGGTCAGGTCGTCTTCGTCCACAGGCCGTGTGCCGTGAATACCCAGATTGGCAATATCCTGATCGCCGACGTAAATGAGTTTGTAGCTCACCGGAGCCAGGAAGAAATTCCAGTGGGCATCGGGCTTGTATTGGATACCGGGCGAAAATTCAAGCCGGGCCGGCGACAGGAAGCGGGCCTGGGCGGCATCCGCATCCTCCTGCTTTTTCAGGAAATTGCCCGGATAGGTAGGCATGGAGAGCGACTCGAAGGTCAGCAGGGCGGCATAGGCCCATTTTTCATTGCCCGTCTGGTAGCTGTATTTGGAATTGAGCCGCAGCATGTCGAGGCTTTTCTGCCAATCGGCATCCGCCAGTTGCTGGACGGCTAATTGGAGGGACAGATTGGTTTGCCATTCGGTTTTACCCCGTTTGTAGTTGGCAAACAGGTTGCCCAGACCGCCGAAAGCGATCCGGTTGTCGCCCGATCCCACGCGGGGGTGGACCATAAGGAGCTGGGCGAAATCCAGGCCCAGGGCGCCGCCGGTGACCCAACCTTCCCCTTCCCGGGCGGAGGCTTGTTGCAGTTCTTTCAGGCGGTCGTCGCCGGCCTGCGCAACCAGCAAAGAGGGAAGAAGGAAGCAAACAGGAACGAGGTAACGGAGGAATTTTTTCATTGGGGAGGGGATTGAATGTGACAGCCGGGGCTGATGCGACGAAGGTAAGGGCATCCCGTGAAATCAACACCCCGCTAAAATTCGATGCGCACAAACCGGATCCTTCCGCTCCGCTCACTGGGTACCAGGACCTCGTCGGCGGTCGTCTGGCAGGCCTCCCGGAAGATGAGCTTCAGCTTTTGATAATCCGTGCTGAGGACACTGGTCCGGTCCACCTTGCCCGTGTGATGGATGCGGTAGGCGCTGACCGTGTTTTCGTAAGCGATCTCGTCATTGTAGAGCAGACGGATCTGGTCGGGCGCTTCCATGAGAAACACGGAGGAATACAGCCCGTCATCATCCTGGGAGTATTGTTTTTTCGCCAGCACTTCCAGCCAGTCCGGATTTCCGTCCGGCCCGAAGGAGGCCACCAAAAGGTCTTCGTAGTAATAATCGACGATATACCGCACGCCAGAGGCGCCAAACTGGAATTGCTGGCCCGCAATATTGCGCTCGAGGCGGCGGGATTCCTCGACCGTAACGACAATTCCGCCATCCGTGCGGAGCAGCATGTCGCGGATCTCCAGATCCTCGAGCCCTTTGAGGGCTGCCTCGGGATTGCCGGTCATTTTACGGGCCACCTCCTCGCGAAACGGGAAGCGGTGCAGTTCAAAATCCCCTTGGGCGGCATCTCCGATGAAGAAGCAAACAATTCCGGTGGCCCTATCCGGGGATTTGTCCACGGTCAGTCCCACCCCGGCCAGGCGCCGGTTGAGATTGTCATATCGAAATTTGAGCCGCTGGTACTGGATGCCCTGCAGAACGACCTGGCGCGAAAGGACATCGGAATAACCCGGTCCGAAATGTAGGAGCTCGAGGACGGCGCCATCTTCCCGGGGTTTGCGCTCCTTTTCCAGCACAAGGTGCATGCGGGCCTGGTCGTCCACCATCATGGCGCGATACTGCCTGTAGAAGGAGAATCCGTCGATGCTCACCCGCGTATCCCACAGGAGGGCGAGACGCCGCAAATCCAGGGCGTACACCGAAAGCCAGGTCTGTTTTTCGGTAAAATAGACGATGGCGGTATTCCTGTCTTCCGACATCGCCATCCGGCAATCCGGGACTTCCATATCCGGGGCAAAGGCGAACAGGGTGGCGCTGTCCTGCAGCATGCCCTCTCCGTCATAGCGGTGCACCTTGAGGAACGATTCGCCTTTGCGGCTGAACACATAGAGGACGACAAAGGAAGCGGGGCCGGAAGGCATCACGCCGAGAATCTGTCCCCGGCGCTTGTCGAGTTCGAGTTCCTTCCTGCCCACCTGCCGCAACCGGTCGTCAAACCGGAGCAGATCCAGACTGTAGCCGTTGTCGGTGCTCAGCAGGATCTGGTCGCCGATGCGTCCCAGTATTTGGTAAAAGTCGTCCTTGCGGAGCGGGATGGCCTCGGAGACGGATACCCGTTGGCCCAGCGCGGGCGGGGACCCCGCCGTCATGCCGAGCAAAGGCAGCACCGCCAGAAAGACAAACCGGAAAAAAGGGTCAGATCGCATCATGGAAGGGACAACCGGAATGTAGGGCTCCGGGTTGCAGGTCGGAGCCGATTAGCCATTTCCCCGTATGTTCGCAACCGGTAACGGGGCGATATCTCCCGGATAACGCCATGAAAATAGGAATAGTCTGTTATCCCACCTTCGGAGGAAGTGGTGTCCTGGCCACCGAGCTGGGGCTGGGTTTGGCGCGTGCGGGGCACCAGATCCATTTCATCACCTACCGGCAACCGGCCCGGCTGGTCAATTTCGCGGAGAACGTGTACTACCATGAAGTACCGGCTGCCGATTACCCGCTTTTCGAATATCCGCCCTACGACACGGCCATGGCCAGCACCCTCGTGGACGTGGCCCTCTCGGCCGGGTTGGATCTCCTGCATGTGCATTATGCCATACCCCATGCCGCCATCGGGTACATGACCCGCGAGATCATGAAAAGCTATGGCCGGCGCCTCCCCGTCATTACCACCCTGCACGGCACCGACATCACCCTGGTGGGGAAAAACCGCGCCTTCGCGCCCGTAGTGGCCTTCTCCATCAACCAGTCGGATGGCGTGACCGCCGTTTCCGAGAATCTCCGCGAGGAGACCCTGCGCGCCTTCCCCATCAAGGTGCCCATTGAAATGATCCCCAATTTCGTGGATCTCAACCGCTTTACCCGCACCAACAAAGAGCACTTCCGCCGCGCCATTGCGCCCAACGACGAAAAAATCCTGGTCCATACCTCCAACTTCCGGCCCGTCAAAAACATCCCCGACGTCGTCCATATCTTCCAGGCCGTGAGGGAAGTCATCCCGGCCAAACTCCTCCTGGTGGGGGATGGCCCCGAACGCCAGAACATCGAAATCCTCTGCCGCGACCTCGACCTGTGTGACGACGTCCGTTTTCTCGGCAAACTCGAAGCCGTTGAGGAAATCCTGGCCATCGCCGACCTCTTTCTTCTGCCCTCCGGGCACGAGAGTTTCGGCCTGTCGGCCCTCGAAGCCATGGCCTGTGAGGTGCCGGTGATTTCGTCCAACGCCGGTGGCCTGCCCGAAGTCAATCTCCACGGCATCACCGGTTTTCTGGAACCCCCGGGGGCGGTAGGCCCCATGGCCCGCCATGCCATCGAATTGCTCGGTGACACCGAAAAGCTTGCCCGGTTCCGCCGTCAGGCCTACGAGCAGGCGCAGCGGTTCAGCCTCGACAAAATCCTTCCGCTTTACGAACAGTGCTATCACCGGGTCCTGGAACAGGCCCCCGTCTGATACCTCCCCGCATTCGTCGGAAATGACAAAGCCATTGGCACCCGACGCGTTACATTTAATCCATGAAAAAGGTCCAGGTACTTTTCTCCGAGCGCCAGGCTTTCCGGCAGGTCTGGATATGGATATTGCTCATTCCCGGATTCCTGATCACCTTGTTCGGGCTGTTCCAACCCGAATTGTCGGGGAAGCCGGCCGGTGAAGACACCCTTTCCGTCCTCTCCAGGATACTGCTGGCTCTCGTGCCGCTGGCCGTGGCCGCCTTCATGTATGCCCTCCGTCTGGAGACGGAGATCCGTCCGGACGGCATCCGGGTTCGCTTTTTCCCCTTCCACGCCTCCTTCCGGCATTACGCCTGGGAAGACATCAAAAAATACGGCATCCGGACCTACCGGCCATTGTCGGAATACGGGGGTTGGGGGCTGCGTACCGGTTTTTTCGGACGGGGTACGGCCTACAATGTATCGGGCAACAAAGGCCTTCAACTCGAAATGACCAACGGCAAAAAACTGCTCATCGGCACCGCCAAACCGGAAGAGATGGCCGCCGCTCTCGCGCGGAGGGAGCGGATGGCCATGGAGGAATGACCGCCGATCCGTCCCCTGTTGCCCGCACGGTTTTTCTACCTTGTCAACGGCTAAAACCGGGGACCATGCCCTGGAAAGGACACACCGGGTCCCGGCGCCGGGGTTGCGTCGGTCTGATCCGGCTTACAGGAAGCGGTACTTCCTGCCGTATTCCATCATTTGCGCCACAAAATCTTCCGGATACGTCACCCGGATGTCCGTGATGTTGCCCGCCTCGTCGGTCACCGGCTCCAGCACGGGGTTGATGAACCCGCTGAACGGCGCCAGGTTGAAAGGCTTGACCCGGTCCAGGACTTCCTGGTGCAAAGCCGGATCCACGCGGACGCCGTAGGTCTCTACCAGATTTTTGCCGGCCTCGTAATCCCCTTCGGATTTGATGCGCTGGATTTCTTTCAGCAATTCGCCGAAAAGGGTGCGCAATTTTTCGTAATCGCGGATGACGAAATACGTTTTTCCGTTGCGGGTCACCTTTTCGATGACATTGTCGGCCTTGCCTTTTTCGTAGGCCCAGGCCGCCACCAACTGGCGGTTGCGCATGTGCGATTCCTCGACGTCCTTGCCGGGCTCGATACGGCGCAGTTGTTTCATCAGGCCGTTGCTGATGAATCCCTCGTATTCGGCCTTGCCTACCTCGAGAGATTCCATGAGCCCCAACTCGACCATTTTGGGATCCATGATGAAATACAGGGCAACGAGGTCTGCCCGCGCTTCTTCGAGGGTGGAGCCGTAGCTTTTCAGCGTTTGTTTGGGCGTGCCGACGCCGGGGTTCAATTTGCCGGAGGCGTGACCGATGACTTCATGAAGCGCGGTGGTGAGTTTGGCGGCGAGGCTGCCGTATTTCCGGGCGCGTTCGGCTTCAGCCTCGTCAAAAGCAAATTCGGCAGTCAGGGCAGGGCCGGCGGCCTGGTCGTAGGCTTCCAGAATGTTGCCGAGGCTGACGGACTTGGAGCCGTATTTTTCGCGAATCCAGTCGGCATTGGGCAAATTGACACCGATCGGGGTGGCCGGACTGGCATCCCCGGCCTCACCGGCGACATTCACGACATTGTACACGATGCCCACCACATTTTCCTTGCGGTGCTCGGGGAGGTAGGGCATCCGGTCTTCAAACCACTGGGCGTTGGCCGACAATACGGCCATGCGCTCGGAGGCTTCAAAATCCTTGATCTGGACGATGTTTTCATAGGAGCCCTTGTACCCCAGCGGGTCGTTGTACACCTCCACGAATCCGTTGATGTAATCGATGTCCCCCTCCGTCGCCTGGACCCAGGCAATGTTGTAGGCATCCCATTTGCGGAGATCTCCGGTCTGGTAATATTCGATCAATAATTCGAGGGCCTTTTTCTGGCCGTCATTTTCGGCCACACCGGCCGCCAGGGTCAGCCACTTGATGATTTCGCGGATGGCGGGGCCGTATTTGCCTTCGGCGTGGTACACCTCCTCGGCCAACCGGCCGTCAGGTCCCCGGACGACCCGGCTGTTCAAACCGTGGGAAACCGGTTCGGGATCTTTTTTGTCGATGCGCGCACCGTAAAAGGATCCGACTTCTTTTTCCGTAATGCCGGGTGCATAGAAATTGACGGCTGACTGAGCCACCAGATCACCCTTGGCATCCAGGCTGACTTTTTTGGCATCGACCGAGGGGTCAAACATCGCCGTCAGGGCTTCCTGGCTCATTGAGGCGCCACTGCGCCGGAGCGCATCTTCCAGCCAGTCCCTTGAAAAGCCGGGTATGAATTTGTCATTGCCATAGTGGTGATGGATGCCGTTGGAAAACCATACCCGTTTGGCATAGAGCATGAATTGGTCCCACTCCTCACCGGCATGCGCACCGTCATAGCGCTCGACGATTTGCTCGATGGCCTTGCGGATTTCCAGGTTGTGCCGGTAATTCTGATCGTACATGATGTCCCGGCCGGCCAGCCCCGCCTGGGTGAGGTAATACACCAATTGCTTTTGCGGCAGACTCAGGCGGTCCCATCCCGGAATCTGGTACCGGAGGATCTGGACATCGGCAAATTGCTCCGTCATCCATCGGAAGGCAGGGGTCTCGGGGGCGGTGGTCGCCGGTTCATTTTGCCGGCAGCCGGCAATGGTCAAAATCAGCGCGAAGGCAGCAGCGTGGATCAAGCGGTGTGTGGACATGCAGAAAAAAGGTTGATTGGCCGGCCAAGATAAAGGTTTGCGGACAAAAAACCGATCAGCTTTTCCACTTGATGTTGCATCCCGCACTGGGATATTGCTTGTCTGGGGCGGGTCGGCCGGTCAATACCGCATCGAGAGCGGCGCGCAGATCGGCGCCGGTGAGCGGCAGCTCGTTGCCGGGACGGCTGCCGTCGAGTCGTCCCCGGTAAAAGAGCCGCCGGTCGGCCGAAAAAACAAAGAAATCGGGCGTGCACGCCGCGTCATAGGCACGGGCCACCTCCTGGCTTTCGTCATAGAGATAGGGGAAGGACCACCCTTCCCGCCGGGCGAGAGCGGCCATGAGATCGGGGGCATCCGCCGGATATTTTTCGACGTCGCTGGCGCTGATAGCGACAAATCCTGTACCCCGGGCGATATAGTCGTCCGTCAGTCGCTTCAGCTCCGGCAATACGTGAATCACGTAAGGGCAGTGGTTGCACAGGAACATCACAACAAAAGCGCGGTGGGCAGCGATGTCTTCCAGAGAGACGATGCGACCGGTCAATGGTTCCGGCAAGGCAAAAAAGGGCGCCGTTGTGCCGAGGGGCAACATGCGGGATTCGGTGAGGGCCATAGGCGGGTTTGGTCACAAAGGTAGTCAAGCCCGGCGGGGGAAGAAAACCGGGGGGCAGGACGGCTGGCATTTCCGTATTTTTACCCGGGCAGCAAGCCGCCGGGATGGGCGCAAGCTGCGTGACGCAACCCAATTTTATCTGAAAATAAATACACGGAATTCTGCGGGATATTCCGGATGACAAAAAGCAAATAAATGGAGCAGGGAAAATTATTGGCCGGACGATTCAGGGAAGTGATGCTGGACGGCACCTGGATTGCCAACACCAATTACCGGATCGTCCTGGCAGGCATTGACCGGCAAAAAGCCACCCGGAAAATCGGAAACTGGAACACCATTTACGCCCTCGTTTTTCACGTCAATTATTATCTGGCCGGTGTGCTGCAGGTGTTGGAGGGCGGGCCGCTGGACATCCGGGATGCCTACAGCTTTGACGCTCCGGAAATACGGACGGAAGACGACTGGAACCAGGCTGTTCGCACCCTGCTGGACAATGCGGAAAAAATGGCGAAGCGGATCGAAGCCATGCCCCCCGAAAAATGGGAACTGCCTTTTACGGATGAAAAATACGGCAACTACCGGCGCAATATCGAAGGGTTGATCGAGCACGGTTATTACCATCTGGGCCAATTGTCGCTGCTCCGCAAAGCCGTCATGGAGGCCTGAAAGCCGGGGTGTGGCGGCCTTACCCGTAAAGTTCATACACGATCTGGTTGCGCGGCACCTGCATTTCGGTCATCAGGTGGACCACCGCTTCGTCAATCATGTTGGTCCAGCCGCAGAGCATGAAACGCCGGTCGGGCTTGGGATCCGCGTAAAGGTGGCGGTAAGCGCCATGCACATATCCCGGTATCAGCCAATCCTCCACTGGGGCTTCGTTCAGGCGCGACAGGCAGGCGGTAAATTGAAAATTCGGATGCTGATCCCGCAGCGCCAGCCATTCATCGGCATACAACAGATCCTCCCTCGTCCGCGAACCGTAAATGAGATGAACATGGCGATCGGTCCATCCTTTCGCGTCCAGGTCGTGCAGCATCGATCGAAAAGGCGCAATGCCGGTTCCCGTGCCAATCATCACCAGGTCATCCGTCAATGGGTCGGGCAGTACAAATCCTCCCTCGGGTCCTTTGAACCGGAGCGTGTGGCCCGGACTTACGGTATCAAAAAGCCAGGAGGAAGCGAGGCCGCCTTCCATACGGACGATGCACAATTCGAAGTCGGGCGTGCCCGCCGGTGCACTGGCGATCGAGTAGCTTTTCCAGCGATGGAGGCGTTTGTCCGAGACCGGAAGGTCGAAGGTGAGAAACTGACCGGCGCGAAAATGCAGGGGTTGGCCGTCTTTGACCGACAGGAAAAACC
>JAGFIW010000220.1 GCA_024103195.1 Saprospiraceae bacterium | reverse complement strand
TCATGGGTACTCAATCGCACGGATACGCGGTTGTACACGTTGGTCCATTCGGGATGATGATCCATTTTCTCGGCCGCCAGGGCCACCTCGGTCATGAAAGCAAACGCCTCGCGGAATGAAGCGAACGCAAACGTGCGGACGAGCCCGTCGGGATGTTCGGTCCAGGACATGGTGCTTGATTTGACGTCAAAATACCCGTTTCCACCCGGACAGCCCACCCATCCCCAAATGCAGATGCAGGGAAAAGGGCAGAAAGCCCGCCCAATTCAAAGGGGATCCCATTCCCCGGCGTCGAGATGGCGCAGGGCGTCCGCCACCAGTTCGATCGCCGCCTGCACATCCCGGCGGTGCACCATCTCGATGACCTGATGGATATGCCGGGTGGGAATACTCAGCGCCCCGGCAATGGACCCGTTCTTCCCGTAGCGCTGCACGGCGGCCGTATCCGTTCCGCCGGCAGGCAAAATCTCAGGCTGCCAGAGGATCTGCCTGGCCTCGGCCCGGGCGCGGAGGAAGGCCACCATGCGCGGATCACAAACCGTCATGCCGTCCATGATCTTGACCGCTACGCCTTTGCCCAGCCTGGTGACCTGCTCGTGCGGCTGCGCACCCGGCAGATCGTAAGCGATGGTGGTATCGAGGACGATGCCGAAATCGGGATTGATCCTGTGCGCGGCCGAAATGGCCCCGCGCAGACCGATTTCTTCCTGGACCGTAAAGACGGCATACGTGTCGAACGGAAGCGCCACGCCCTTGAGTTCGCGCAAGGCCTCCAGAAGGATGAATACCGAAATGCGGTTGTCGAGCGATTTGCTGTTGAGGCAGTCGCCCATCTCGATGAGATGCCGCTCGCGGGTGACGGGGTCGCCGATCCGGACCAGCGTCTTGACCCGCTCCTTGTCGAGGCCGGTGTCAATGAAAAAGTCCTCGATCTGCACGCTTTTGTTGCGCTCCTCCGGTTTCATCAGGTGAACGGGTTTGCTGCCCATGACCCCGATGATATCCTCCTTCCCGTGGACGATCACACGTTGGGCCGTGAGGGTCTTGGGATCGAAGCCTCCGAGCGGGATGAACCGGAGGAAACCGTCATCGTCGATATGGGTGACGATGAAGCTGATCTCGTCCATGTGGGCCGTGAGCATGACTTTCCGGTCCGAAGCGCCTTGACGGAACGCGATGAGATTGCCCATGGGGTCCACCTCCCATCGGTCGGCAAGTCCTTCAAGGCGGCTGGTCAGAAACGATCTTATCCGGTGTTCAAAGCCCGGCGCACCCGGTATTTCGCAGATCCGGCGCAGGAGTTCGATGTCCATTGTGGTTGATTGTCAGGTTTCCAGGGTGGGCAAAGGTAATTCATGAGCGGCTACCTGCCGGAAAAGAGCGAGGCATCGTATCTTTCGGCCTTTAGGGGTGCCTGGCCATCCGGCCTCGCTGAGATCATACCCGTTGAACCTGCCCGGGTAATGCCGGGAAGGGAACAAGGTGCAACCTCCCGGCCCATTCCGGGCATCCCGCAGAATCCTTCAATGTCCTGCGGATGAAAAGCGCCTTACTCCTCCTCCTTGTTGCGACGGGTTTCCTGATGCCCTCTGCCGCCCTGCCGGCACAAACCGGTGGTCTTGCGGGCATCGTCCTGGATGAACACGGCCTTCCCCTCGTCGGAGCGGCCGTTCAAATACCCGGCGGACCCGGACGGGTGACCGATGACCGGGGCCGGTTTTTCCTGCAACCGCTACCCCCTCAGGGATGGACCCTGGAGGTCCGGTTCCTGGGGTATGACGTCTGGCGCCGTGACATGGGCCCGGAGATCCCCGAAGTGTTGGAAATACACCTGGTCCCCCAGGCCTATGCCCTGCAGACCCTGGAGTTGACCGGCACCTGGTCGGGACCCACCGCGCCATTTCCGTCGGAACAGATCCGGCGGGAAGAGCTGGACCGCCTCCATCAGGGGCAGGACATACCGTGGCTGCTCCGGTTCACGCCGGGCGTGGTGGCCACCTCCGATGCCGGCACGGGCATCGGATACACGGGCTTGCGTATCCGGGGCAGTGACCCGACGAGGATCAATGTGACCCTCAACGGCGTGCCCGTCAATGACAGCGAATCCCAGGCTGTTTTTTGGGTGAACATGCCCGATTTGGTGGCCAGCACGGACCATATCGAGATTGTCCGGGGCGTAGGCGGCTCGACCAATGGCGCAGGGGCCTTTGGCGCCACGGTGGGATTGCAGTCCCTCACATATCGGGATCAGGCCTACGGAGAGATCGGGGGCGGAGCGGGCAGTTTCGGCACCCGACGCATCCGGGCCGCCTTCGGCACGGGAGAAATCGGCAACGGATGGGCGCTGGACGGGCGATGGTCCCGGATCGCCTCTGAAGGGTACATCGATCGCGCCACGGCCGACCTGGAATCCCTGTATGGCTCCCTGACGTGGAAAGGCGGACGGTCCCTCTTTCGGCTGCTGGCATTTACCGGACGCGAAAGAACCTACCAGGCCTGGTGGGGCACACCCCAGAGCCGGCTGGAGAATGATGAGGAAGGCATGTTGGCCCATGCCGCCCGCAATGGATTCACCCCTGCCCAAACCACCAATCTCCTGACATCCGGGCGGACCTACAACTACTACACCTATAAGGACGAAGTGGACCAATACGCCCAAACGCACGTCCAGATCCACGGAGCCCATGCCTTGAACCGACAATGGCGCGTCAATGCGACCTTGCACTACACACGCGGGGCGGGTTATTTCGAGCAATTCAGGGAACAAGACGACGTCACGGACTACGGACTGGAGCCGTCGGTGGTGGGCACGGATACCCTCACCCGCTCGGATATCGTCCGCCGGCGTTGGCTGGACAATCATTTCGGAGGGGCGATCGCCAATTTGCGCTACGAGTCCTCCGCCCTGGATGTTCACGTAGGGGGGGCCTGGAATCGATATCTGGGCGATCATTTCGGAAGGGTGATATGGGCATCGGCCATCCCGGGATTGACGCCGGGTTTCCGGTACTATGACGGTGATGCCGTGAAAACGGACGGCAACGTCTTCGGGAAAATGGTATGGAGGCCGGTTGCGCCATGGGAATTCTTTGGTGACATCCAGTATCGGCACATCCGCTATCGCACATCCGGTACGGAAAGCGAACTTCAGCCTTACGATGTGGATGTGGCCCTGGATTTTTTCAATCCCAAGGCAGGGGTCAACTGGCACCTTTCAGGGTCAGCATCGATTTTCGGTTCGGTCGCAGTCGGCCACCGGGAGCCCTTGCGGCGCGATTATGTGGACGCCCCGGAAGGCAGGATGCCGCTTCCGGAGCGACTGTTGGATTACGAGGCGGGACTCCGTTGGAAAGGGCAAGGCTGGCAAAGTGCCGTCACGGTCTATTTCATGCATTACCGCGATCAACTGATCCCTACCGGCGCCCTCAATGATGTCGGGGCATCTCTCCTGGTCAATGTACCGGATTCCTGGAGGACAGGACTCGAGTGGGTGGCCGGAGCGGGTTTGCCGGGAGGATGGCAATTCGATTTTTCGCTGGCGATGTCCACCAGCCGGATCAGGGAATTCGAAGAGACATTGTATGATTATACCGATGGGTTTGACATCATCCGCATCTCCCATCGCAACGTGGAAATCGCCTTTTCACCCAAGGTGGTGTACAATCACCAATTGCGCTGGAACCCCTGGCGGGGTTGGTCCCTGGCCTGGATGTCCCAGTATGTGTCCAGCCAGTTTCTCGACAATACAGCGGATCCATCCAGACAATTGCCGGCCTGGTGGGTGCAGGACCTCGCCCTGGGGTGGGAGGGCCATGTGCCCGGTCTGGGCATGGCCTCGGTTCGCCTTCAGGTCAACAATCTGCTTCACCACAAATACAGCAGCAACGGCTACACGTATTCCTATCGCTACGAATCCCTGGTCACCGAAAATTTCTTCTACCCGCAGGCGGGAAGGCACTGGATGGCAGGGTTTTCGGTGCGGTTTTGATGATTTTGATCATTATGGCCTGAAATTGGAAGCAATTTCCGGTTGAAGCGTGCAATGCTGCATTATTAGCGCTATTTTTGCATGGGCGAAAGCCTGCCCCCGGACCAATCCCGAAAACCGCCGACGGTTATCTTTTAAAAGACTTGCTTATGAACAGGATTGGTACCCTCCTGGTAATGATGGTTCTATGTGTCGCCTACACCTCAGAGGCGCAGACCTACCGCACCTATACCGGGTGGGGCAACAACCTCTCCAATCCCCATTGGGGAATGAACGGGGACACGGTGGTGGAACGCAATTCTCCGGCATACGGTGATGGTTACAGTACTCCCGCCGGTCAAAACAGGCAAAACCCCCGACGCATTTCCAATTTTCTGGCTGCGGCACCGCAATCCATCCCCAACACCCGCAATCTCAGCGATTTTACCTGGGTGTTCGGTCAGTTGCTCGACCACGAGTTTGCCCTTGTTGTTGACGATGCCCAACAGCCATTTCCCATTTTCGTCAACTTCCCGGATCCCCACTTCAACCCTGGGGGCGTCCTTCCGGCGGTGACGATATCCATGCACCGCTCACCGACCGTTCCAGGCTCCGGGACGGAACCCGGGAATCCGCGGCGATTCTCCAACAACATCAGCGCCTTTTTCGACGGTTCGTCCGTGTACGGGAGTGACTCGACCTGGGCTTCCTGGCTCAGGACCTACGAAGACGGCAAGATGAAGACATCCGCCGGCGATCTGCTGCCTTTCAACACCCTCACCGGAGAATTCGAAGGCGACCTGGATCCTACCGCCCCGAAAATGGACAATCAGAATCCGTTCAACAAAAAGTTGTTTGTGGCGGGAGATTTCCGGGTCAACGAGAATATTTTCCTGACGGCCATGCATACGCTGTTCGTCCGGGAGCACAACCATCAGGCCGGGCTGATCAAACGCAGCCACCCGGAATGGAACGACGAACAGATCTATCAGCACGCCCGCAAAATCGTCAGTGGGATCATCACGGCCATTGCCTATGAAGAATGGCTGCCCACACTCGGGGTGCCTGTGCCGCCCTACCAGGGTTATGACCCTACGGTTCATCCCGGTATGTTTAATGTGTTCTCCGCGGCCGGATTCCGGTTGGGCCACACCATGTTGAGCACCAATCTGCCACGGCGCGACAACCTCAACCAGCCGGTTGCCCAGGGCGACTTCATTCTGCGGGAAGCGTTTTTCAATCCCGTTCAGATCCTCAATTCAGGGGGCGTGGAACCCATGCTCAAGGGTATGGCCCACCAACTGCAGCAGGAAGCGGACCACAAAGTAATTGACGATGTGCGCAATTTCCTCTTCGGGCCTCCCGGTGCCGGAGGAAGGGACCTGATCGCCATCAATATCCAGCGCGGTCGCGACAGAGGCCTGCCCGATTTCAACACCATCCGCGAGGAATTCGGCCTGCCGAAATATGCGTCCTTCCTGGAAATGCTGGGTGACGAAAACCAGGCCATGCTCTTTCAGACGGCCTTTGGTAATGTAGACAATATCGATGCCTGGATCGGCCTGATGGCGGAAGCCAAGGAACCCGGCCACGTATTCGGCCCCACCCTCAATGCCCTTTTGGCCGAGCAATTCGCCCATTTCAGGGACGGTGACCGATTCTATTACGAAAACGATCCCGATCTGTCCGATGACGAGAAGGCCCGGATCAAGGCCACCCGTCTGTATGATGTGCTCATGCGCAATACCGGTATTTCCATCCTCCAGAAAAATGTGTTCCTCATGGAGGAGCACAACGCGATGTGCGCAGCCACCGAACTGGCCGCCAATCTGACCGGAGAGACTTTGGCCTGGCCGGATGACGAAGCACTGGAGCAAGTCCACATCGCCATGCACATCGATTACAAGGACCCGCTGGAAACAGACACGGATGCCAACGGGACCTTCCAGTTTGAAGAAGTCCAGACGTGCCGCAAATACCATGCGCACCCGGAATTGCAGGATTCCTGGACCAACGGCATCAGCATTGCCGATATCGTCCAGTTGCGCAAACACCTCGTCGGAAGCGCGCCCTTCCAGGCGCCCCATGCCCATTTTGCCGCCGATGTGAATGAATCCGGTTCGGTGAGCATTGCAGATATGTACGATATCCGCCGGCTCCTTTTGGGCAAAGTGGACGCCTTTGATGGGGCGGGTCCCTGGCTTTTCTTTGACGATGCCTACGATTTCCAGCAGCCGGACGCACCGCTGGACGAAAGGGAGGAGGCAGCTACGATCAAGGTTCCGGTTCTGGAGTCCGATCACCATTTCCGGATAAAGGGCGTCAAGAAAGGAGACCTCAACGGGACCGCCAAATTGGGCCTCATTACCTCCGAAGTCAGGTCCTCCGATCCCCTGGAATTTCAGTTTAGCGATCAGATGATTCATCCCGGACAGGCCTTCAACCTGCCTTTTGCTTCCGCCAACATCGAGGACTTTGCCGGATTCCAGATGACCCTGCAATACCCGGTGGACAAGGTGCGGTTTGAAGGAGCGAGCTCCGGATCCGTGGAGTTGACGGACGGCATTTCCTTCACGCACCTGCCTGAAAAAGGACTCGTCGTTCTGGTCGTCGAATGGCAGGATCCGCTGGTCAACAACACCCCGTTGTTCCACCTTTCCTTCACGGCCCTCCATCGGCTGTATACCCGCGATGTGGTGCGCATCACTTCCCAGTTTCTGGACAAGGAGGCGGTGACAGCCTCTCTGGATGTCGCCGACATATCCCTGCGCTTCCGCAACGATGTCCAGGAAGAGGAGGTCCTGGCGCCATTCCAGGTGTTTGGCAACCAGCCCAATCCATTCCGGGATGGCACCGTTATTTCCTTTGACCTGCCGGAAAGCGGAGATGTCAGCGTGGTGGTCTATGATCTGAATGGCCGTGCCCTGCTGAACAAGACCCGGTATTTCCACCGTGGATTCAACCAGTTGTCGGTCGGCAAGGATGAACTCCGGGGTGCGACCGGTATCCTGATCTATCAGTTGCATTGCGCTTCCGGGACGTATTCGGACCGGATGATGCTGCAGGACTGATCATTCGTCTTCACGACCCGCCTGATTTTTGGCGGCGCCAAGGTCATTTCCGGATTCGGGATTGGGGAATCTCCTATCTTATGGGTCCAAACGGTGGAACATGACCTTCCCGCTTCTTTTCTCCCCGCTGGACGTCGGGGTATTTGTGCTGCCCAATCGCATCGTAATGGGCAGCATGCATACGGGATTGGAAGAAGCCCGGGACGGATTCAGCCGGCTGGCGGTCTTTTACGCCGAAAGGGCCAAAGGAGGGGCGGGGCTCATTGTTACGGGGGGTGTGGCTCCCAACCGAAGGGGATGGCTGACGCCTTTTTCAGCCAAATTGACCTCCGAATCGGAAATGGAGAAGCACCGCCGCATTACGCGGGCGGTAAGGGAGGAAGGTGGTCGGATCCTGCTTCAGATCCTGCATGCCGGGCGTTACGGTTACCATCCTTTTGCCGTGAGTCCTTCTGCCCTCAAATCGCCCATCAGTCCGTTCCGGCCTGCAGCCCTGTCGGCGAGCGGCATCCGCCACACCATCAGGGATTTTGCGGATTGCGCCGCCCTGGCCCGAGAAGCCGGCTATGACGGCGTGGAGATCATGGGCTCCGAAGGCTATCTGATCAATCAGTTCACCGCCCCGTTTACCAACCGGCGGACGGATGAATGGGGAGGGTCGGTGGAGAACAGGGCGCGGTTTCCCGTCGAGATCATCCGGGCGGTGCGCGAGCGGGTGGGTGATGACTTTCTGATCATGTATCGGTTGTCCATGCTGGACCTGGTGCCGGAGGGCAGCGCCTGGGAGGAGGTTGTCTATCAGGCCCGTGCGGTCCGTGAGGCGGGTGTCAATGTGATCAACAGCGGGATCGGGTGGCATGAAGCCAGGGTGCCCACGATTGCCTCAATGGTACCTCGCGGTGCTTATTCGTGGGTGACGGCCAGGATGAAAGCAGAGACAAGCCTTCCCCTGGTGGCCGCCAATCGCATCAATACGCCGGAAAAGGCCGAAGAGATCCTGGCCGCCGGCGAGGCCGATCTGATCTCCATGGCAAGGCCCTTGCTCGCGGATCCCGATTTGCCCTTCAAGGCCCGTACCGGCCGCAGCCGTCTCATCAATACCTGCATTGCCTGCAACCAGGCTTGTCTCGACCATATTTTCGAGCACAAAGTGGCGAGCTGTCTCGTCAATCCCGCCGCCTGCCGCGAGAAGGAATTTGAAGCCAGACCTGCAGCGCATCCCCGCAAGATCCTGGTCGCCGGCAGCGGGCCTGCCGGTATGGCCGCCGCACTGACGGCCGCCCGTCGGGGGCATCAGGTCACCCTCTGCGAGCGGGGTGACACGCTGGGCGGCCAGTTCCGTCTCGCCATGCAGGTCCCCGGCAAAGAGGAGTATGCAGAGACCATCCGTTATTTTGATCACGCCCTCCGGGAAGCCGGCGTGGATATCCGCACCGGGGTGAGCGCCGACAAAACACTGCTGGCCTCCACACCCTGGGACGCTGTCGTAGTGGCCACCGGTGTGACCCCCCGCCGTCCGGATATCCCGGGTCTGGACCACCCCATGGTCATGCGGTATGATGAATTGCTGGCGGGCACGCGCCAGGCCGGACGATCGGTAGCCGTGATAGGCGCCGGAGGCATCGGCGTGGATGTGGCCACCTACCTGACGGCCGGACCCGGTGACCGGCAAACCTACCTGGCCACCTGGGGCGTGGATCCCCATTTGACATCACCGGGAGGTCTCCGGGAGCCTGCACCTCCTCATCCGGAGCGCCAGGTTTGGCTGCTGTACCGGTCCCGGGGTAAATTCGGTGCCCGGCTGGGCAAAACAACCGGTTGGATACATCGGCTGCACCTGCGCCGTCACCAGGTGGAGACCGTCGGACGCGTGCATTATGTCCGGATCGATGACCAGGGGCTCCATGCGGAAGTAGAAGGGAAACCGCGTTTGTTTCCCGCAGAGAGCATAGTCGTCTGTGCCGGTCAGGAATCCAATGCGGGATTGGCGGCAGTTGCGCAGTCCCTCGGACTGGAATGCCATGTCATCGGAGGGGCCAAACGCGCTGGAGAACTTGACGCCCAAAGAGCCTTTGAAGAAGGGACCCGACTCGGGCTTCAGCTTTGAGGAGAGACCGATGCCGCTTCGAGAATGGACCGGAGACCAGGAGGAATCAACGTGACCTGCCGAAGGGTGTAATCAAAGGCCACCATACCGGTCTTTGCCTCGGCCAAAAGTACGTTGCGGTCGGGCAGCCACAAACGGTAAACGAACTCCCAGGACCGGGCGCTTACTTCCCGGCAACCCACCGAAATCTCCACCCGGTCACCCATGAATCCTTCCGCCTTGAAAAGGATGGCGGCATCCACCATCGCCATCCCCACTCCGAAGGCATCCAGCTCGCTGATGCCCCTCTCGGCCAGGAATCGTGCACGGGCCTCATGCACGTAGGACAACAAACGGTCATTGCCGAGGTGTCCGCCGTAATTCAGGTCCGTGACCCGGATGATGAGTGCGGTGGTGAAAGGTAACTGGTCGGGAATTTCGAGGCGTAGGCGGGCCATGGGCAGTCAATAAGCACCGAAAGGTATAACACCCCTTCTTTTCAGGTCTCCCGCAGAAAGGCCGTATCTTTAGCCGCCCACTTTTCCCGCACATGATCCGTACCTCCGAGCTCGTTCAATTACACCCCAGCGATATCGTCGAGAAGCTGGAGGAAATGGACGAGCAGGCACGGCTGTTGGCCTTTCTCCGCCTCGGCAAGGAGCTCAAGGCCGAGGTATTCAGTTACATGGGGCCGGGCATGCAACAATCCATGGTGCAGGAACTGGGATCCACCCAGGTCGCCGAGTTGCTGGAAAACATGGCCCCGGATGACCGGACGGAGATCCTGGAGAATTTTCCGGACACCTTTATCAAAGAAACCGTCAACCTGCTTTCGGCCAAAGAAAAGGACATCGCCCTGACCCTCCTCGGGTATCCCGAGCAATGTGTGGCCCGCCTGATGACGCCGTATTACGTGCAGGCCAAAAAAGACTGGACCGTACGGCGCACCCTGGAGCATATCAAGCGGTATGGACGCAAGGCGGAGACCCTCAATTTTGTTTACGTGGTCGATGAGCGCCAACGTCTCGTCAGCGACCTCCGCATTGGAAAATTGCTGCTGGGCAATGACGATCAAACCCTGGAATCCATGATGGATCAGGGAGCCATCGCCTTGCGCACCACCATGAGCCGGGAGGATGCCATCGATTACTTTGACAAATACGACCGGGCGGCACTGCCGGTCATCACCGAAGACGAGGTGCTGGTCGGGATCGTCACCGTGGACGATATCCTCGACGAAATTGAAAAGAGGGACACGGAAGATTTCCTCAAATTCGGTGGGGTGGAGACGATGGAACTCTCCTATACCGAAACCTCGATTTGGGAGCTGTTCAAAAAACGCGCACCCTGGCTGGTCATCCTTCTGTTGGGAGAGATGTTTACCGCCACGGTCATGAGCCACTACGAGCACGCCATTGCCCAGGCCGTCGTGTTGGCCCTTTTTGTCCCTCTCATCATCTCCAGCGGCGGGAATACGGGATCCCAGGCGGCCACCCTGATCGTCCGCGCCATGGCACTCAAGGAACTGGACACCAGGGACTGGTGGTATGTGATCCGCAAGGAATTCATCACGGGAATCCTGCTCGGACTCATCCTGGGGACGATTGGATTCCTGCGCATTTACATCTGGCAGGGTCTGTCCCTGTTCGACTTCGGTCAGTATTATCTGCATGTCGGGGCTGCTGTCGGTTTTTCCCTTCTCGGCGTGGTGATTTGGGGCACCCTGATGGGTTCCGTGGTCCCGCTCATTCTCAAGCGGTTTCGCCTTGATCCGGCCACTTCCTCCGCCCCTTTTGTGGCGACACTGGTGGATATCACAGGACTAATCCTTTATTTCAGCGTCGCCATGATGTTCCTCTCCGGCCGCATGCTTTGATCCTGCCCGCGTTTTTCGTCAGGATCACGTTTATTTCCTCAAACCACGCTCCATGCCTAGTGTTGACCATTCCCCGATGCAACGGAAGATGCAGGATCCAATATTCAGGGCCCCCGGGCTGGCTGCCCGGGTGGTTGCGGTCCTGATTTTCGTGACCCTGTGGGGAGGATGGAACGGGATCAGCGCCCAGGAACCGGATCCGCCTTTGTTCAGCCGGATTTATCTCCATGGGGGTGGCTTCCTCTACGGCGAAATCCTCGCCTGGGATATGGGTAAAGAATTATTGTTGCGCGATCGCAAAGGCGTGGAATACCGCATCCCTGCAGAGACCCTTCGCCGTGTGGTCCACGACAGGAATTACCGCACGAGTCCGGCGTCGTTCATCCGGCCGGCCGGATGGTATGGCGGAGGCAGCTTCGGACTTGGATTCAGCGAAGATTCCGGTTTGTTGCTGGCGGACCTTCACGGAGGATGGGCCCGGCACCGCATGTTGCATGCCGGTATTTCTGCCGGCGTTTACCGTTCGGTGACGGAAGGCAACGAGATATTTTATCCGCTCGTGCTGGAATGGCGGGGATACTGGATGGAATCGTCTTTCTCGCCATACACTGTCATCCGGGCGGGCACGGCACTCGCTTCCTACCTCTCGGAAAGCGAATGGCTGCCTGAACGTCGGGATTACAAACCGGGATTTTCTTTTGCCGCCCTGGCAGGACTCCGGTTGGGGCATGTGGGTCCCGCTCATCTCGCTTTGGAAGCAGGTTATTATCGCCAGGACATCCGTTACGATTTTCATTATGACGAACAGGGAGGCTGGATTCCCCCTGGAGGTAGCGTACGCCGCATCCAGCAACGCTGGCTGTTCCGGCTGGTCTTCGGATTTTAACAACGCCATCCACTCACATAATACCCGATTCTGTCGTTCTTTTACTGAAAACATTCTGTCATGCGTACAGCCAAATTTCTGATCCCGGTGTTGGCCGTTCTGGCCCTTTCCCTGAGCGGTTGTCTGAAGGATACCTGCCATGAAAAACGCACCTACACCATCTACGAACCGGTGTACCGCTCGGTCGAAAGCATTCGCTCGGAGGCCGGCATCCAGGCGCCCCGGGAACTCCACCGACCCGGCAAGATCTATAGCTATGGCCACTGGCTCCTCATCAATGAGATCCGTGAAGGCATACACATCATCAACAATTCCGATCCCGCCAGTCCGGCCAATGTGGCCTTCCTGGCCATCCCCGGCAATGGGGACATGGCCATTTACGATGACCGGTTGTACGCCGACAGTTATATGGACCTGGTGGTCTTTGACATCACCCAAATGAGCCAACCGCTCCTGGTGCACCGGATCGAGGATCAGTTCCGGCAATGGCAATTGTCCGAGGAAGGCGTCGTTGTGGACTACCGCGCGACCGAAGAGACTTTGGACATGGATTGCAGCGGAGGCGAACTCTTCTTCATGACCGAGGATCGCATCGCCTTTGACGCTTCTGCATCCGGAGGATCGGCAGAATCCGTCCCCATCCCGGTAGCCAAAGCAGCCGGCATGGGAGGATCCATGGCGCGATTCACCATCGCCAAAGACCATTTTTATGTGGTGGACCGCAGCGATTTGTATGTCTTCGGTTTGCAGCAACCCCAGACCCCGCAACTACTGGCGGTCCATCCCGTGGGCTGGAATATCGAAACCATTTTTCCCTATCGCGATCACCTCTTCATCGGCTCGGAGACAGGTATGTACATTTTTGACAATGCACAGCCGGCCCATCCGACACTTCTCGGTTTGTTTGAACACGCCCGTGCCTGTGATCCGGTAGTCACCGACGGACAGTATGCCTATGTCACACTCCGTGATGGTACCGAATGTATGGGATTCCTCAATCAGATGGACGTGGTGGACATTGCCGACCCTGCCCATCCCCGCCTGATCAAATCATATATCATGACCCATCCCATGGGTCTGGCAGTGCGGGGCGATCACCTCTTCCTCTGCGATGACTTTGCCGGCCTCCGGATTTTTGACAAATCGGACGTGATGCAGATCGGTGAGCGACAACTCGCGCACATGACCGATCTTTCGGCCTATGATGTCATTGCCCTGCCCGGCACAGGACGCATCCTTGTGATCGGACCAGACGGATTCAGCCAGTACGATGCCTCGGATCCCGCCTCGCCGGTTTTGTTGAGCCGGATTGCTGTCACGCCCTGATGGCAAGGCCCGCCGGTTGGCTGGTTTTGCTGGCCCTGGTATTCGGCGGGTGGACCCCGCTCCTTGCCCAGACACCGGATACGACCAGGTACAGGATCCTTTTGGAGGACGGTCGCACCATGACCGGAACGCTGTTGGAGGCGGGAACGGAAGGGGAATGGCGTATCAGGGATCTTCATGGAGAAATTCATCGTTTTCCGCTTCAGGCCATTCGGGAAATCCTGCCGGTCAAGGCAAAGACCAACCTGAGCCGCTGGGGACACCGGGGCCGGTTTTACGGCTGCCTGGGTGCCGGTTTGGGATTCAATGCCGATCGCAGCCTGCGATTTGGGGATGCCAGCCTGGGCTGGCGGTTCATGCGCAGCCTCTCCTTAGGCGCCGGGACGGGGGTATACCACTTTCCGGGACGGTATGACGAATTCGTCAAACCGCTATTCCTCGAGTGGCGAGGAGAGTGGTCCCAACGGCCATGGGTTCCTTATAGTGTCCTGCGTGCCGGTGTCGGTTTTGTGTCCGTCACCCGTCATCTCTGGGAGCCTGAAGTCTTCGACAGGGAGGACGACCCCGGATTCATGCTCCAGGTCATGGGCGGCATCCGTGCCGGCACTCTGGGTCGCAGCGCCGTTCTCGCAGAGGCTGGATTCCTCCTGCAGCAAATAGCTTATGTGGAGACGCGCGCGCCGCAGTGGAACCAACCTCCTGATCAGATTTCCCGCGTGCGCAAGACCTATCCCATGTGGACCCTCAGGCTTGTCGTCGCCTTCTGACAGTATGGTCCGGCGGACTTATGGTTCTTCCTGTCAGTACCCCGGCACGGATTCTGTTTTCGGCCATCATGTGATTTGGAAGCGGGGGATTATATTTGGTGCATAAATCCCTGCCTATGCGCTCATCCCTGCTTTGGCGCAGTGGGTTTGCCCTTCTCCTGTCGGGCTTCTTTTTGCACCCCGTACGGTCCCAGGTCCTGGAATCGCGTTATCAGGTCATGCTGGGCGTCACCATCAACCTGTACAAAAATACCAGTGGCCATGCGTTGAAAAATAATTTTCCGGGGATAAAAGCCTTCGCCGGGTTCAGTTCGACCAACCTTTTGCAAATCAACAAAAGGACGAAACATGACCACGGGTTGTTCAATTACAGCATCAATTTCGCGATATACAACAAATCGTTGGGCAACAGCCTTAATGTCCTGTACCAGGACAATCAGGTCGATCTGACCACCTCTTTTTCACTGGGGCTGGTGCTGGATTCCCGGCTTCCCTATGAAAAGCAATTGCAAACCATCAACAATGTTCCGTTTTACAATCTGCGACATACCGGCAAATGGGCGGGCGTCGTTTCCACCAATTTCATCCTCAATAGCCAACGACGGCATCAGACGGTAGGGGCCATATCGCTCACCATGGACCGGGTTTCTGTCAATTATTATAATGACGGCGGACCGATCATCGGCAAAGGATTTGGATGGAGCCGGGCCTGGTATTGGAATGCGCTCCTTTTCCCGCTGCTCGTTCCCGTCGATCTTTTAAGTGGCCTAGGCGACGGATTCGACCGGTGGTGGACAGGCGGAATGGGTATTTATTACCACACGGACCGCAACTACAATCTCTGGGAATTTACCTTCGACCAATTTACCGGTTATCACAAACTGGCTTTCGAACTCGGAGGAATTTTCGGCACGGACCTCCAGGATTACGATCTGTTCCAGGGATTTGACGAACTGGAGGACAAGGCCCTTGGTTACAACCTCCGGAATGACACGCGGTTTGCCAACAGTTTCAATTCATCGGCTTACGGATTCCGGTATTTTTTCGATCCCGGAAAGATGCCGGCCAACGGCCAGTTCTCCTTCAATCTCGGCGTGATCGGTTCCCTGCGTGATCACAAAAGAGAACGCTTCTATGCGCTGCAGGACATTATTCACGTCCTCAAGCGCGATCCACTCCATCCCAATACGGACATCAACCGGTTGTTTTATGGCGTCAGTTTTTACAAGCCTTTCGATGTGCGTTGACAGATGGGGCTTACCCCTTCTGTGGATAGCGCTCGCTACCCTGAGCTCTTGCCAGGCCAGGTATTTCCACGCCGACGTACACAGGCATTTGTCCCCGGATAAAGGTGAAAAGTGGAGCCGGATGGATTCGCTGGTCGTGCAGTATTTACCGGATACCCCGTTTGTTGTCTACAGTTTGAACATGCGCCAATTGCGCTATTTCAAAAACAACGTGGAGGAGAGGGTCCTCGTCACCGATTACAGTCGCTTGCATGACAAGCTGGTTTTTTTTGAAGAGAACCGGCCCGACCTCCCGAAAAAATTCCACCGGTTCGAACTCTGGTTGCCGGCGCACTCGGATACCGTCCTGGTGCCGGGTGAAAAAGCCGCCCTGCTGTCCCTGAGAGGCAAGACAAGCCCTGATGGTCGGGTCTTGTACGAACTCGTGCATGTCTACCTGGGCGAAATCATCGAGGATACCCTGACCCTGAAGGGAGAAGTCAACCGCCAGAGGGCCATCACGCCATTGGTGCGGGTCACCATGACGGGTACCGGCAAGCCCGGCGCTCTTCTTTTATGGCTGGACAAAATATTCCCGCCCAAAAATGTCCGGACAACCGCTGAGGGACATCGCATCCGTCGCAAGGTGATCAAACGTCATCCCACCCGCGACCTCAACATGGATGCCTATGTACAACCAGGCGCCTTCCCCTGGAACGGCGGGCAGGTGCAGTACGTTGAAGTGAAGGCATTGCTCGATCGCAACCACAACCAGATTGGTGCGGAGAAACCCATGATTTTTGATTTTCGCCAGATTTTCGGCGAGCCCCTATGGCTGGTCCGGCAACAGTCCCCTTGATCACCCCCGTTCACCGGGCCGATATTCTTTTCAAATCATCTTCATCACGAAAGCGGGCATACCTTTTTGCCGCACGGAATCAGTCCGCCTTTTTCTGCCGGTTAAAATAGATATAGAACGGGATGCCGGCCAGGATCAGGCCTACGCCGGTCAGCGATTCTTTCGGAAAGACATACACGGTATTGATCACCAGCCCCACACAAAACAAAACAAACAGCGCCGGCATCCAGGGGTAGCCGGTCACCGGACCCGGAATCCGGCCTTGGCGTTTGACCAGCAACAAACCCAATGCACCGGCCCCATAAAAAATGAAGGCCGCAAATATGAGCATGTCGGTCAACTGATCGAAAGTACCGCTGATGACAAGGATGGCCGACCAGAGCATCGCTATGCGCAGGGCAACGGCGGGGGTTTGATAGACAGGGTGCACTTCCCGGGCGCGCCGGAAAAACATCCCTTCCTGGCTCATGCGAAAATAGACCCGGGCGGCTGTCATGATGGTGGCGTTGGCGGCGCCGAAGGTGCACAACATGATAAGGACGGACAACAGAAAATAACCCGGATCTCCGAGCACCTTGCGCGCGGCCTCCGCTCCGGCGATCTGATTGCCGGCCTCATTGATGACTTCCAGGTCGGAGATGGACAGTACCCGCAAGAAAGCGAAGTTGACGGCCAGATACAGCAGCATGACCAATGCCGTACCGGTGACAATCGCGATGGGCACATTGCGGCGCGGGTTTTGGAATTCGCTGCTCATGAAGGTGATATTGATCCACCCGTCATAGGCCCAGAACGCGCTGAGCATGGCGGCAAACAATGCGGAATACCATCCCAGTCCGGTAATCGATCCCGCCTCCGGCCCCGGAGAAGTAAAGGCAGAAGGCCCACCACTGTAACTCAAACCGATGGCAATCAACAGCAATACCCCGAGGATCTTGAGCGATGACGTGACGTCATTCAGCCATCCGCCTTTTTGCACCCCCCGGATATTGACCCAACTCAGTCCGAGGATGGTCAGGATGGCGAAGGCCTTGACACCGGAGTTGGCAAAGGGATAAATAAACCCGCCAATGTTGATGTCTTCCCAGGGCTGCAGGAAATGCGGCAAGGGGAACAGATTGTTGACCGATTCGGCAAAGACATAGGAAATGGCAGCTGCCGAAGCCGACCCGATCACGGAGAAATACGCCCATCCGTATAGGAAACTGAAGAAGCGTCCGTAAATCAGACGCAGATATTCGTATTTGCCACCGGCTTCTTCGGTCATGCGGGCCAGTCCGGCAAAAGAAAAGGCGCCGAACATGCTCACCACACCTGCCAGCAGCCAGGCCAGAAGGACATCCTGACCGTTTTGGACGGCCTCACCCATGGGGGCCACTTTCTTGAATATCCCGGAGCCGATCATGGAACTGGCAACCAGCAGAATGCCGGTGGACAATCCGAGTACGCGTCGCAGGGATGGGCCGTCTTGGTGTTGCATGCAGGCAGATGTTTCTGGAATCGGGATTCGAAAGGTAAGCATTGTCATGTATTGGCCCTGGTCTCCGCTCGGGTCCCGGATGGAAACGGGATTGTTTTACCTTCACCTCATGAATCCAGGGTGGGCCGTTCTCCGGCAAGGCAGAACCATTGCATTGTTGGCGTCGCTGATCTTCATGGGAGCGATCGTCTGGTTTTTCTCGGACATCGTCACCTATATCCTGCTTGCCTGGATTGTGTCCATGGTAGGCGCCCCCCTGATGCATGCCCTGCGAAAGTTGTCCATACGGGGATGGACGCCCGGCCCTTCACTGAGGGCCGCCGTTACCCTCATCGTGTTTTTTGCCTTGCTGGGACTGCTCGCCTGGTATTTCATCCCGTTGATCATTGCCCAGGCTTCCTCCATATCCCAGGTCAATTACCTGGCTATCGCCCAATCCCTCGAGGAGCCCCTGGAAGCGCTGAATCGCCGACTGGCCGATATGGGGCTGGTTCATGACACGCGGTCTCCTTCCGAGCAGGTGATCGGTGTGTTGCGATCATGGTTTGAACCGGCCGCTGTTGGCACTTTTTTCACCTCCACCCTGACATTGGCAGGTAGCCTGGTCATCGGTTTGTTCAGTGTGGTCTTCATTGCCTTCTTTTTCCTCCGTGAGGAGGGCCTTTTCAAAGAGTTTGTCAGCAGCCTGGTGCCTGCGGACTACGGGCCCAAAGTGCGGGACATTATCGATGACATCAGCCGGTTGCTCACCCGTTATTTCGGGGGTGTGCTGATCCAGATTTCCCTGATTACCACCATTGTGACACTATTGCTGGAACTGAGCGGGGTGCGCAATGCTTTCCTGATTGGATTGTTTGCGGCTTTCATCAATGTGATCCCGTACATAGGCCCCATTATCGGCGCCGTCTTCGGGCTGATCATGACGGTTTCTTCCAACCTGGACCTCGACTTCTACAGCGAAATGCGCCCTTTGCTTTTCAAGGTGGCCGGGACATTTGCGCTGGTCCAGCTGCTCGACAATTTCATTTTCCAGCCGTTCATTCTGGGCAGCAGGGTCCTGGCTCATCCCCTGGAGATCTTCATCATCGTCATGGTGGGCGCTAAAATCGGCGGCATCACAGGTATGATCCTCGCCATTCCGGTCTATACCATCATCAGGGTGGTGGCCCGGGCCTTTCTCAGCGAGCTGTCGCTGGTGCAAAAGCTGACGCGGCGCATGGAGACCGGGATGCAGAAGGAGAACCGGGTCGAATGAGCGGACACCACCTGGATATCGCCGTCATGGGCGGGGGGGCAGCCGGATTTTTTGCCGCCATCCAGGCGGCGGAAGCGGTTCCCGGGCTCCGGGTTACACTGTGGGAAAGAGGGTCGGCGACCCTCCAGAAGGTACGCATCTCCGGCGGAGGCCGGTGCAACGTCACCCATGCCTGTTTTGATCCCGACGTATTGACCGGATTCTATCCCCGGGGCGGACGCGAATTGCTGGGCCCATTCCACATGTTCGGCCCGCTCGAGACGGTGGCTTGGTTTCGGGACAGGGGGGTCAGATTGAAGACGGAAGCCGATGGCCGGATGTTTCCGGTGACCGACCGTTCGGAGACAATCGCTTCCTGCCTGGAGAAGGCTGCCCTTCAGGCAGGCGTGGAGGTACGCCTCCACCAGCGGCTGGAGGACCTGCGACCGGACCCGGGAGGCATGGGATGGATCGTGCGGCTGCAAGGCGTCGAATACACCGCCGGACAAGTATTGGTGGCGACAGGGAGCAGCCCGGCCATTTGGAAAATGCTGGATCGGATGGGCATGTCCATCATTCCTCCTGTCCCTTCGCTGTTCACGTTCACGATAGCAGACCCCGGTCTGCGCAAGCTGGCCGGCATCGCCGTTCCTGATTGCCGG
>JAGFIW010000203.1 GCA_024103195.1 Saprospiraceae bacterium | reverse complement strand
AGTCTTTGGCCTCAATCCGGCCTGAAATTACTGCTTACATTTCCTTCTTGTTTTAAGGTTCTCAATCAGTTGTACGATCGTTAGACAAGAAGGTTAGTCATACAAATTAATAAAAGAGGATCTAGATTTTTCTGAAATGTGGCCTATTCCCCCTCCGCCTCCTCCTCCAGCACAAGAAATTGAAGAGCAGAATTGAGAATACGGCATACTTTTTTTTATATTCTATTTGAAATTAATAAAACCTTTATACCGGTTTTATCCAAATCTTCACGTCTTCTAAGGTTTTTTGTGAAGCCTTTGAAGCCTTCCCCTTATTAGCTACATTTAAAAATAGATGTTTCCATTGAATGCAGATGATCATCATGTTCCTGTTGGAATGGGGGAAACCCGGTTTGGCCCTCGCAGTGTTTTGGGCGAGCTGTAAGGCGACGTTTTTTCTTGGCGTTTACCTGGATTGGAGGTACGGGACACGTAGCGGCAAGTGCAGAAATTGTTATCTTTGGTTACAAACCCGGCACCGCTTGCCCCATCCTGTAAATCCTGGAATCCTGTGAATCCTGATTCAGACAGTTGACTTTCCGTCCAAATCCCGGATGGGAAAGATCATGGGAGAACAAGGATTAATAAATCGTTGAGTTTCCTATAGGCAGGTAGGTGTTAAGTATTTGTTGGTAAGAAGAAGCCTGTGTAGAATACATATTTTAGTCGTACCGGGGAGGTGGACATCCTATAAATTTGGATTTAGAAAGTAGTCTCAACCGGGGGAATGATTACAACTTGTGAGAATCCAAACAAATCAATTCTTTCAAATATTGAAAATCTTTGAGATTACGGGTAATCAATGTCAAATTATTGGAAAGAGCTGTAGCAGCAATAATGGCGTCAGGAAGATTTATTTTTTGACTTCTCCTAAGCTGAATGGTTTTTTGCACTACAGCATCTGTGAGTGGCAGGATATTGGTCACTTCAATAAATTCTTCAAGTGTTTGCATTTCTGCAGGTGATCCGTTGAACCCTAGCAGTTCTATTTGGTTGATGACGGACAAATGGTGGATGTTTTCTCCAATAATGTTTTCAATCCAATGACTGCTTGTGGCTGGTAAGGTGCCGCCCAAAAATTCAATAACTGCGTTTGTGTCTATTAGATATTGCGTTCCCATTCATTACGGCTCTCTTCAACATTGCTGAGCATTCTTTTCGCAGTTTCTTTGGAAATACTGCCGGCCCATTGGCGCTTGGGTTGTTGGCTTGATTTCTTTTTAGCAACAACCAAGCGAAGGATATTGAGACGTTCCAGTTGTTGGAGCAGTTTCAGGGCGTGTTCGTTTAATAATTCGATGGTTATTGTTTGCATGGTTTAATTCAAATATCAGTCAACATGATAAGGCTTATTTTCATGATCAAGCAATCCCGCCAACAGAAAGTTAATGGAGGCTCCGTCAAGTCTTACGAATATAAGGACGACTTAGGAACTCCTTACTCCTGCAGAGCAAAGATACTAAGACCACCCTGACAAAGCAACAGCAGGCATGTGGGTCAAGTTCCCGAAGGCGACTTCTTTCCCTGCCGTCATGACAGCCGATGTCAAGCCTTACCCCTTTGATCTCTGCCACAGTCTTGCGGGATGGGAAGCCTGATGCCTGGCGCCTCTGCCGGCCATGCCTTACCTTTGAAGAATGGTTCCTGCCTCAAGAACCAGTGCTCTGCTGGAAGACCGCCACGGTCGCTTCCACGATTATCTACGCATCTCGCTCACGGATGCCTGTAACCTCCGTTGCCGGTACTGCATGCCCGAAGAGGACATGCACTTCCTGTCCAGAGACCGGCTCATGACCATGGAGGAAATCGACTTGCTGGCCGGGATGTTTGTCGCCCATGGCGTCCGGAAAATCCGCCTCACCGGCGGGGAGCCGTTGGTCCGCAAAGACGCGGGGGAGATCATCCGGCGACTGGGACGCCATCCGGTCGAACTGGCCCTCACCACCAACGGTGTTTTGCTCGACAGATTCCTGCCCGATCTGAGAGCCGCCGGTTTGCGATCCGTCAATATCAGCCTCGACAGCCTCGACCCGGCCGTCAACCAGGACATCACCCGCCGCTCCCATTTGCCGGTGGTATTGTCGCACATCAGGCAAATGGCCGGGGAAGGATTCCGGGTCAAGGTTAACATGGTCGTCATGAAAGGGGTCAACGAATTCGAAATCCCCGATTTCGTGGCGTTGGCCCGCGACCTGCCCCTTCACATCCGGTTTATCGAGTTCATGCCCTTCGAGGGCAATGGCTGGACGGCAGGCCGGGTGGTCACCTACCGCCAGATCCTCGAAGTCATCGGCGACCGCTACCCCATGGAAAAGCTGCAGGACGGCCCCAACGACACGGCCCGTGCCTATCGCGTTCCCGGCTTCGCGGGCACCTTCGCCGTGATCAGTACCATGAGCGAGCCGTTTTGCCAGACCTGCAACCGCCTGCGCCTCACCGCAGACGGCAAGTTGAAAAACTGCCTCTTCTCCACCGGTGAAACCGATCTCCTCGGACCGCTCCGCAGCGGCCTGACGGTCGAACCGCTCATTGCCGCCACCATCAAAGCCAAACACGCCCGGTTCGGAGGGCAGTGGGATCAATCGTTCGAAGCCATTGATGCGACCGGCCTGGAAAACAGGCCCATGATCGCCATCGGAGGCTAACCGGTATTGCCGGGCAACGCCTATTTTTGTCGGTTCATGGAAGACTGGGAACTGGATTTTCACTGGCTGGCCTTGCGGCACAAGATCAAGGAGATCATGCGGCGCGAGACCCTGCCCGATCTCAATGCCCTGCTCCTCCTGGTCGGCATCCAGGAATCCGGACGCGTCCGGACCCGGTATTCCAAGGAGGAGAAGCAGGACCTCATGCACGTGGCGGTCTGCCACCTGCTCAGTCAGGAGGGGTATTACCGGTTTGTGGGCTTTGACGCAGACGGCTGGCCCCACTACGAGGTGGCCCGCACCCATGACATCAACGGGCTCAAACCCCAGGAGACCTGGCTTAAAAGTCTGTTAATCCGGTATTTTCGGGCAGCAGAAATCCTTCCGGAACCCTCTCACTGAGGCCAACCTTTCGATACCATGCTTATGCCGAGGTTTTTCCTGATTTTGCTTTTCAGTGCGACGATGCTTTTCCAGGCGAGTTGCCAGTCGGAAAAGCATACCCATGCCCGGATCACGACCGGATACGGGGACATCACCATTCGCCTGTACAATTCCACCCCCGTCCACCGGGATAATTTCATCAAGCTGGTCAAGGAGGAATTCTATGATTATCTCCTGTTCCATCGGGTGGTCAAGGATTTTGTTGTCCAGGGGGGTGATCCCAAATCGAAAACCGCTCATGTGCTGGATGTGCTGGGACATGGCGATCCCGGCTACCTCCTGGAGCCCGAGATTGGCGCGATTCACGTGCGGGGTGCGGTCGGTGCGGCGCGGCAGGACGACACCCGCAATCCGGAACGGAAGAGCAACGGGTCCCAGTTTTACATCGTCCAGGGCGCTCCGGTCACCGAGGCGGAACTCGACCAATGGGAGGCCAAGAAGGGCATCAAGTACACGCCCGAGCAACGCCGGCTTTACCTGGAGAAAGGCGGACTTCCCTTTCTCGACATGGAATACACGGTCTTTGGCGAAGTCGTGGAGGGTTTTGACGTCCTCGAGCGGATGTCCCAGGCCCCCACACACCGGCATGACCGGCCGAGCGAGGATATCCGCATGATTATCAAACTGGTGGAGGAATAAGCCGCATGTCGGATTCTTTCTTCCGTTGAAATTCCCCTCATGATTCCGGAACAACCCATCAAGATCTTTGGCATGGTGCTCTGTCTGACGGCCCTGGCTTCCTGTGCGCGGCCGGTGGCCGATTTTGTCTGGCAGGAGAACGGCCTGGAAGCGCCGGCCGAGGTCCGGTTTGAAAACCGGTCGCAAAAGGCGGACGCGTTTTTGTGGTCCTTTGGCGACGGGCAGGAGAGCACCGAAGCGGCGCCGGTGCATGTATTCCGCGATTCGGGCAATTACCCGGTGACGCTGATCGCCCGGCGGGGCCAGCGGGAGGCCCGTACAGAAAAATGGATCCAGGTGGTCGCCCCCGAGCCCTGTCTTGTGGAGATCAACACCCCGCTGGGACGGATGGTGGTCCGCCTTTCCGACGAGACACCCCTGCACCGGGACAATTTCATCCGGCTGGTGGAAAGCGGTTTTTACGACAGCCTGTTGTTCCACCGGGTGATCAAGGGGTTCATGATCCAGGGCGGTGACCCCAATTCGCGGGAGGCGGGTCCGGATGTCCGTCTGGGTTCCGGCGGCCCCGGTTACCAGGTGGATGCCGAGTTCCGGCCCGGACTGGTACACCACAAGGGAGCGCTCTGTGCCGCCCGCATGAGTGACGGTGTCAACCCCATGAAAAAGAGTTCGGGGTCCCAGTTTTACATCGTCCAGGGCAACCGGGCCAGTGACAGCATCCTCGACGGGGTGGAGGCGAGGAAGGAATTCCGGTACACCGCGGAGCAGCGGGAGACGTACAAGCGACAGGGAGGCACGCCGCATCTGGACCAGGACTACACGGTATTCGGCATGGTGATCGAAGGGCTGGAAGTGATCGACCGGATCGCTGCGGTGCCGACCATGTCGGGCGACCGGCCTGCAACCGATGTCTGGATGACGATGCGGCTGGTGAAGTAGCATTTGACCTCGTGCGGCAAACCCCCGGGTAGGCGTATATTGGGGAAAAATTACCGATTATGGGCATGCTCAGCGATCTCAGACGCCTGTTGTTCGGGGCCAAATCCGTGGCCCGGTCACAAGCCGAAAAAGCCGGCGAAACCCTGAAGGACACTGCCCGGGAGACCCGGGAGGATCTGGAAGCCTGGATGGAGCGGCTTCGCAAGGAATCGGGGGTACAACCGCCGGAAGGTCCCAATGTCCCGCCGCCCCCGGCCTCCGATCCCGAACAGCCGGATGCCGTTCAGCGGGTGGGGAAAAAAGTCCTGGAAACCGGGGAGGAGATCCTTCACAAAGCCGGCGAGGTCGCCGGAAAAACAGGCAGTGCCATCCTGGAGAAAGGGAAAAAGGTGGAGGAGGCCATCGAGGATATCGGCGAGCAGGTCATTCGTGCCGGCGAAAAAGTGGCGGAGAAGGCGGGGGATCTGGCGGAAAAAGTTGGAGGGGAAGTCCTGGAAAAAGGAAGTGATATCCTGGACCGGGCCCGCGATTTTCTGAAGGACACCAAGGAAAAGGCCGGCGAGGAATTCGGCAAGTTTTACGACAAAGCCCAGGAAGAGGCCGCCCGACATGAGGCGGCCGAAGCGGCCCGTAAGGCCGAGGAGGAAGCGCGCACGGCCAAATACAGGACGGGCGAATCGCCGGAGGGAAAGACTCACCAGGAAGCGCTGGAGGATTCCCTGTTGAAAGGCAAGGACGACTTTTTCGAGAAGGCCGACCAATTGGCCAAAGGGAATACCCGCCACGGAGAGATGACCATCCAGCCGGCCGAGCCGGCATCTCCGGTCAAAAAGGAAGGACCCACGGCCGGATTTGAGGACAGGGACGGCGACGGCGACGACATCATTGATGACGCGGAAATCGTTCCGGAGCCGGAGCCGGACAAACCATGACTGACGTCCCCCCGATGTGCGGTCTCATCCTGTCCGGAGGGCAATCCGTACGTATGGGTCGCGACAAGGGCGCCATGTCCTGGGAAGGGGGCAAGTTGGTCCATGTGCAAGCCCAAAAGCTCCTGTCGGTGGTGCGTGAGGTGTGGATCTCCTGCCGGCCGGAGCAGGAGGAGGTGTATGCCGGCCCTTTTCCGTTGCTCTTCGATCAATATCCGTCGGAAGGCCCCATGAGCGGATTGCTGTCGGCCTTTCACACCCGGCCGGCATCGGCGTGGCTGGTGCTCGGCGTGGACATGCCAGGGATCGGGGAGGAGGTATTGCGTCATTTGGTTCGCCACAGGGATCCGGGGCGTTTGGCGACGGCTTTCCGGCAGCCGGACGGTGTGGTTCAGCCATTGGTATCGGTGTGGGAACCGGCTGCGCTGCCCCTGTTGCGCAAGGCCTGGTCGGAGCGCCGACGCAGTCTGCGCCAATGGCTGGAAGCCAATGACACCCTGCTGCTGGATCCTCCGGGCGGCAGTGATTGGACTAATGTCAATGCACCGTCGGATCTGGCGTTACCCTGAGGTTTCCGGTCGGTGTTCGAGCAACCACAGCCTCAGGTGTTGGAGAGCGTGGATGGCGGTCATTTCGATATTTTTCTGGCGGTCTTTCCCGAGTTGGAGGCGGATGGCGCGCGGGTGGTGCATGTCGCCCACGGCGATCCAGACGAGGCCGACGGGTTTGGTCTCCGTGCCCCCGCCCGGTCCGGCCACACCGCTGGCGGCGATGCCCACATCGGCGCCGAGGCGCTGGAGGACACCGTGCAACATGTCGAGCACGACCGGCTCACTGACGGCTCCGTGGGCAAAAAGGGTCTCGGCGGGTACGCCGAGCTGGGAGGTCTTGAGGTAATTGTGGTAGGGGATGATGCTGCCGAGATACCATTGGCTGGCGCCGGCAACCCCGGTGATGCGGTGGGCGATGTAACCGCCGGTACAACTTTCGGCGGTGGCGACCGTGCGCCCTTGCCCGGACAAAAGGCGGCCCACAGCCGCTTCCAGCGTGTCTTCCCCCTCGCCGAAGACGGCATGGCCGAGCAGGGCCCGGATGGCTTCGGCCTGTTGGTCCACCTCTGCCTTTCGGATGTCTTGTTGGCCGTCATAGGCGCTGAGCCGGAGGCGAACCAGACCGGGTGAGGGGAGGTAAGCCAGCCGGATATGGGCGGGGAGGGCGTCTTCGAAAGCCTCGAGCCGCTGGGCGATTTCGCTTTCGCCGAGCCCGGCCGTCAGGAGGGTTTGATGGATGATGGGCGTCACGCCCGGCAGTTGCCGCAGTTCGGGCAGGGCGGCGTCTTCCATGATGGCCTGCATCTCGTAGGGGACGCCGGGGAGGGAGAGCAGGATACGGCCCCGGTCGTCAAACCACATACCGGGGGCGGTGCCCATGCGGTTGGGGAGCAGGCGGGCATTGGCCGGCATCCAGCATTGTTGCCGGTGCCCTTCCGTCACGGTACGTCCCAGCCGGGTGAATATCCGTTGGATGCGCTGCCAGGTCTCCTCGCTGAACACCAGTTCGGTCCCGTAAAAGGCTGCGATGGCTTTTTTGGTGATGTCGTCCTTGGTGGGGCCGAGGCCTCCGGTCATGATGACGAGGCCGGCGGTGCGAAATCCCTCTTCCAGGCTGGCGAGGATTTCGTTGTGGTCGTCTCCGACGGTCAGGCGGCGTATGACGCGGATGCCCAGGAGGTTGAGTTCCCGGCCGAGCCAGGCGCTGTTGGTATCGAGGGTTTGGCCGAGGAGGATCTCATCGCCGACGGTCAGGAGGAAGGCATTCACAGAAAGCGGATCTCTTTGGGGGTAAACAGACGAACCTGCCGGGAGTTGAGATCAAGGACCTGGAGGCATCCGGCGGTATCCACGCCCTGGATGATGCCCGGGAAAGGCGGGCCGCCGGCAGGGGCGAATCGGGCTTCCTGCCCTTTCCGGTACAGGGCGGACGCATAGTCGGTGTCAAGAGCTAGCGCGCCTTCGGTGCGCAGCACGCTGTAGAGGGTGTCCAATTCGCTCAGGAGCTGCTGCCGCACGGCTTCGAGGTCATGGAGGCTTCCGGTCGCGAGGGCCAGGGAGGTGGCCCGGGGCAGTTCGGGGGGAAACCGAGTTTGGTTGACGTTGAGGCCAATGCCGAGGATGCAGGAGCGGAGCTGGTCGCCCTGGACCGTGGTGCGGATGAGGATACCGGCGATTTTGCGGTCGCCGGCCAGGAGGTCGTTGGGCCATTTGACGGAGGCGGACGGCAGCTGGGGGGAGAGGATGCGATACAGCCCCAGGGCGGCCATCCGGGCCAGGGCAAAGGCGTTGGCTGCCGGCAAAAATCGGGGTGTCAGCCAGATACTGAGCAGGAGGTTGAGACCGGGGGCGCTATACCAGGAACTGCCAAATTGTCCTTTCCCGGCCGTCTGGCTGTCAGCCTGAACGGTAAATCCCTCGGGTGGTGTGTTTTTTGTGGTAAAGGATTCCAGCCAGTCATTGGTGGAAGTCACCTCGCCGAGACGCAGGAGGGTCTGTCCGATGACCGGTTGGCCTGGGGCGTTCATTGCGTTTCGGGGAGAATCCCTACTTTTGATTTGCGTAAAATTAGAACCGCCATTTGAAATCCCTCACCCGTGAAGCCCGTCGGGCCGTAGTTTCCGACGACCAGCTCAACGATCTGATCATCGACTGCATCCAGGACATCAAGGGCAAGAACATCGTCAAGTTGGACCTCCGTGCCCTGGAGGAGGCGCCGGCGGACTATTTTGTCATCTGCGAAGGCGATTCGAATACCCAGATCCGCGCCATCGGCGACCGCATCCACCAGCGGGTCCTGGAAGAGACAGGACTCAAACCCTATCATATCGAAGGCAAGGAATTCGGCCGTTGGGTGTTGCTCGACTACTACAATACCCTGGTTCACGTGTTCCATCCGGAGGCCCGGGCCTTTTACGACCTGGAAGACCTGTGGAGTGATGCCCGGGTGACGGCATACGAGAACCTTTGAGGTCCGGGCGCCGTTTTTGAAAGGAATGTTTTTATCCAACCACAGAGGATCCGAATTTTATGGAAGGCCAGCGCCCCAACGATAATCCCCCCAACCAACCGGAGCCCCGGCCCCGGTTCAATTCCTACTGGATCTATGCCCTGATCGGGCTGGGTTTGATCATTTTCAATTTCTTCACCTTCTCCAATGTCAGCAATGATCCCATACGGTGGGACCGATTCGCCAGCATGGTGAAGGACGGGGACATCGAAAAGCTGGAGGTGGTCAACCAGCAATATGCCTACATCTATATCCGCAAGGACCGGCTGACCCAGGAAAAATACCAGGACGCCGCCGTCAACAAATTCGGGGGTCCCAAACCGCATTACTATTTCAACATCGGCCCGCCCGAGGTTTTCGCCTCGCGGCTCACCGCCCTCAACCAGGAGGTCAATACCGGCAACCGGGTAGAGCCCCTGTATATCGAAAAGCAAAACTGGCTGGCCCCCATCCTGGGGTGGGTACTGCCCATCCTGCTGTTTGTGGGGATTTGGCTGTTCATCATGCGGCGGGTCAGCTCGAGCGGTGGCGGTGCCGGCGGCCAGATCTTCAACATCGGCAAATCGCGCGCCACCCTTTTTGACAAGAATACCAAGGTGAATGTGACTTTCGCCGACGTAGCGGGGTTGGACGAGGCCAAAGAAGAAGTGATGGAGGTCGTTGATTTCCTGCGGAATCCGAAAAAATACACCCTGCTGGGGGGCAAGATCCCCAAAGGGGTGCTCCTCGTCGGTCCTCCCGGTACCGGCAAGACTTTGCTGGCCAAGGCGGTAGCCGGGGAGGCCAATGTGCCCTTTTTCTCCATCTCCGGATCGGACTTTGTCGAGATGTTTGTCGGCGTCGGGGCTTCCCGGGTGCGCGACCTTTTCAAACAGGCTCGTGAGAAAGCGCCCTGCATCATCTTCATTGACGAGATCGATGCCATCGGACGGGCGCGCGGCAAAGGCACTTTTACCGGAGGCAATGACGAGCGCGAAAGCACGCTCAACCAGCTGCTGGTGGAGATGGACGGTTTTTCCACCGACAAGGGGGTCATCCTTTTGGCCGCCACCAACCGCCCGGATGTCCTCGACAACGCCCTGCTGCGACCGGGTCGTTTTGACCGTCAGATCGGGATAGACCGCCCGGACCTGAAAGGGCGGGAACAGATCTTTAACGTGCATTTGAAAAACATCACCATTTCCAAGGAAGTCAATCCGGAGACCTTGTCGGAGATGACACCCGGATTTGCGGGAGCGGAGATCGCTAATGTCTGTAATGAAGCCGCCCTGATCGCCGCCCGCCGCGGCAAGGATGCGGTGGATATGGAGGATTTCAACTACGCCCTCGACAAGGTGATCGGAGGCCTGGAGAAGAAAAGCAAGCTGATTGCCCCGCATGAAAAGGAGATCATCGCCTACCACGAGGCGGGTCACGCCATCTGCGGCTGGTTTCTGGAACATGCCTCTCCGCTCGTCAAGGTGACCATTGTGCCGCGGGGCATCGGCACCCTCGGCTATGCCCAGTATCTGCCCAAGGAGGAATACATCACCCGGACGGAGCAGTTGCTCGACCGCATTTGCATGACCCTGGGCGGCCGGGCCGCCGAGGAGGTGGTGTTCGGCAAGATATCAACCGGCGCCCAAAACGACCTGGACCAGATCACCAAGATCGCTTACAGCATGGTGTCGGTGTTCGGGATGAATGAAAAGGTAGGCAATGTGTCCTTTCACGGACTGAGCCAGGACCAGTTTCAGAAACCTTACTCCGAGCATACGGCCCAGTTGATTGATGACGAGGTGCGCCGGATCATTGACGAGCAATTCGAGCGGGCCAAAAAGCTGCTGCGGGAAAAGCGGGAAGGCCTGGAAAAGCTGGCCCGCCAGCTCCTGGACAAGGAAGTGCTGCTCAAATCGGATGTGGAGGCCCTTATCGGTCCGCGTCCCTATGGATATCCCGAACCGCTCAGCGCCAAGATGAGTCATCACCACCACGAGCCGGACACCACCGGCGATCCGTCGCCGGACAAAGAGGAGAAACAACCCGTTACGGCCGGGGAGGATGTGGCGCCGGGCGAATAACCGTCAAGACGGTGACTTACACCCTGAGAACGATTCGTCCGGAGGACGATGCCGCTATGGCCACCGTGATCCGGACGGTGATGACCGAATTCGGTTGTACAGGTCCCGGTTATTCCATCCTCGACCCGGAGGTGGATCATCTCTCGGCCACGTATCTGCGGCCGGGCGCTGCTTATTGGGTGATCGAAGGGCCGGACGGCCCTGTGGGCGGCGGTGGATTCGGCCCTCTGGATGGCGATGTGGCCGGGGTTTGCGAGCTCCGCAAGATGTATTTCCTGCCGCCCCTGAGGGGACAGGGATGGGGCCACCGGTTGATGAAAGTCATATTGGAAGGTGCCGCCCGGGCGGGATATGCCACCATTTATCTGGAGACCGTGGCGCGGATGGAAGCGGCCAATGCGCTGTACCGCCAATACGGATTTGTCCCGTTGACGGCGGCGATGGGACATACCGGCCACCACGCCTGCGATGCCTGGTACGCCTTGTCTCTCCCTCCGGCCGGGGGGCTTTGTGCCGG
>JAGFIW010000175.1 GCA_024103195.1 Saprospiraceae bacterium | reverse complement strand
AACCCGGGTTCATCCGGGTTCGTCAGGAACGGGACTCGATATATTGCGGTCCGGTACAGACGCGCCTTTGGCGGTCTGCATCCTGACAACCCGGGTTCATCCGGGTTCGTCAGGAACGGGACTCGATATATTGCGGTCCGGTACAGACGCGCCTTTGGCGGTCTGCATCCTGACAACCCGGCATCATCCGGGTTCGTCAGGAACGGGACTCGATGTATTGCGGTCCGGTACAGACGCGCCTTTGGCGGTCTGCATCCTGGCAACCCGGCATCATCCGGGTTCGTCAGGAACGGGACTCGATATATTGCGGTCCGGTACAGACGCGCCTTTGGCGGTCTGCATCCTGCCAACCCGGCCTCAACCGGGTTCGTCAGGAACGGGACTCGAAATGTTGCGGTCCGGACGGGACTCGAACCCGCGACCCCATGCGTGACAGGCATGTATTCTAACCAACTGAACTACCGGACCTCGGTCCGGACCTGATGCCCGGACGGACCGCAAAGGTAGAATGCCGGTTTGATTCCTGCAACTGCCATGGGAAAAATTTTTCAAGGGTCAATATCTCCCGGCGCCGTACCTTTGAAATCCGGCTCCAGGGTTAACGGGCCGGAAAACCAGGGTAATCATGCTGTTTCTGGAGTTTGAGAAACCACTCGAAAGCCTGTACGAGCAACTCGAGAAGATCCGCCAGGTAGGGGAAGAAGGTGACCTGGACGTTTCTCCCATGGTCAAGGAGCTGGAGAACAAAATCCGGCTGAAGCGCAAGGAGATATACGACAACCTGACCGGGTGGCAAAAAGTGCAATTGTCGCGTCACCCTTCGCGTCCATACACCCTGTATTACGTCGAGCAGATGTGCAGGAAGTTTGTCGAATTGCATGGCGACAGACACTTTGCGGATGACAAAGCCATTGTCGGCGGAATCGGTAGTATCGATGGCATGTCGGTCATGATGATCGGACACCAAAAGGGTGTTAGCACCAAAATGCGGCAGTATCGCAATTTTGGCATGGCCAACCCCGAAGGATATCGCAAGGCCTTGCGCCTCATGAAGTTGGCGGAGAAATTCAACTTCCCCATTGTCACCCTCATCGACACCCCGGGTGCCTATCCAGGCATCGAAGCCGAAGAAAGGGGTCAAGCGGAAGCCATCGCCCGGAATATGCTGGAGATGGTCAGCCTTCGGGTACCGGTCATCTGCATAGTCATCGGGGAAGGGGCATCAGGAGGAGCCATTGGTATAGGTGTTGGCGACCGGGTTCACATGCTGGAGTACACCTGGTATTCGGTCATTTCCCCCGAATCCTGTTCCTCTATCCTCTGGAGAAGTTGGGATTACAAGGAACAAGCGGCAGATGCCCTGCGTCTGACGGCTGATCATATGTTTGATTTGGGCCTGGTTGACGGCATCATCCGCGAACCCGTAGGTGGCGCCCACACGGCACCGGATGAGATGGCGAAAGTCCTCAAAAAGCACATCAAGAAAGAACTTTCCTCCTTGATGGAACTCACTCCCGAGCAACGGATCGAGGAACGGATCCGGAAATACAGCGCCATGGGACGTTACACCGAAATTGAGGAGAACGAGCCCGCCAAGACCGTTTGACCATGCCTTCCTCCTTCCCGGCACCCGGATACCCTGCTAACCGGTTATTGTACCGGTGGTGGTCGTGGTGGCTTAGACGCCACGCATCACCATCTCCCATACGTTCCACTGCTGCCAAAGGAATGAATGGCCCTTCCCGGCAGGCGCTGGTGGTCTTCCATGCCTCGGAACCGGGTACAGAAAAACTGGCCGGAGAGGTAGCGGCTTTTTTGTCCGGCCAGGGTCTGACCCCTGAGCTCGTCGGATTTTATTCGGACAAAATGGAACACCCTGAAGCACGGTTTTCCCATTTCAATGTCAAAGCATTGTCCTGGCAAGGCCAGCCCGGGGGTGAATTGATGGAAAGCCTGAAAAGAAGACCCTGGCAGGCTGTGGTGGGTATTCACCATGGGCCCTGTTTGCCCATTGCGTGGCTGGTCACCCTCCTGCCTGCCAGAACGAGCATTGGACCGTTCACCACGCCCCAGGTTTACCGGCTGGCCCTCGAGGGGCATGAACGGGGTCTGAAGGAGTTCCCCGCCCATTTGGCGCGGATCTGGATGACCCTTCAAAGTATGGAACATGCAGACGCTTAAAGGTTTGGGCGTAGCGTTGGTCACCCCCTTTCGCAACGGGGAAATCGACCTTGATGCCCTGGGTCGGGTCATTGATCATACCCTGGAAGGAGGTGCGGATTTCCTGGTTTCCCTCGGAACCACCGGAGAGACATCCACCCTGGCCTGGGAAGAATGCCTGGAAGTTCTCCGCTTTACCATAGCCAGGACCAATGGCCGCCGGCCTGTCGTGACCGGCCTGTTTGCCGGCAACAACACGGCCGCCATCCGGCAAAGAATGTCCGGTTTTGATTTTGACGGGATCACCGCGCTGCTATCAGCCAGTCCGGCATACATCAAGCCTCCCCAGGAAGGGATATATCAGCACTACCTGACTTTGGCTGAAGCCAGTCCCGTACCCGTCATTCTATACAATGTGCCAGGTCGGACGGCTTCCAATCTCAGTGCAGAAACCACCCTGCGCCTGGCAAGGTCAGGGCATCACATCATGGGGATCAAGGAAGCCAGTACCAACCTCATGCAGGGTATGCAGATCCTCAAACACCGCCCGGAGTCCTTTCGCGTTTGGTCGGGCGATGACCCGAGCGCACTTTCTCTTCTGGCCTCAGGGGCCGACGGGGTGATTTCCGTGATTGGAAATGCATTCCCTTCCGAGTTTGGCGAGATGATCCATGCCGCTTTGGAGGACGACTTCGCGAGGGCCCGGTATTACAACAACCTGCTCCTTGACTTGCATCGCTGGATGTACATCGAAGGGAATCCTGCCGGTGTCAAGGCAGCACTTGAAATCAAAGGACTTTGTACAAGGGAAGTGCGTCTGCCTCTTGTGCCGCTGCGCGATGAATATGTGGAGAAACTTCGCTCGGATATCCTGGCAGCCGGGCTTTTGTCACATGCTTAGCGGCCAAGGGCCCTTTGCCACAAGTGATTCCATGCCTCTTTCATGTCGCCCGGGTCAGGCCTCCTTTGTTCAGCCATCCATCCATCGCCGTTTTTCCGCAATGCGAAAGTGAATACAAATTCCGATTCGGGTTGACCACCCGGCATGGTGCCAAACCGAAGATCACTGAATCGGTATCCATCTTCGGAATGACGGGTAATGCGGTAATATCCATTGGAAAACCAGGCCAGTGTCCGGAGGACATGATCATGCTCTCCCAGTTCCTGCAGGTTGACCTCCTTGGGCCATTGCATCCAGTCCGCAATCCGGTGTTGGTCATCGAGCAGCCCATAGGTGCCGATAAAGTAGGCACTGTCCGTCTCGACAACGCCCTGCCACAACAGGTTGTTGAAGGGTGTGGATTGCGTGGTAAATCGGGTGGCGGCAATGCCTTCTGCCTCCAGACTACGGGCGAAAACGCGGTCTACGTATCCCTTGTGCAGGGCGCAAAGCAGTAGGTAGGACGTACTGATTATCAAAGCGGCTCGTGTGCGGAGAGATCGCAGCGGGTGCTGGCGATGCAGGCGGGAAGCCGCGATCAGCAAGATAGCAAAGGGAACGGTGTAAATCGGATCAACCACCGAGATCACGTTCAGGGACACCCTGTAGTCACTGAAGGGGTAAAATAGCTGGGTGCCATAGGCGGTGCAGGCGTCAAGGAGGGCATGTGTCAGGAAGGCCAGGAAGTACAACCGAACCCAGTCACCATAGTTGGCAGCAGGTGATGCTGAAGGGAGTGGGGATCGGAGGATGCCTGACCGGAGTCGAAGGAAACCGTAAGCCAGGATGAAGGCACCAATCCCGAAAATCAGGATCGCCGTCAGGCCGGAAAGCCGGGTGAGCCAGAATATCCATCCCGCCGTCAAGCCGGCGAGTAATCCGCCAATCAGGATCCGGCCCAGACGTCGCGCTCCCGGGGTACGGTCCCACCCCCGCAGATCCATTTGCCAGGTAAGCCACCCAAATACCAACGGCGCCAAAACGGAAAACAACAGCGAATGGGTCAGTCCCCGATGGGCCGCCAAAGCATCAATTTCGGGCATCCACCATTGGGTCAGGACATCGAGATCCGGCAAAGTGCCGGCCAGTCCGCCCCATACCATGGCCCGGTTGCCTGCTTTGCGCCCCAGTGCGACCTCACCCATGGCCGCGCCCCGCGTGATCTGGGTCAGAGAGTCCATTGGCTAAAGATATTTCCTGCACAACAAATCACAGGTACAGCTGTTGCAAATAGGTCACATCGATTCACTTCAGGGAAGGCCGAATGCCGTAGGCGTCGCGAAAATCGCAATTGCAGGTAAAAATAATTGATATAAATATTTCATATACTAAAATCAGTTTGACGGCGCATGGGGGATTAAGGTCATTGCATGTACCTTTGGCCGCCGCATCCCAAGCCGTCAATCATTCATACCACCAATCACATGAAAGTCGGAATTTACATTGACGCTTACAACATCAGTCTCAACGGCGGGTATGCCATGCGCTATGACATCCTGCGGGACTTTTGCCTGATGAACGACAAAGGCCTGCGCCTCAATACCTACATGGTTTTTGACGAGGAACGCGCCGCCGAAGACATCGAGTACCGGGATCGCCAATACGGTTATTTCAGCGTGCTGCGGTCTTTTGGATACAAAGTGGTCACCAAGCCTGTGCGGCGCTACAAAACCGAAAGCGGAGACTGGGTGACCAAAGGGAACGTGGACGTCGAGATGGCCACGGACATGATCATTCAGGCCGCCAATCTGGATAAGATTTTCCTGTTGACCGGCGACGGTGATTTCACCAAAGCCGTTGCCGCCATCCAGAATATGGGTGTCCGGGTCGAACTGATCGCCTTCCGGAACATTTCCCGGGATCTGATCAACGAATGTGACCAGTTTACGTCAGGTTTCCTCATCCCCAACCTGCTGCCCGTGCGTTCCGTGGACCAGGATCCTTTGGATTGGGGCAAGGAAGACAGCCGTGTCAGGGGGGTTTGCTACAATGTGGATGAAGGCTACGGATTCATGCGCTACCTGGATCTGGAGTTCCAGCCCAGAGAAATTTTCTTCCATTTCTCCCAGTTGCCACGTGGGCACCATGTGCGCGTGGATGACATCTTCGAATTTACCATTGTGCCCAATCTGAAGCGAGACGGGCTGATGGGGATCGATTTGGAATTGATCCGTTAAGGGATTGGTCAAAACGGCCAACCTCCCCTGGCCAGGACGGCGTCGGCAATCAGCCTGCGCTTCTCCTTCACGTTCACC
>JAGFIW010000164.1 GCA_024103195.1 Saprospiraceae bacterium | reverse complement strand
GAATATCCAAAGCCACAGATAGCTCTTTCTGCCTTCATGGGAGGGTTCGACCATGCGAGGATCGGGCCATTGACCTTCCCATTGGAGGACGGCCCACCGTTTGATGTGATTGATGATGAGCAACAGGGCGGGCAGCAAGAAAAGGGTCAGGGTGGTCACCACCGTCAGCCCGAAGGCGACGGATGCCGCCATGGGGATGAGAAACTGGGCCTGGAAACTTTTTTCCAACAACAGAGGTCCCAAGCCGCCTACGGTGGTCAAAGTAGTCAGAATGATCGGGCGGAAACGAGATATACTGGCTTCCCAGAGCGCCCGAATGACCCGGTTGCCCCTTTGGATGAATTGGTTGTAGGTCGTCACCATGACGAGGGCATCATTGACCTGGATGCCGACCAATGCCAGGATCCCCAAAAAGGAGAAGAGGCTGATCTGGAGGCCAAGGACCCAGTGGCCGAGGATGACGCCCATAAATCCGAAGGGGATGAGGGCAAACACGGCGAGGGTTTGGCTGAGGGAACGAAAGGTAACCGCTACGGTAAAGAACATGAGCAGGAGCATGATGGGCAGGACGATTCTGGCCGAGCGGATGGTCTTGAGCTGCTCGCGGTTCTGGCCTTCAAAAGACGCTTTGACCGTTGGGTAATTGGCCAGGACACGAGGAACGATCTGGTCGCGGATGTCGGTGTTGAGGTCTGTGACTGATACATCCGTCCGGGCGATATCGGCTTCTACTTTGATCTCCCGCAATCCGTCAAGGTGGTAGATCGCGATCACGCCGCGCCGGATTTCCAGGTCAGCAATTTCTGCCAGGGGCAAGGCCCGTCCGTCCGGCAGTCGGATACGCATTTCACCGAGCCGGGAGATATCATCCCGGTCTTCTTCGCCATAGCGGACCCACACACGGACCTCATCTTCTCCCCGCTGCAGGCGCTGTACCTCTGCACCGAAAAATCCTTGCCGGACCTGAGTAATGACCTCCCGCAGGGTGATGCCCTGGCCTTTGGCCTTTTCGCGCAAGGCGATCTGGATTTCCTGCAGCCCTTCCTGGTTGTTGTTGGTGACGTCACGCAACTCTGCCAGTGATTCGAGTTCGGTTTGTATCTCGCGCACGGCGGCTTGCAGGGAAGCGTAGTCGTGTCCCAGGAGGGATACGGCCACCGGTCTTCCAAACGGGGAGGGTTGGCCAAAAGTGAGGACTTCCGCTTCCGGTACCGGTCCGAGCCGGTTGCGGATGGCATCACTGATCATGGTGGAGGTGATGGTGTCGCGGCTCTCACTGTCCAGCAAAGCCAGATCGAGGGCGCCTTCATACGTGGTGGGTCCTAGTTTGAGTTCGACGTGGGTAATGGGCGACAATCCTCCTTCGAAATACTGTCCGCTGAATTCCGCATTGACCTCTTCCACAACCCGCTGGATACGCAGCAGGACATCCCTGGTGACATGCTCGCGGGTACCGGTCGGCATCTTGAGCTGGATCTGCAGGTTGTCGCGGGGTATGAAGGGGAACACCGTCGTTTTGACCATACCTCCCCTGACCAGTCCGACCATCAACAACAGGGTGACGGTAAAGAAAATCAAGACACTGACCGGGTAGCGAAGTGAAAACCGCAACACCCGGGCGTAGATACCATCCCGCATCCAACCCATGACTTTTTCGAAAAACTGTTGGAAGCGGCCTGTTTTCTGGTGGGGACGCAAGGCGTGGGAATGCGCCACGTGGGCCGGAAGGATGAAAATGCCCTCTACGAGACTGAAGATCAGGGACAGCGATACGACCAGTCCCAATACACTGAATATGTCTCCGATCCGGCCATCCAGGAATGCGAAACTGGAGAAAGCGATGACGGTAGTGAGCACGGCGACGAAGACCGCCGGCAGGACGGTCAGTGTTCCCTGGATGGCCGCTTTGGTGCGGGGCACTCCCCGTTCATAGTATTGATAGATATTCTCAGCGATGACAATACCGTCATCGACCAGGATGCCGACCACCACGATCATGCCGAACAGCGAAATGACATTGATGGTGATGTCGAGCATGTAGGCCATGAGAAACATGCCGGCGAAACTGATGGGGATGGACAGAGCCACCCAAAAGGCCAGGCGCCAGTTGAGGAACATGGACAAGAAGAGCAGAACCAGCACAAAGCCGATGAGGCCGTTTTCGGTCAGCAGATCGATCCGCTGCTGGAGCACGACCGATCCGTCCCGGATAATGGAGGCCTGGACGATGGTGTTCCTTTCGTTGAAGGTCTTGATGTAATCCCTGACCCTTTCGGCAATGCCGAGCATGGATTCGGAAAGGGTGTTATTGACTGTGATCACGACGGAAGGGCGGTCGTTCAGCCAGCTCCGGTTGGGATTGTCGGACCATTTGTCTCTCACCTGAGCCACCTGGCCAAGCGTGACGATGTTGCCATTGGGAGAGACGCGGAGTGGTATGTCGAGGAGATCATCGGCAATCAGCCCTTTGTTGCGGGCGCGGATCAGCCATTCTTCCCGGCTGCCTTTGACGGTGCCACCCGTGAGGTCCAGATTGGCGGCCCTGACGGCTTGTTCCGCCTCGGCAAAGGTCATTTGAAAGGCTTCGAGATCATTTTCGCGGAAGGCGATCTCGATTTCCTCATCCGGAAATCCGTTGAGGGTCACTTTGGATATGCCGTCGAGGGCCAGGAGTTCGTTTTGGGTCTTGCGGGCAAACTGCTTCAGGGTTTTGAGATCGACATCCCCACTGAGTGCGAAACTGATGGCAAAGCCCAGGTTTTCATTGCGGAAGACGACCGGGGGCTCCATCCCGACCGGGAAGGAGGGTATGCGGTCCACGGCATTGCGCACATCATCGAGCACTTTCTCGGTATCAAAGCCCTTCAGGGCCTCGACAGTGATGACGCCCACGTTTTCCTGGCTGACGGAGGATACCCGCTCCACTCCGCTGACGCCCTTGAGATTTTCCTCGATTTTGAGAATGATCCCTTCTTCGATCTCTTCCGGTGAAGCCCCGGGCAGGGTTGTCTGAATGGTGATGACCCGGCTTTCCACTTCGGGAAAGAAGGTGGACCGCATGTTGACCAGTCCGAAGATGCCGGCCATCATGAGCAACAGCATGAGGAGATCCCCGGCAATCGGGTAGCGGATGAAGAAGCGTACTATTCCGTGCATGCCGGCCGGGTTAGGGTTGAATCCAGGAGACCTTCATCCCCTCGTAGAGTCCGGGAATCACTTTGCGCACAACCAGGGTACCCTCGGGGAGATCTTTCAGCAACACGTCCGTGCGGGTGGAGCGGACGAGGGTGACCGGATGGAATACGAGAGAGCTGTCGCGGATGGTCCATACTTTCTCGCCCTGGATAAGCAGATCCTTGGGCAGGATGACGATGCCGCTGTCCGGCCGGCCGTATATCCGGCCACGTACATACATGCCTTCACGAAGGGATGCGCCCTGCAGACTGAGGAATACGGGGACCATTTGGGTGGAAGGATCCAGGATGTCTCCGATGCGGATCACCCGCCCCTGAAAGGCCTCTCCGGTATCCTCGCTTTCGAGGCTGGCTTCCGATCCGGGTCGGACAAACGGCATGTCACGCAGGGAGATGGTGGACCTTACTTCGAACTGTCCGGTACGCAGGTAGGTGCCGAGACGCTGACCGGGGCGGATGAGGGTACCGGTCTGTACATCCACCTGGGTCAGGGCGCCGTCAAAGGGAGCGAGAATGCGGTATTTGGTGAGCCGCTCTTCGGCGCTTCGGATGGCATAGTACTGAGCCGGAATGTTCCGGGCGGCGAGAAAGTACTTCTCCCTGTCTGAAGCTGCCTGGGGAAGCGGGTTCAAGGCTTTTTCGGGGTGAACACTTCGGATGTATTGCTCCCAGGTATCCGACCTTTCGGGAAATTCGATCCGGAGATCAGGCATCATCTGGGCCAGACTGGTGAGGAAGGAAGCCCGTTGGCCATGCAGGGCCAGGGCCGCTTCGCGGTCATCCAGACGGGCCAGCACTTCACCTTTGCGAAAGGCCATGCCTTCCTTGAACGGGCGGGCGCTTTCCAGAAACAGGCCGTTGACTTCGGCAAAGAGATCCACCTTTTCCAGAGCGGTGGTGCGGCCCTGGAAAGGGATGGGAACCGGAACGGTGCCGGGATCGGCTGGTGTAGCGACCAGTGTGGGCAATCCGGTTTCCCCGGGGGGTTTGCGGGGTGGTGCCGTCTTTTGACGGCTGAGCAACTGGAAACCGATCACGCCCCCCACAAAAACCAGGGCGGACAACAAAATGACGAACCGTCGTGAACCGGTGTTCATGCTTTGGCTTTGAAGGTCAGGCGCAGGTTGTAAGTATGGGCACTGGGACTTGGCTCCCGCAAACGGAATCCGATGCGCAAATGCATGGCGCTTTCCATGAGGATGATCCTGAAATCTGCAATCGTGCCAACCAGAGTCAATTACTGGCCTGAGTTGAAAGTTACATTGTGCATGTAGAAACAATCATACCGCTGACTGCCGT
>JAGFIW010000161.1 GCA_024103195.1 Saprospiraceae bacterium | reverse complement strand
AACAATGGGGTGAAGAAATTCTTCACCCCATTGTTTTTCCGTCCTCAAGGTAAAAAGCCTCTGTGAGACGCCAATGATCAGGCGTATATCGATCTGTCCCGCTTTCCAGGATGAAGTGGGTATGGCGTTCGACAGCACCTGCCTGCCGGCTCAGGGAAATCAACCATCTCGAACACGGTTGATCTTCCCGGTAGGAAACAGCCCAAATCCTGCGAGCGTACAGGGACCATTCCGCGGCCACTGCCTGTAACTCAGGTCCTCTTTGCGAGGGCAGGAGAATGTCGAATCGGCCCTCTGAACGCAGCAATCTCGCTACGGCCCGCACCAGCACAGCTAGGGTCATCCTTGTTTCATGCCGAGCCGTTACTCTTTGGCTATTGGCAGAAGGCAACTGACCGGCAAAAAAAGGAGGGTTGCATACAATCAGATCATAGGTGCCTGCCTCCGCCCCATGATCGGCCCATGCCACAAAATCGCTACTGATCAGCCGCAGGCGTTCTGACCAGGGGGAATCCAGAAAATTTCTTTCGGCATCCAATATTGCCCCTGCATCCACCTCAATGGCATCGATTCGGGCGGAAGGGTAACGCTGGGCCAGCATGAGCGCCAAAAGTCCTGTCCCTGTACCGACATCCAGGATCCGCATCGGGGAAGGATGCCGGCTCCAGGCACCCAACAAAACCCCGTCCGTGCTCACCCGCATTGCGGCGAATTGTTGCCTTACCAGGAATTGTTTGAAACGGAATTCCTTGGTGTCCATCAGTCCGGCTTGACCAGAACTCTGGAATGCAGTGGCGCCCCGTCACCAGACACCCAACTCAACACGTACCAGCCGGAAGAGGTATTCGGCACAGCCATCAGGTGGGTTTGGGTACCCACCTGTATCCGGCCTTGGGTTTTCCACAACATGATGCCCCTTGGATCCGAGCACATCCAGTACCCTGTTTGTTCGGCAACGGATATCGTCCGAATCCACAACTGTCCCGCCGAAAATCCGGCATGCCATTCCATCAAGGCCGGACTGGCCGACGGGTGGATACCTGCTGGTTCCAGTTCATCCCACCTCGCTTCGAATTCCTGGAGAAACTGGTTGGCCAAAGAGGGACTGTGAAGGATCAGCGTGTTTTCGTCATTTTGGACGTTGGCGGCATTGCTCCAGTTATGGGATCCTGTAATGACGCGCTCCTGATCCAGAATCGCGTATTTGTGATGCAGAATCCGGGTAGGCGTATCATCCCGTACATCCGCCCCCTGTGCCTTCAGATAGGCAAATTCTGATCCGTTGTCGTTGATGTTGTCAATGATGCCTCTCACCAACTGGCCGTCCTGCATCCGCCGGACGATGGCTTCCGCCAGATCATCTTTCGTGAAGGTGAGCAGCGCAAACTGCATCTCCTCTCTGACAGAATCAATGGATTCAAGAATGGCCCTGTTGGTTTGGTCACTAGGCGAAAAATACAACTCCACGAGGTCGTCACCAACCCGAAACAATTGAGGGGTATTTGATTTTTTGGATGCACCAAACCTGCTTTGTACACTGTCCGGCTCCGGTCCGAACCCACCCCACATCTCTTCGAATTCCATGACATAGGCTCTCGCAAGGGCTTGGTCACGCACCATCAACATATTGTTGGGATGATCGTGGATCATCGGCGTCGTGAAGTTCATGGAGCCGGTAAAAACAGCGGCCTTTTCGGGTATCCCGGCATCGAAAACCACAAACTTGTTGTGCATCAGTGCCCATTTGTTGCCATACAGCACCGGAAAGGAAGGCGACGGATCCAGCGCACTGTTGGCGGTGGCCAGGGCAGCAATCAGGCGCACCTGGATGCCCTGAGCCATGGCTTGTTCCAGGGCAAGGACGACAGCCGTTTCATTGATGTTGTAAATACACACATCAATGGAAGCCTCCGCCTGGGCGATGGCGTCCAGCAGCACATCCAGCACTTCATCTCCGGAAGTGGTGATAGGCATGGGCCCGGTACTGAAGGAAGGATCAACCCCGTGGTTGAAGTACACCTCGACCTGCCCGTCCAAAAGGGAAGCCGTACTCATAAACCTGGTATTCCCGGGTATCTCACCGGCCGGATGTCTTGCCATCACCTGCACTGCATAAACCGTTGCCGGCAGCAGACTATCCAGCGTGTGCACGTGTTGGAGAGACATTCCGGTCAGCGTGTCCTCGCTCATTGGTCCTCCCGGAGGACCATACCGGACAATGGCCGAGGAGGGGATATTGGTACCCCAGGTTAAAGTTACAGTGGTGGGACTCAAATCAATCTGACGGACCCAATTCACGAAAAACAGGATGCCGGATGGCGTGATGTCCGCCGCATCCCGGGGCAAAACCTGGACACCGTTGTAATCGGAGACGATGGCGACGATATCCACATCTCCCACAGGAATGGGCGCTCCTACCAGTGGATGGTTGGAACGGACATATAGGGCCAGACTGTCACCGAAACCGTCTTCCAATTGATATTGTTGGTTGGCTGAAAAATAGCCCTCGTCGCTGAACCGGACGTGCTCGAGGCGCACAAGCCTCGATTCCCAGGTTTCGTCCTCCACTTCTGGCAAAGACAGGAGATGAGGCGCAGGCAGACTTATTCCCTCAGTGAGGACCGTAAAGTTGAGGACCGGATTCAACTCCAGCAATCCGTTGAAATCGACGAGAACACCTGTCACCTCGATGCTGTCACCCCTTTTGACCTGATTGGCAAAATCGGGCGCCGACCCCACTCCGGGGAACAAGGCCATACCTGCCGTCTCATCTTCAACATATCGGATACTTCCCAATTCCGGACCATTGGTGACCCATCCCCGAATAGTAACCGTACTCCCCAGGGCTTCGGATCTTGCCTGGACAATCGGTATCTGGGCCATAGCCGAAGCGTGGGTCACTATCGCCACTATCGCCACTGCCCAAACAGGACGCACCAGGTACTTCAGGAATTCACCCACCCGTCATTATTTGTTTTGTACGACCACATCATCCACGATGAAGGTGGTGGTCTGTCCCCCGGGGCCACTGCCTGTATACCGGAAAGCGATGTATCCCTTGCCGGAATATCCGGACAAATCCAAGACACCGGATGGGACCCATTGGTAATTGCTTTGGCCGGAACCGGCCAGCGTAGCCGTCAACGGGATCCAGGTAGCCGTGGATGGGTCCGTACCGTTGAAGTCCGTGGAAATCAACACTTCGGTACTGGAATGGGTATAAAAGGCCACAGCCGAACGAAACTGCAACGTCTTGGGAACGCTAAGATTGATCGCCGGCGTGATGAGCCATGTTTGCATGTCCGGTTCCGAATCGCCGAATGCCGTGGCCTGCACGTAGGTATTGTTGTCGAAGGTGCGACCTCGCCAAACCCGTGAACCCACAGTGGCCGTATTGATCCATCCGGCCAACTGGACATCCTGCTGGTTGCCGACAGTCTCGAAATCCTGGTTCAAGGCGTCCAATCCGTCCGGACCTCCCTGACCACAGCGGGGTCCCTCCATGTGAACATCGGAAGTGTCCCGGATGAAAAGTTGGAGTGATCCTCCAAATACACCGACGACTGCCGTCAGGTCTCCCTTTCCGCCAGGAGTGGGTACACCCGCAAATTCCGCATAACCGCTTGATCGCAGAATTATCGTGTTGCCCTGGCAATCCTGTACATTGCGGTTGATCGAGAGCTGATTGACCGGATCCGCATAGGGTTCGTTGGCGCTGTCATCCGCAAATTCCACCTCCTCGAGCCGCACTAGTGTACTGAGGTCACCGAGGCCCAATCCCTGGATGGTTGATGTTTTGGGGGTTACTGCCTGATCGCGCTTGCCGGGTATTAAATATTTGTCGATCAATACTTCTTCAATGCCGCCCAGCCGGGTTTGACCGTTATCCAGATAGGTGCTGCCCCCAAGCTGAAGGAGACCGTTGTAATCGCTGATCAGCAATCCGCGGCAAAAAAGAAACACTTCCCTTCCTGTCGGAAAATCATTGAAAAGTCCGATGGCATTCACTTTCAGTTCTATGCCGCCTGTCTCATCCTGAATCACCAGGGTTTTGTAAAAATTACCCGACCGGTCATCCGCCACAACAATGGCACGAATGACCATCGAATCAGGTATGGGGGTGAATGCCCCCGGCACGTAGAAGGCCTTGACTTGCTCAAGGGTGGCATTAGGGGTGATTTGGACGGGTTCTCCTCCTGGCGGTGGCTCGTCAAACTTCAAATCAACACACGAAGCCATCATCAGTGGCAAAACCCAGGAGAGAAGGAATATTGTTTTTTTCATGGATCAGAAGCGCACGCTGAGGTTGACAAAATAATTCAGTCCAAACGCGTAAAAGTACCGGTTGGGGAATCGCCCTACCTCCCGGGACTCATCATCAAACCGGAGTTGCTCGAATCCACCGGTGCGGATGCGCGTATTGTTCAGCAAGTTGTTGATACCTGCATTCAAATAGAGAAATGTTTGCCCTACCTTCCAGGACTTGCCGCCAAAAATGTTGACCATGATGCCGTCCGGCAGCTCCTCTTGTTCCAGGATGGCGTCCCAGGTTGCCGACCCGGGTTCCACGCCCTCCACAGCGGCCGCTGTGCGCCGGTCCGGTGAAAAGTCCAGATAGGAGTTGCGGAAATAATTGACCTGCAAGTTGACAAACCAAAACCTCCTGCTGTTGTAGGTGGCACCCACGGAATAGGCTTGCTGAGGCATTCCGTCCAAACGGAAATGACGGAGATAGACAACCCGATCCGTATAAACCGGCAAACCGGTATTATCCTGTATGACAGTGGCACGTGCGCGGTCGGTGTAATAATATTGCCCGATGGCGGCGGCTCCGTTGAGCTCCACGGCCGGCGTCAGTTTGTATTCAAGACCCCACTCGGAACCGACATGCCGGCGATGCAAATCCCTTAGAATGTAATTGCCGAAAGTGTTGGCCAGGTCATTGAAAAAAGTAAGGACATCCACCTGATCCCGGATATCGGTCCAATATCCGGTAGCTCTGAATTTCAGTACGGGAGATTGCAAATGATAAGCAGCTTCCCCGCCTAAAATCTTTTCGGTCGGCAGATCCTGAATGACATCATTCCTCGTACGAGGACTGACAAATCCGTTCTGGAAATCCTGTGCCCCCTCGGAGGCAAAGGCCGCCAGGGTGAAATAATTACGTCCATCCAGTTTGTAGGTGAGGCCCCCTTTGGCCTTCCAGGTCAGGAAATCCAGGGTGGCTGATCGCCCGAGGGAATTGTCCGGAAACCGCCCGGTACGGACCTTACCTTCCCGGTAAAAATCCGCATAGCCCGCTTCGCCTCCCAAAAAGCCGTCCCACCGCCGTCCGGAGAAAAATATCTGGGACCACACCTGTGCATTACGGGCATGGATGCGGTAATCATAACCGAAACGATCCCCTTCACGGATCAACCGGTTGGGCCGGTCAAGATCATTTTGCAGCACATCGGGATCATCGGGAAAATCAAACTCGGCAAAACGGTCGATATCCAGCCAAAAATCCCCACCGAGTAAATCCAGGGCCTTCTTGAAATAATCCGTACTCAATTGTTGGCCCTGCACGCCTACACTGAAAAGATGCCGGTTGTTGATACTGGTCTGATACGTCACCCGACCCTGTAAAGTCCGCGCATCGCTGCGGTATTCCTGAACCATGTATTGGGAACGTAACCCCGTCACATCCTGGCCAATGACACCATCCACGTCCCGGATGGTTTGCAGATTGTGGCGATTGGCTTCATACATATAGGCCCAATTGACCTGCCGGAGGTCCTCGCGTTCGCGCAGATATTTCCGCATTTCCTCGGCCACCCCGGGATCTTCCACACTACTGGGCCATCTCCGGTAATATTCCGCCCTCGGATCTCTTCCTCCATTCCATTCGAGTGACGAAGACCCATATTTGCCCTGCTGCCAGGAAAAGGCGGCCATGAGCCGTCTGTCATGACGAAGCTGCCAGTCGTACCGGAGTATGGCGGTTGGTTGATGGGTATCCAGCACGCGGCTGTTGCGCACATCGCCTTCCTGATATCCCCAATACGGATTGTAGTACACAGACCCGGCTATATCGTACTGCTCCTGGGTACTGGCCGTCGAACGCCCTCTTCGCACAGGTGAACCGAAAACGGTCAGATTAAGGATGTGCTTGGAACCCAGCCGCTTGTCCGCAGACAGAAAATACTAATACCCGTCAAAAAAAGTGCCGGGCAGATATCCCTCTTCACCCCATCTCCGTGAACCGGAGACCGACAAAGCCCAGCCCCCCTTTCTCCAACCTGTAGAATGCGTAGCCATGAGCCGGTGGGTAAACGTCCGGTTGGAAAAGGCATACCCCACCCGCGTTTGACGACGCTGCCGGTGCGCCCGCGTATCGAAAGTGGACACACCGCCCATGTGCGAAAGGATATCGCCCTGATAGGCAAGCCCCACCAGATTTTCCTGGGTGCGCATCACATCGTTCAATCCCGCCCATTCACTCCAGTATACATCCCCGGTGCCCGGGTCATTGGCCTGAACACCGTTCATCAAAACAGTGGTAAATCTCGACTCGTAGCCCCGAATCCGGAATCGAACCGATGAAAACTGGAAGGCCGCGGCCCGCAAAAATGGGTCACGGGATGCCTGCAACAGCCCCGAAATATTGCCTGTTGCGTTCTCATCAAAATCCGCTTCCGTCAGTTCGATGACCGGAATGTCCCTGGCCAGGTTTTGTAAACGTTGTTCATACGCGGCCACCAAAGCGACATCGCCCAGGTCCCACTCTGCCCCCGCCTGGGCAGGCATCCGGAACTCCTTATCCTCCCACCCCTCAGCGGTAAGACGAAATAGGGTGTCCACCTCCGTCGTCAGCCTCGCCCTGAAACGGCCGTTTTCATCCGCCGGAAATACCATGTCACCGGCCACCAGGGCAGCATTCCCGATCGAAAGGCCGGACCGGGCATCCACCACCCTTCCGCGCACTTCTGTCGTTTGTGACCAAAGAGTTGCCGTTATCCAGGAAGGCAACAACATGAAAGCCAGGGTCAGGGTTCGGATCATCATAGGCTAAGATGTCCAAAGGTAGGTCTTGCCCTCGTATTGAAAACCGTTGGCCCATGATTTCGACCGTCTTTTCTCACCCATTCCCCGTTAAGTTTTCGTTGATGGTTCCAAATTTCCTGGCGATGGGAAAATCCGGGATGTGCCTTCCACTTTTTCCCAGGTCATCGCCGGCTGCCTTAAGGCAACAGGGCGAGTAAATATCTGTCATGAGCCTCGCCAAAGATCACGAGCCATGGATCGTGGAAATCTTCCTGACTGAATGGCGTAATTTCGCCCCATGAAAATCCTCACCACCCTTCTGTGGATGGCTCTGGTCACCCCTGCCTTTGCCCAACAATATCAAGTCATTGCGGTAGGATTTTACAACCTCGAAAACCTGTTCGATACCATTGATACACCGGATGTCAACGATTTCGAATTCACACCGGAAGGGCCCCGCCAATGGACGTCCGCGCGTTACCGGGACAAACTGCTCAACCTGGCAAAGGTCATCGGAGATATGGGTACGGACCTCACACCGGACGGTCCCGCCATTCTGGGTGTCGCTGAAATCGAGAACAGGGGTGTACTCGAGGATCTGGTCCGGCAGTCGGCCGTGGCGGATCGAAATTACCGGATTGTGCATCATGATTCTCCGGATGCCCGCGGCGTGGATGTCGCCCTGCTTTACCAACCGGAATATTTTTCCTTGATAGCCAGTCAATCGGTGCCTCTTCACATTCTTACCGCCGATAGCACCCCGCTGATTACCCGAGACATTCTGCATGTACACGGCGAATTGATGGGGCATGAATGGCATATCCTGGTCAACCACTGGCCATCCCGCCGCGGCGGCGAGAAAGCCACCCGACCATGGAGAAACGCTGCAGCTGCCCGCAATCGAGAGATCGTGGATTCCATCCTCCTGATACGCCCGGATGCCGGAATCATCGTGATGGGGGATTTCAACGACGACCCGGTCAATGCCAGCATCCGGCAGGTGCTTCGCTCTTTTCCCAAGGTGGAAAAAACCCGCCCGGGCACCTTTTATAACCCCTGGCATTCCTTTTACAAAAAAGGGTTTGGGACACTGGCTTATCGCGATGCATGGAGCCTTTTCGACCAGATCCTCATCTCCCATTCGTTGCTGGAGAAAAGGAAGGACCGGTTCCATTATTTCAAATCAGCCATCGTCAACAAGCCCTATTTGATCCAACCCATGGGTCATTATCGCGGCTATCCTTACCGAACGTTTGATTTTGACGAATACATTTCCGGATACAGTGACCACTTCCCGACGGTCAGTTATTTCGTGAAGCCGGTTGAACCCTGACCGCATGCCCGAATTCACACCTCAGGTACTCACTCCCGCCTTTCAGGAGATCCTTGATCTGCTTGAATCGGGGAATGACACCCTGTTTGTCACCGGACAGGCAGGTACGGGAAAATCCACCCTTCTGCGCCTTTTCCATCAAACCACATCGAAGAAAATTGTCATAACCGCTCCAACAGGTGTTGCCGCTTTACAGGCCGGTGGGCAAACGATCCATTCCTTTTTCCAGTTTCCTCCCCATTTGTTCGGACCCTCCGAAGTCAGAAAAGGCCGTTTCAAAAAGCTTTATCAGGCCATGGAAATTCTCGTTATTGACGAAGTCTCCATGGTCAGGTCCGATATCATGGACCGCATTGATCTCTTCCTTCAGATCAATCGAAATAATTCAAGGCCCTTTGGCGGCGTTCGTCTTGCCCTCTTTGGCGATCTGTTCCAACTGCCTCCGGTCGTGCGAAAAGAGGAAGGTCAGATGTTGCAAGCGTGGGGTTATCCCAGTCCCTATTTTTTCGATGCCAAAGCGTTTCAGACATCCTTCTCCTGGCGAATGGTCGAACTGCAGGAAGTTTTCCGGCAAAAAGACCGTTACTTCCTTCGGTTGCTCGATGAAATCCGCACCAACCGGGCCGATGCCGATACGCTGGAAGCCCTGAATGCCCGGGTTGGACAAATGGATGGCAAGGATGAAAACCTCCGGATTATCCTCGCGGCGCGAAATGCCAAAGTTGATCAGATCAACAGCAGCCGGTTGAATGCTTTGGAAGGCGTTGAACAGACCTATATGGCCAAGGTCACCGGTTCCTTCAATGAACAAGTCTTTCCGACAGACCCCCTGCTTCGTCTACGTGTGGGCGCACAGGTCATGTTCATCCGCAACGACCCGGAAGGCGCCTTTGTCAATGGCACACTCGGGCTGGTCACCCGGCTCGAGCCCGACAAGGTGGAAGTTACCGTGCGAAAAGCGGAGGGACGGGAAGAAAAGTTTTTTGTAGAACCGGTTTCCTGGGAGTTGTTCCGGTACACACCTCCTCCTCCCAGCAGCCTTGAAATAGGGAGAGAGGTGGTAGGCACCTTTTCCCAAATGCCGTTGCGTCTGGCCTGGGCCGTCACCATACACAAAAGCCAGGGCCAAACATTCGACCAGGTCCAAATCGATCTCACCGGAGGCATGTTCGAACACGGTCAGCTTTATGTGGCCCTTTCGCGTTGCCGGACCCTGGAAGGGATCACCCTCACCAATCCCATTAGGCCCGGTGACATCCGGGTCGATCCCCGGATCTCGGAGTTTTACATGGATCGTGTTCGTTGAAAATCAGGTCCATCCCAAATGAAACAGGCCGTCCCCAAGGCTGACAACGGCCGCATTGTTGTGACCAATCACCCAGGCATCCCTGCTGGGTTTGACGATATGATGGACTTTGCCGTGGGGATCATGGATATCGCCCAAAGTCTGCCCTTTGCGCACAAAACTGCCCGACGAGGTCGCCCATAAAAACAGGCCGGCATGCGTGGCCCTGACCCAGGTACTCTCCGACAATTCCACCGGATCCGGTGATTCCTCTTCCCCGTTGGTGATGCCAAGATGGGCCATGACCCGTCTAATTCCCCGCTGACCTTCCCGGATACCTGCCGGATCATAGCGCAGGGACTCACCCGCCTCGTAGACAATGACAGGCTTGCCCATCCGCGTCGCCGTTTTCCGCAAGGAATGGCCTATGACGGATTTCCTGACCAGAAAGGGGGCGCCAAACCAACGCGCCAATTCAAGAGATGCTGCGTTGTCGTCCGAATACCTGACCTGGGTGAAATTGTACCTGCTGGCGCCCCCCGTGTGGAAATCCACGATGTAATCCGCCACAGGCAACAGCTCTCGCGTGATTTGACCGGCCAACCGGGAGGCCAAAGAGCCCTTGACCGATCCCGGAAAGCTGCGGTTGATATCCTTGCCGTCAGACAAATCCCGGGAAAAATTGATGAATCCAAAGACATTGAGCAAAGGGGCCACAATGACCGTACCCGCCACCAAAGGCCCGAACATGCCCTCATCCAGACTCCTGCGCAGGATTTCCACCCCGTTGATTTCGTCTCCATGCATACCGGCCAGCAGCAGCAGACAGGGACCGGGGGCCATACCCCGGTAGACATGAATGCTGGCCTGAATCCTATGACCGGAGGGCAATGATCCAACGGGATAACCAACCTCCCGGTTTTCCCCGGGATGGATGAGTTGTCCGTGCAATTTCAGGGGTTGTTCCTTCATGATCATGCCTGTCCGTTCACCATTTCACCGGTCGATGAGCTTCTCCAAATAACTGACAATCTGCCCGGCAATATCCCTGCCCGTCACCTTTTCGATACCCTCCAATCCCGGAGAGGCATTGATCTCCAGGACCAGAGGACCGCGCTCGGACTCAAGGATGTCTACACCAGCCACGCCAAGGCCCATCACCTGCGCGGCCCGAATGGCGATTTCTTCCCCCAAACCCGTCCGCCGGACACGGTAGGCCACTCCGCCCTGATCCAGATTGGA
>JAGFIW010000156.1 GCA_024103195.1 Saprospiraceae bacterium | reverse complement strand
TTTCCTGCGCTATCAATACACCCTGCCGGCCAAGTCGAGGACGCTTTTCCTGATGGCCCGGGGCGAATATGTGGCCGACCAGATCGTGAACAGCATTTGGCTCGCCGGTGCCCAACATCCGTATCCGGCCGCCATGAAAATTCCCGGCGGCGCCCAGTTGGTGGTTCCCGTCAATCTCGATGGCGCCTGGAACCTCCGCCTGTTTGGGTCATACGGCGTGCCGGCCCGTATCCTCCGCTCCAATCTCAATCTGGATCTGGGATACACTTTCCAGAACAATCCCGGCCTGGTCAACGGTCAGCGTTCCGAAGCGCTCAACCATGTGGTGGCGGGGGGCATCACTCTCTCCAGCAACATCAGCTCCCTGGTCGATTTTACCGTATCCGCACGCCCCTCCTGGAATGTCGTGCGCAATTCCCTGCAGCCCGAAACCGATGAGTCCTTTTTCAACCAAAGCAGTTCACTGAGATGCCATTGGCAAATCATGGCAGGTATTGTCCTTCGCACCGATATCAGTCACCAGTATTACGGAGGACTCAGTGAAGGATTCAACCAGCATTATTTCCTCTGGAACCTCGCCATCGGGAAAAAACTGTTTCGCAACGAGCGGGGCGAGATCGCCGTTGCGGTCAATGACCTGCTCAACCAAAACCGGAGTATCGGTCGAACCGTCATGGAGACCTGGATCGAAGACAGCCGCACCAATGCGTTGACGCGGTTTGCCATGGTTTCCTTCACGTACAATCTCCGCCACTTCGGCAAGGGCATTCCCGAAGAAGACCAGTCGGACATGCCGGGTTGGAGGCGCTGAATGTTTTCGCACCCGGCCATGCGGGTTACCCGGCTTCGACCTGGTTTTTGAACCAACGGACAAATTCATCCAGGCCCATCAGGCCCAGATCACCTTCGCCCCGTTTCCTGACCGCAACACCGCCTGCCTCGGCTTCTTTTTCGCCGACGATCAGCATAACGGGCACCTTTTTTAATTCCGTATCGCGAATCTTGCGCCCGATGCTTTCATTCCGGTCATCCACATAACCGTGGATGTCTTCCAGGATCAGCCTGGCGCGTATGTCCCGTGCCTGATCATTGAACTTGTCACTTATCGGCAACAGGGCAAATTGATCCGGAGCCAGCCACAGCGGAAAATTTCCGCCGCAGTGTTCGGTCAGAACGCCGATGAAGCGCTCCATGGAGCCAAAGGGAGCGCGGTGGATCATGACCGGGCGGTGGGTCTGGTTGTCCGAACCGATATATTCCAAACGGAAGCGCTCGGGTAAATTATAATCCACCAGGATGGTACCCAGTTGCCAGCTGCGACCAAGGGCATCCCGCACCATGAAGTCAAGTTTCGGACCGTAGAAAGCGGCTTCTCCCAATTCCGTAACCGTTTCCACGCCGGCTTCTGCTGCGGCGTCAATGATGGCTTGCTCGGCCTTTTGCCAATTTTCATCGGATCCTATGTACTTGCCCGGATTGTCGGGATCCCGAAGGGAAATCTGGGTGGTCACCTGATCAAATCCCATCCGGCGCAGGACCAATTGGGTCAACTCCAGGACATTGAGGAATTCGTCCTTCACCTGTTCGGGCGTGCAAAAAATATGGGCATCATCCTGGGTAAATCCGCGGACCCGGGTCAGACCGTGCAGTTCACCGCTTTGTTCATACCGGTAAACCGTGCCGAATTCGGCGATCCGGAGTGGCAGTTCTTTGTAGGATCTCGGCCTGTGTCCGAATATTTCACAATGATGCGGGCAATTCATCGGTTTGAGAAGGAATTCCTCACCCTCCCTCGGCGTGTGGATGGGTTGGAAGCTGTCCTTCCCGTATTTTTCATAGTGCCCGGAAGTCACATACAATTCTTTTTTGCCGATATGAGGGGTGATGACGGGCGTATATCCCCGTTTGATTTGCTCGCGCTTCATGAATTCTTCCAAACGGGTGCGAAGTACCGTTCCCCTCGGGAGCCAGATAGGAAGACCGGCCCCCACTTTTTCCGAAAACATGAACAACTCCAATTCCTGGCCGAGCTTGCGGTGATCCCTTTTCCTGGCCTCCTCCAGCATTTCCAGGTACTCGCTGAGTTCCTTGGCCTTGGGGAAGGTTATCCCGTAAATGCGGGTGAGTTGTTTGCGGGTCTCATCGCCCCGCCAATAGGCGCCCGCCACATTGGTCAGCTTGACGGCCTTGATGTGCCCGGTATCCGGTATGTGGGGACCCTTGCAAAGGTCCACGAACCCCCCTTGTTGGTAGAAGGTGATTTTTCCGTCCTCGAGCTCCTGCAACAATTCAATTTTGTAGGGATCTGCTTTTTCGGTGAAATAGGCCAGCGCCTCGGATTTGGATATTTCCTTCCGCACGTAGGGATTTTTCTGGCGGGCCAGTTCGAGCATTTTTTCTTCGATGGCCGCCAGATCTTCGGTACTTATGGTCCGGTCTCCGGGATCCACATCGTAGTAAAAGCCGTTCTCCACAGGGGGCCCTATCCCGAAACGGATTCCAGGGTAAAGGGCTTCGAGGGCCTCGGCCATGAGGTGGGCCGAACTATGCCAGTAGGTCGCCTTCCCGTCCCGGTCATTCCAGGTGAGCAACTGGACGGTGGCGTCGGATTCGATCGGTCGCGAAGCGTCCCAGGTCTCCCCGTTGACTTTGGCAGCCAATACATTCCGCGCCAGACCCTCACTGATGGACTGGGCGATTTCCATTCCGGTAACACCGGATGGGTAGGTACGGACACTGCCGTCCGGTAGAGTGATGTGTATGGACATACCGCTTGCTTGTCGGGGTTTCCAGGAATGATTTAGGGTGTAACGTTTAAATGCCGTCAACCGTTTCGGGGCACAAAGTTACAGGTTGTGGCATTTCCCTGCAGAGGTACAGGCCACTGTACGTTGCCCGTGAGGATGAAAGGGCGTTTGATATGTCGATGAAAGTCAATGGCCATCAGCATCCCCGGCATGCAACCTTCCCGACGAGGTGTTGTCCTTACCTTCGGATGGAAATCCAGATGGAGACACCCGCGGATCATCTCGATCGCATCCTGATCGCGAAATGCCTGCAGGGCAACCCGAAAGCCCAACAGGAACTCTACCATCGCTATGCCCGTGCGATGTACAATACGGCATTGCGTATGGTAGGCAACGCTGCCGATGCCGAGGATGCGTTACAGGACGCCTTTGTGCAGGTATTTCAGCGCCTGGAATCGTTCCGGGGCGAAACGACGCTGGGCGGATGGATCAAGCGGATTGTCATCAACAACTGTATCAACCGGTTGAAAAGTCGCCGGCTGTTGCAGGTCTCCCTGGACGAACCCTTCCATCACCATGTACCGGATGTCTACCCCGAACCGGAAGAACCCCGGTTTAGTGTGCAGGCGGTCCAGAAAGCCATGAGCCAACTGAGTACCGGATACCGGACCGTGTTTTCCCTCTATCTGATGGAAGGTTATGACCACGGTGAGATCGCCGGCATCCTGGGTATCAGTGAGACGACCAGCAAATCACAATTCAGCAGGGCTCGCCAAAAAGTACGTGAATTCCTGCTGCAAAACGAAAAGTCATGAATACGGATCCTCTATCCCGGTTTGTCCGGGAAAACCGGGAAGATTTCGACAGCGCGCAACCGCCGGCCCATATTTGGGAGGCGATACAGACTCGTGTCCAACCGGAATTGCGGGAACGCCGCATACCGGTTTTACGCCATTGGCATTATGCCGTTGCCGCCAGCGTACTCATCCTCATCGGCGCAGGGCTCGGTTGGTGGGTCGCTCCCAAATTCAAGCCACAGCCGGATCCGGCCATGTCCGAATTCCTGGAAGCTGAAAGGTTTTACCAACAGCGCATCGCCCAAACCGTCCACCAACTGGAAAGTCATGGCGCCCTCTCGGTGGTCGAACCCGACATAGCGGAGATCGCCCGTTCCATTGAGGAATTGAAGACCGAACTCGAGGATGTGCCGCCTCCTTTCCGTCAGGAGGTCATTCGATCCCTCATCAAAAACTACCAGGTCAAACTGGAACTATTGGACCATGTCCTGCATCAAATTGAAACGACCAAATCCAAGCATCATGATCAGATATAAAGGCCCATGCCTCCTGCTCCTCCTGGCGTCACTCCTCGTCGGCACCTCGGTGGCCGCACAAAAAAAGAGTCCCTTTGTCAAGGAATTCAATGAGAATTTCAACCTAAGCGCCAACGGGACGGTAGCCCTGGACAACCGGTATGGCAAAATTGAAATCAAGACATGGGATCAGCCCAAGGTGGAAGTCCGCGTAACGGTCACTGTCAAATCGGAATCCCGTAAGGAGGCGGAGGAAGTCTTTTCCCACATCCGCATTTTGTTCAAGCAAAACGGTGACCAGGTCTCGGCTTCAACCATGCTCGACAACAACGACTCCTGGTTGGGTGGGTGGAACAACAGCAGGTCCGAATTCCGTATCGACTACGATGTCAGAATGCCGGACAAAGCAACCCTTGATCTGAAAAACCGGTATGGGGATGTATCCATCGACCATCATGCCGGAAAGTCCAAAATTGTGCTCAGCTACGGCAGCCTGAAGACCGGCGCGTTGGAAGGTATCTCGGAAATTGACCTTGCCTACGGGAAAGCCATCTGTGAAGCCTTGCGCAACACGGACCTGAACATGAAGTACAGCAAACTCGATGTCATTCGTGCCGATCAGCTTCGCGCCCAAACGGCGTACTCTGAGATCCGTTTGAATGATTCGGAAAAGCTGCAGGCGGAAGGCAAGTATGACACCTATCGCCTCGGCACCTCCGGCGATGCCTACATCGTCATTGCCTATGGAGACGTCGGCATCGAAAAGGCGGGCAAGTTGCTGCTCAAATCCAAATTTACCAATACCAACATCGACGTCCTGAACAAAGCGCTCAAAGCAGAAAGTACTTACGGCAATCTGAAGATCGGATCATTGTCTTCCCGTTTCGAGGAAATCCTGTTCTCGGGCAAATACAGCGACCTTTATTTGGTGAAGCCGGACACGGATTTTCGTATGGAAGTTGAGACCACGTTCGGCGGCATTCACCTTCCTCCATCCCTGCATGAACAAATCCTGGAGGAGAAGGCGGGATTCAAAAAATTGAAAGCCTATAACGGCCAGGCCTCCTCCGGTCGCCTGATTGGGGTCAAGCTCAACCACGGAAGTCTGAGGATGAAATAATGCTCATTCCCTTTGCGGCGAAGTCAGGGACTTCCCTGCGCAGGTCACTGTCCAATGCTCCAGGCAACCCTATAAACCACGCTGGTCCTGAAATCCTTGCTTGCCTTGCTGCTGCCTGTTGGCGGGAGGCTCGTTTTCGACGTGCGTTAGGGACGTCTATTCATCGGTCTTGATCCCGCGATCGAAGGGAATGCGCAATTGGTACCAGACATCTTCATCGGTGCGGGCATCCAGAACGTCGAGTCCATAAACGACCTGGCGGGGATCCGCATAGACAAAGGTGCCGAATATCCGGTCCCACACGGAAAAAATATTACCAAAATTGGTATCTGTCCAGGGCCTCTCGAAGTGGTGGTGAAACTTGTGCATGTAGGGGGTCACGAAAACGAGACTCAGCGGTCTGTCCAGCCACATGGGCAGCGAAATATTGGCATGGGTGAAGTACGTGAAAAAAATGGTCAGAAACCTGTAAAACAAATAAAAGCCCAACGGGGCACCCAGAAACAGGACAACACCAAGGGAGAACAACTCGCGGATCAAAAAGTCAAAAGGATGATGTCGGGTGCCCGTTGTGGCATCCACCTTGGTGTCGCTGTGATGTACCATATGCAGCCGCCACATCCATTTGACCCTATGCAACAGATAGTGGGCAAAGTATTGGGCTACCAGGTCCAACAATAATACGGTTATGACCAATTGGGCCCAAAGGGGAGGGTGCCACATTTCGAACAGACCAAATCCGGATTGCCGCGATTCATGGACCGACCAAACCACAAGGAGTCCGAACCCTAGATTGATGAGGACCACGAATCCCAGTAAAATGAGATTCGCCGTGGCATGCCGCCACTTTCTATAGGAAAACCGAAACAACGGTGTCCAGGCCTCAAGAAGCCAGCTGACGGCCAGACAAACGACCACCCAAACCAGTCGCTCCCAGGCAGGCATATGCTCAAAGAAGGCAATAAACGCTTCCATATCGCCAAAAGGTATCATGCGAAGATAACGCTTGGGAGCAATGTCCCGGTACCCATTATGGGGCAGACACTTCGATGGCAGCCTGTAGTTGACACGGCCTTCCAGGCCATCGTGACGCTAAAACCGGGCCGATGCGCTCACGGGTCCAGCATGATTGAAACACAAGGGAGGAGGATGGCATTGGGATTTCCTGGCTTTCCGTCCCGGGCAAAAGCCGGTTGACAGTACCCATTCTACTTGTCCACGATTTGGACTTCCCCTTTCAGGATCACCTTTTGACCGTTGATCATCTCGACAGTCGTCCAATAAACCAGTACGGCCGGATCCATGGGCTTGCCCCGGAATTTGCCGTCCCATCCGTAGTAGGGATCGTTCGGCGGGAAATCATAGCCATGGAAGACGAAATTGCCCCATCGGTCGTAAATACGAAGTTCAATGATGCGCCTGACGCCTTCATCGCCATAGATGACAAAACGGTCATTTGTGCCGTCATTGTTGGGTGAGAAGGCATTGGGGATATATACCTTTCCTTCGGAATCCACATAAATCTGGATGACATCGGATACAATACAGTGATTGGTATCGGTAAGGATGATGCGGATTTCCGTCGATTCTGTGGGATAGGCCAAGGGATCCAGGCAATCCGTGCAGCTCAGGTCATCCGCCGGTATCCAATCGATCTCTTCAATGGCACCATCCGGAATATTGGTCTCTGCATTCAGTTGGGCTGTATCTCCGAGTTTGATCCATACATCCGTCCCGAGGTCCACATATATGGGGGGCAGACTTTCAATAATGACGATGGTATCCCATTCGCACATTTTGGTATCCCGGATGACCACGTGGAAGGTATCGGGACTCAATCCGTTGAATATCCGGAAAGGCGAGAACGGTTCTCCATTCAGGGATACGAGATAAGGACCTTCACCACCGGTAATATTGGTGATCTCAATCAAACCACTTTGCTCATTATGGCAACTGGGTACAACAAATAACTCTCCCTGGATGGGCTGCGGACCTATAACAACGGAGGAATCCACGGCCATACATCCATTATCCTCGTTGGTCACCGTGAGATGGTAAGTCCCCGGCGTTTCTACCATGACCACTCTGCGGTCCACATTGTCTTTGAATTGACCATTGGTGGTGGTCCAGGCATAGACAATATCCGGCCCTGTGGATACCTGGATCGGAATGATATTGTACACGGGGTCATGGCAGCCCATTGAACCCGAATCCGGCAATACAACAAAAGGCAATTCCACATCGGCAATAACCACGACACTATCCTCCCGCATGCATCCGCTCAGGGAATCCGTGACGACCCAGTGGTAGGTACCGGGCTTGCCTACCAACGGCGAGGCACTTTCGGCCCCTTCCAGAATTCCGGCCACCGGACCGGTCCAGGAATGCCAATACACCCGGGAAGGATCGTCCACCTGACCCGTAAGTACTACCTGCGTATCCCGACAAGTGAGTAAGGGTGGAGGCAGGATTTCTAAATCCGGGTAATAGCGAATATCAAGCACCTCAATGGTATCCGAGGTCATGCAACCGTTGCCTTCATTGACGACCTGTAATATGTAGGTGCCGGGTACATGTGTGGTCAACGAGAGACCATTACCCAGGTATTGACCACCCAACCCTGTCCATGTCAATACGATATTCGGGCCCTGCGTGGATCCGGAAGCATCCAAAAGAATGGTGTCCTGATAACAAGAGATAACGCCAGACGATGCAATAAATGCTTCCGGAGCAATACGGTCTTCTTCTACAACTACTGTATCAGGCGTTGATGTACAACCCAGCAATGTATCCGTCACCGTAAGGATATAAACACCCGGCATTCCCACCAAAGGATGAGCGACGAACGCATTGGCCTGGTGAATGCCTGGTCCTGTCCATGCGTACATCAGGTTGGATCCGTTCGAACTACCCTGCAACAAGACGGAGTCAATCAGGCAATTAAGGATTTGAGGCGGACCTGCATCAGCCTGTGGATAATTGTTCATCTGTGAAACCAGCATGGAATCCTGATCCATACATCCGTAGGCATTAATCACCGTCAGCACATACCATCCGGGTTCGTCAACAACCGGGTTCTGGTCGTGTTGATTTCCGAAATCAATGGCTGGTCCCGACCAGAAAATGCTGTCTGTGATCGGGTCAACAGGACCAATGGCAACTTCGCGAATGGCACAATCAATGGTGACATCATCTCCGGCAAAAGCCACAGGAGGATCGGCCATGTGCATATTCACATGGGCTTCGGCCGTACATCCGTTTTCATCGGTAGCCGTCAAATAATAAGTGCCGTTTTCCGTAACATGGATTTCCTGTGTCGTTTGACCATTTGACCATAAATAAGTCAGTCCAGATAAGGAAGCACTGAGCAATACACTATCCCCCTCACAGAAAATGGTATCCCCCAGAATTTCAATAGTCCATGGATCAAACACTTCCAGGAGGATCACCATTATGCTGTCACAACCATTAGCGGTCTGTGTTGTATCCGTGTAGGCACCTGATTCCGTGTAAGCCATTCCATTGTACATAAGTGTATCCCCGGCACAAATGGAAGCCAACATGGTGTCAATGGTTACTTCATTTACCGAAAGCAGCAGGGTAATAATGCTATCACATCCGTTCATGGTTGAAATGGTATCCGTGTAGATCCCGGGTTGGGTATACGGCACGCCATTCAACACATATTGTTCTCCCTGACAGATGGCTATTTCTAATGAATCTTGGGCGGCAGGTACTATGTCCAGGACCAAATGGATGATACTGTCACATCCACCTTGTGAAGTCAATGTATCCGAATAAATACCTGCCTCATCCAGTTGCCAACCGCCGAAATCATAGAATTGTCCCTGACATATTTCGGCCCAGACAGTGTCAGTGACCGTTTCCAAAACAGTCAACTGCAACACAACGATACTGTCACATCCATTTGCGGCAAAAAGAGTATCCGTATATTCTCCACTCTCGCCATATATCTCTCCACCAAAAATATAGTTATCACCCTGACAAATGACAGCCTCGATCATGACATTTATGGATTCCAATACCGCCAGTTCCAGGGTGACAATACTGTCACATCCTCCTGCCGAAGCCAGCGTGTCCACATAAATGCCACTCTCCGTCAACGTAACACCACCAAAGTCATATCCACCGCCTTCACAGATCGCGACAGTAATGGTCGAATCCAGATAACCCTGTACCGTCAACTCCAGCGTGACAATACTGTCACATCCTCCGGCCGAAGCCAGCGTGTCCACATAAATGCCACTCTCCGTCAAGGTCACTCCGCCAAAGTCGTATCCGCCTCCTTCACA
>JAGFIW010000147.1 GCA_024103195.1 Saprospiraceae bacterium | reverse complement strand
CCATCCACGACGTCAATGTGACCGTGGAGGAAGGACATCCACTGCAGGTGCCCTGAATGGGTACGGTGACGATGCCCTCGTGAAAATCCTTGAATTCGATATTGCCACCATCCATTTCCACGGCCGGCTTGACGTAGGTGTCGATGAGCTCCCTGATCTTTTTCACGATGGCCGCGTCCGACTCGTTGTAGGTACGGCTGTTGCCGTTGGTAGCTTCATGTTCTTCGATCCAGGCGGAATAACCCTCCCTGACAATGACTTCTCCCCCTTCCAGAAAATCCCGAATGAAGGATTTCAAGGGAAGCATGATATCCTCCCAGGAAAAGGTCAATTCTTTGGTGACCGTGACGAAATTGTGGGAAATATATACCCCCTTCACGTAGGGAAGGCTGAAGATGGCATGGGCGAGAGGCGACCATTCTTCCGCCACTTCGGCGGTTTTGAAATCTGCCGTCCCCTGGTACAGGATCCGGTTGGTCACAAACTTGAGGGACTCAGGGTTGGGCGTTTGTTCCGTGTACATCATCACGGAAGTTTTGACCGGCTGGCTCATGGCATATCACTTTGGTGCCTAAACAAGGTCAGGGGCATAAATGTTGCCGTGCAAGATCAGGTCACAGACCCCGCAACATTTCATAAACCACAGGTAGCTGGCGTTCGGTGGGCCGGGGTTCCCAGCCGGGAGAGGGGGTGGTGATGTCTTTCCATGAACTGTAGAACCGGTAGCGGATGGCTTCCGTCACGCACACGACACGTCCGTTCCGGCCGGCGGGTAACCCGGGCAGGATGAAAAGGCCGGCGCCATTATCCCGGAATGCCAGGGCCGAACCGTGGTCCGTATCCAGAAAATAGACCGCAGTATTGGTTTTGCTGTAGGCAGGAAAAAAGGTTGCCTGCAAGGAATCTGTTCGGGCATCCTCCACCAGTACGGCACCGGATATACCGGTTTGATCGGTACTGACCAAATAGCCGTTGGTTCCGCTTCCCTGAACGGGATCAACCCATGTACTGAGGCTGACCCCTCCGGTAGAGGAGAGGTTCCAGGTAAAACCCGACGGTTCGGACCACTGACCGTGCCAGAGCTGGAGAGCTCCGGCAGGTTGGTTCTCCGGCCATTTGATCACGACCGGTTTCCGCAATTCGAGTGGAGTGCCTTCCTGATGGGCCGACCATTCGAAAAGCAGGTAAGGTCTCATCCATTGGTTGTCGAGGCGGAGGGACATGCGCCGGGACACCTGGTCATACAAGGTTCTGATCTCTTTCCAGGCGATATGGATGGTGCCTTCGGCAGGTGCACCCCCAGGGATACCAAAAGTTTCAGGTTCTATTTCCACAAGTACGCCTGTGTGGCTTCGGAGTTTGAAGCCGGATTGGTTGTTGACGGTAAAAACCGTATCGGGGGCCTGGTCCATCCCCAGAAAGAAATTTCCTATTTGTCCACGGGGATACAAAGGCACGCTATCCACGGGTGTGAATTCATCCCTTTCCTTCTCGCAGGCCGGCAGGAAGAGGAGGAGGGCAGAAACAGGAAAAAGCAGTTGTTTCAGGGTCATGCGTATCAGAAGTACTGCCGGACACCCATGGCCAGGCCGATATTCATGTATTTCTGGTCGACCGGATAATCTTCCAGATTGAGCGGTTTCATCCAAACCCGGAATTGGGGTTCCAACAGAAGGTGCAGTTTGGGTCTCACGGCATAATTGAATCCGAGGCTCATGAGCAAACTGGAACCGACCTTGCTGCGAAAGGCCGGGTAACTGCTGTTTTCCCCGGAGTGAATGGACACCAGATTGGACTGCGGATCGAGAATCTGTCCGCGTCGCGAGGTGCCGATGTTGAGCATGAGACCGGTGTTGATATGGACAATCCAGCGTCCCCGGTCCAGCTCGTATCCGAGGAGAAGGGGCACGTCATAAAAACGGTACCGGTTGTAACCGACTTTGTCATAGGCGCCGTATTCGACGATGGACAGGGTGTCGACATTGATAATGACGTCCGGCGGATTGTAGATGGTGTCGATATTGACGGTTATGATGCGCCGTACTTCTGCATCAGGGTCGGCATAACGGAATTTTTCAACGATGTCCGTGTACACGACTCCTGTCCGCAAAGCCAAGCCCCCTTTGAAGTGCGCATTAGCGCGAAATCCGGCCGAGAAGGCAAAGGAATAAGACTCGGTTTCATCCCTCATGGCGGCGTACTCCCCCATGCCGGGCTCTTTATAGACCAATTGCCGGATGGCGTATTCCGGTGCCAGGTAACCGTCCACTGACAATCCGCGCAGGAAAGTGTGAAAGGAATAGCAGGAAGGTGAACTCCTCCGCTGCTGGGCAGCCATGAAAGGAGGAACGGGAAGGTCGGCCTGCCCCTGTGAATGGGCAACTACTTCCGAGGGTTTTGCCCTTTCCAAAACCGTCCACTCTCCTGTAAAGTCCTTTGACCTTGCGAGGACCTGATTTTCATCCTGGAGAGAGGAGGAAAAGGCGGATTCCTGACCGGACATCAATGCCTCACTGACGGTGATCCCCCGATCCCCTGTGGCAGAGGAAGGACGTATGTCTTCCTGGCGGGCAACCTCTTTCCCTGCTTTGTTCTCGATTTGTCCGGATTCTCCGGAAGCCCGATTCGTCCTGGATATTTGACCCGCTGCCTTCTGCCGGACATCCCGGGTCGGGGTTTCTGCTCCTCCCCTGTCTGCTTCCGATGCAGCGGAGAAACCATTTTGCAGATCCTTTTCGGCTGTGCGTAGGCTGGCGGTGGGCCGTTCCAGGGATTCATGCGTTTGTTCTACCCCGGGTTTTTCAAGCGGAAGGTCCGCATGAGTACGGTTTTCACCAAAGGTCACCCACCCGGCAAAGGCGGCTGTGACGAGGACCATGGCCGAAAATCCGATCCAGGAAACGGGATAATAACGTTGGTTGCGTCGCGCGTCCAGGATTTTCTCCCACATGCCATGGGGGACAGGGGCGGAAGCGTCCTTGACGCGCTGGCGCAAAAGGTCGTCCATCTGGTATTTCTTGGGTTCGCTCATCATCAATAAACACTTAACCGTGTGAGGCTTAATAATTTATCCTGTAGCCATTTGCGGGCCTTGACCAATTGGGACCGGCTGGTACTTTCCTCTATGGCCAGGAGATCGGCTATTTCGTGATGCCGGTATCCCTCAATGACATAGAGGTTGAAAACCATTCGATACCCCTGAGGCAACTGACCGATCAGGCGGATGATGTCCTGTTCGCCCAATTGGGTAATGGCGTCCGGGACATCGGGACTTTCATGGAAGTCCTCCGCGGCAGTGATCTCCTGGGTCGGTTTGTTGCGTCGCAGGTGTTTGAGGGCCGTTGTCACCACGATACGGCGGATCCAACCCTCCAGAGACCCTTCATGCCGAAAGGACCGGAGATGCTCAAACACCTTGACGAATCCTTCCTGCAGGATGTCTTCCGCCTCGGAGGTATCCGTGGCATAACGCAGACAAACAGCCATCATCTTACCGGAAAACCGGTCGAATAATGCCTTCTCATACTGCGTCTTACCGCGGAGACAGCCCTCGATCAACTCCTTATCCGTCAATGCTTAGGGGGATTTTACCCACCAAGTGGTAAAATTAACCCATTGGTTAGATACCTCCAAACCCCAAATCGCTGCCCCGGCCTTCCGGAACGGGTTTCTTTTACGGCAGGAGGAGCGGCGGGGTTCAGACCGAAACGGTTTTCCAACCCCCTCTCCGGAAAAAGTAGATACAGCCCAGGGCGACCAGACTTTCGGATATCGCAATGGCCATGAAAATGCCTTCCGGCCCTATGCCAAGGGGTGTGGAGAGCCACCAGGCCAACGGGATTTCGATCAGCCAGAAACCCACAATGTTGATCCAAAGCGGCGTACGGGTGTCGCCGGCCCCGTTGAAGGCCTGGCTGAGGACCATGCCATAAGCGTAAAATACATACCCCAGGCTGATGATTTGCAGACTTCTGGCCCCCAGGAGGATTACCTCTTGATCTGCGGTGAAAAAACCGATGATGGGTTTGGCCAGAGCGATATAAAACACCATGACAACCAGCATGAATCCCACAGCATAATGGCTGGCCATCCAGGCCGCGCGTTCGGATTGTTCCGGCTGACGGGCACCAAGATGCTGCCCAACCAGCGTGGAGGCCGCATTGGCGATACCCCAGGCCGGGAGAATGGTAAATACAATGACCCGGATAGCAATCGTGTAGCCGGCCAGCGCTGTTGGTCCAAAGTCGGCCATGATCCGCATGAGAAAGATCCATGAGGCGGTAGCGACCAGATATTGACCTGCTCCGGAGACACCAATGGCCATCAATCGGCGGAGTATGCTCCATGACAGTTCAAGATGTCGCCGTGCTATGCGGATCACATGTTTGGCGGAAAACAGAAGGGCAAACTGGTAAACCACCCCTGCACCGCGACCAATCACTGTCGCCAGGGCGGCTCCTTCCAGTCCCATTTCCGGGAAAGGACCCCAACCGAAGATGAGGCAAGGGTCCAGAACGATATTGATCCCGTTGCCGATCCAAAGTGCTCTCATGGCCAGGCTGGCATCGCCGGCACCTCTGAATACGGCATTCAAAAGAAAAAGGAGCATCACCGTCAGGTTGCCGGCAAACATGATCCGGGTGTATCCCTGTCCCTCTGCCACGATTTGGTCATCGGCGCCCATCATCCGCAAAATGAAAGGCGAAGCCGCATACCCCACGATACCCATGATGGCCGCCATTCCGACACCAAGCCAAATGGTCTGGGCAGCTGCTTTTGCGGCGGCATCACGATCCCCTTCACCCACCCGGCGGGCTACCATGGCGGTAGCTGCCATGCTGAGACCGATGGCCAGGGAATAAATGAGCATCATGACCGATTCCGTGATGCCTACGGTCGCCACGGCATGGTTGCCCAGACGGGCGACAAAAAAGACATCCACAACCGCGAACAGGCTCTCCATCAACATCTCCAGTACCATCGGGATGGACAGCAGAATGATCGCCCGGCGGAGAGGAATACCGGTGTAATCCTGTTCCTTGCCGGAGATGGCATCGCGAATCAAATGCAGGGTGTCCTTGTTCACAGCCTGCAAAGGTAGCCGGAAGCGACAGACCGAAAACCCGGACTTTCACCAACGAAATGCCGGCGGATTACGATTATCAAAACGAACCGCTCCGTGTGGACGTTACGGAATTATGCCCTATGATACCGGAAGTACCGATGACCAACTGCTCGACGGCTGTCGTCGTGGAGAGCGATTGGCCCAGCGCCGATTGTACGAGCGGTATTACGGCAGGAATATGTCCGTATGTCTGCGCTATGCCGGCAACCGGGAGGAAGCCCTCGAAATCCTTAACTCCGCCTTTCTCAAAGTCTTCCAACACATTGACCGCTACCAGCCTTCGGGGACTTTGGCGGCCTGGATTGCCCGGATCGTTTTCAACACCGCCATGGACCATATCCGTAGCCGGCGTACCTACCGGGAGCAAATCCGGTTTCCGGAAAAAGCAGATGCACCTGTCGTGTCCGATCCCCTGGACGCCATGTCCGGAGAGGAAATTCTCCGCCTTCTTCATCAATTGCCCGATACCCAGCGTCAGATCTTCAGCCTTTATGTCATCGATGGCTACAGGCACAAAGAGATCGCGGAGTTGTTCGGTTTTGATGAAGCGACATCCCGCTGGCACCTGGCCCAGGCCCGCAAGCAACTCCGCCAATTATTTCCTAGCCGACAAGCAATGACCGACCCAACGTGAAGCACGCTGAATCCATACCCGGCGACGACCATATTCGCCAGGCCGTAAAGGCTTACACCCCTCACCCCCAGGAAGGCGACTGGGAGGCGATGTCCCGTCTGCTCGACGAGAATGATGCCGGTCTGGCCGCTCCTCCGGATCCTTATCCGGTGCCGGGGCCATCCCTTCCCCCGGGATGGGGACGTTTTCTTCTTGGTGGATGGTTGTTGGGGGCACTCCTGCTCACGGCTTTTGCGCTCTCCACACCTAAGGGGCCATCGCGCCAACCCCATCCGTCGACACCGGATTCCCCTTCTTCATCACCAGCACCTGCGCCACCAACGGCCATCCAGCCGCCAGCCGACGAAGTGATTCCGGTGGCACTGACAGGCCTTCCAGCACCCACTTCAGTCCACACAAACCCGATACCCGCCAGCGTCTTTGCGACAACCACCGGCGACCCTGCCTCACCTCCTACGCCTTATGAGCAAGGGGCAGGTTCGGCTGTGACATCCATGGACAAAGGGTTGCGACCTGCGGGCCTTCGCATTGAAGAATTGCCAGAATCCTTCTACAATGTGGGTCTCATGGCGGTATCACGCCTTCGCCGTGCGCCCTCTCCTGTCGTTTCGGAAAAGGCATTTCCCGAAATCTCCCAGGTCGTGAACCATCCCGCCAATGGCACAAAAATCTCCCTGGGTATTTACGCTGGTGTGCTGATTCCCTTTCAACCCGTTCCCGACCAGGTTTCCCTGTTCCCCCAAGGGGGACTCATGGTGACGGGAAGCAGGAAGGGAGGTTGGTTTTGGCAAGCGGGCCTCGGCGCCAAATGGCGGGCAAGAGCCCGCTATGCAGAGTCATTGGGTACTTCTTCACTACCCGACCAGTTCTTTGGGGAGACAGAGAAATATTCCCGCGGTATTCTGCTTCTGGAAGCACCGGTCCTGGCCGGCAAGGTGTGGAAAAATTGGCAATTGGCCGGAGGCGTGAACATGATGTATGCCCTCCCGGAATCCGTCAGTGACCGTCTGGATAAGGAATTTGATGCCGAGACCTCCAATCCCGCCTCTGGCGATGTCACCGGGATCAGCCGCCATTGGATACCCGGTCTGAGCGCCTTGGTCCGGTATCGTTTCACCTCTCGTATCGGACTGGATCTCCGGTACAACCAGGCTTTGTTGCCCCTGGTGGATGCATCGCCCAACAAAAGGTACGAGGCCGTTCACCCCACAGACCTGATGTTGTCCGTGAGTTGGTGGTGGTAAGTACCTACACGGGCAAGGCTTCTACCAACTCTTTAGCCTGGCCTAAAATTTTATTTACATCCGCCTCATCTCTCCCCTGGGCATAAATGCGCAGGACGGGTTCCGTCCCCGAGGGGCGAAACATGAGCCACCCCTCGGGGAGGTAATATTTGAAACCGTCCAAATCCTCTTTTCGTTGGAATGGCATACGGCCCTTCGGATCCAGCCGATCTTCCCTGCAAGCCTTGATCACGGCTTGTTTGCGCTCCTCCGTCAAGTGAAGGTCCCACCGGTCAAAGGCAAAGCGACCCACCTTGGCGTAAACCATTTCTACCAACTCCTCCAGGCTTTTGCCTGTTTTCGCCATGAACTCCAGGATGAGCAGACCCATCCATACACCATCCCGTTCGGGGATATGGCCCTTGACCGCCAGTCCTCCCGATTCTTCCCCGCCGACCAGCACATCTTCAGAGGTCATGATCCCGGCAATATACTTGAATCCGATAGGGGTCACTTCAATATCCAATCCATATTGACGGGCCAATTGGGCCATTTTGTCCGTCACGGAAAAAGTAACCACCACCTTGCCCCGGAGTCCTTTGTATTCATGGAGATACATCAGCAACAACAAAAGCAAATGGTGGGAATCAACAAAACGACCGCGGGAATCGTACATCCCGATCCGGTCAGCATCACCGTCATTGGCCAGACCGGCCATGAAGTTGCCTCCATTGGCCAGGGTAGTAGACAACAGTGACAGATTGCGATGGATGGGTTCGGGTGCCTGACCGTGAAACCCGGGGTTGTGCTCTCCATGCAGCATGTGGATCTCGGGGATCAGTCTTTGCATGATGCGCTGGCCGGCCCCATACATGGCATCATATACAAGCCTGGATCCCCAGGACCGCAGGAGTGGAAGGTCGAAGTGGGATGCTACGTGGCGGTAATAGACTTCTTCCAGGTCCACATCACTGAGCAACCCCCGTTGTCGGGCATCCTCCAGATCGCCCAGTGAAGTGGGGGGTGCATCCGGCACCAGGCGCTCCACGGCTGAAATATCCGCCGGAAGGGTGGGACCTCCGAAGGCGCTCTTCAATTTGAACCCATTGTATTCCGGAGGATTGTGGCTGGCTGTGATCACAATTCCCATGCCGGCCTGCCATTGGACGACACCCAGGGACACCATGGGGGTGGACACAAAACCATTGGCCAGGAAGACGCGAATGCCATGGGTAATCATCACCCGGGCCGCTGCCTCGGCAAACATGGGACCTCCGAAACGGCAATCATGGCCGATGACCACACTGGTCAGTCCGTGTTCCCGCATCCATAACGCTGTCCCTTCACTGACGCGAAGCACATTATCGACCGTGAAGTCCCGGGCAATAATGGCGCGCCAACCATCCGTACCAAATCGTATGCTCTCGTTCATGCGCCGGCAAAATTACGGGATTCTGCCAGGCCGGACCACGGGGATCCGCCAACGATCCTGGCGTCAAAGACGGACCTCGCCGGGAAACAGGGGCTCTTCGGGACCCTGATTGTCGTAATTTTAGGCCATGGAGGACAACTACCGGCACAAAGGAATGCGTCAAAGGCTTATCGGGGAGTTGCGTCGCAAAGGAATCAAGAATGAAGCTGTCCTTCGTGCATTTTGGGAAGTGCCCCGTCACTGGTTTCTCGACAAGGCCTTTGCCGATTTGGCCTATGAAGACAATGCGTTTCCCATCGAATGTGACCAGACCATCTCCCAGCCCTATACGGTGGCCAGGATGACAGAACTTCTGGAGGTGGAAAAGCGGCATAAAGTCCTGGAGATCGGCACCGGCTCCGGTTACCAGGCGGCCATTCTGGCTGCGCTTGGCGCTCAGGTATATACCATCGAGCGACAAAAGGTGCTGTATGAAAAGACCAAAGCCATCCTTGCCCGGATTGGCTTTTCCCGCATCCGGTGTTATTACAGGGATGGATCCTCGGGGTTGCCCGGCAGCGCCCCGTTCGACAGGATTATTGTCACGGCTGCAGCGCCCCGGGTACCCGAGATTTTGGTCAATCAACTGCGGGAAGGAGGAAAAATGGTCATCCCGGTCGGCGAGGATATCCAACACATGATGCGCATCACCCGTCTTGCTGACGGCTCCACGAAAACGGAACGATTCGGCCAGTACCGGTTCGTCCCGTTTGTCGAAGGACTCGGGGAGGGGTGATCCCCTCCCCGAGCTGTCGGGTGTCAGAAACGATATTCGAGCGAGCCGCTGAAATATCGGGGCAAACCAAGCCGGATACCTTGCGGTCGACGGGTGACGATGTATCTCTCATCCGTCACGTTCTTGACCGAAAACCCGATTCGGAGCGGAATGCGCTGCATCTGGTAAAAGGCATTGACATCCATTACCCTGAAACCGTCAATGCGACCGATCCGTCCGTCCGCAGAAGGGGTTGTTGTATTCAGTTCGTCGCCAAACTGTTCACCTGTGAAAAGGGCGTGCAAATTGACCCCGAAAAGTCCCGACCACGCATAACTCAGTGTGGCGGACTGAAGGTAGGTAGGCGCATAAGGCGTACGGTTGCCCTTGATGTTGACCATTTCATTGCCTGATGAAACGAAACGATCACTGGAAAAGGTGGCATGGGTCAGCGTAGCGGAAGTCACCAGATCCAGTTGATGGCGTCGGCCCAGCCACTGCCCCAACCGCAGGTCAATCTGGGCTTCCAGTCCCAAATGCCGTGTTTCCCCTCCATTGACCAGACCTGTCCCTGAACCGCCGGAAGATTGGGAAACGGGAATGATTTGATTGCTGAAGTCCAGGAGGAATCCTGTCAGTTCCCATCCCAGGAAGGATTCGGGCGCTTTGCGCAGCCCGATTTCACTGTTCCAACTCAATTCTGCCTCCAGGTCAAGGGCTTCGCCCGCCTGTGTAATCGCATCCTTGACCCTGGGTGGGGCAAAACCGCGGTGGACACCGGCAAATACGGTATATCCCGGAACAGGGCTCCAGTTGATGCCGGCGCCGGGAATGAAAGTCAGAATTTCATGTCCGGCACGGACAAAGGTATCTCTGACCGAGCCGGAAAATGTACCGCGAAATATTTCCCTTTCATAGTCAAACCACTCTCCACGCAGACCTGCCGTAAGGGTCAATGACCGGCCCAATGACCAGCGGTTTTGCACATGGACGCTCACAGCCCGTCCCGTCCTTTCCTCATCTTCCACCAGATTGCCGGAAGCAGCATCACTTCGCGATCCGTTGACCCGTTGTTCGAAAGCGCGTTCGAACAACAAACGGATCCCGAGATCCAACTGCTGTTCCGGGCCGAAGAGACGGTGTTGATGGCTCAGCCGGCTGTCCAATCCGCCTACTTCGAATTGCCGGTTGCGATGACTGACTTTATCCAGCATGTAAATCGCGCCACTCGTCATCAGCGTATCGCCCCAGATCACGCCCGTTTTCGGACTTGATTGGGCGCTGGATGAAAAATCCTGCCGTTGCCAATTACGGGTAGTGGTATAGCCAAACAATACGGTTTTCCACTCGGTGGCCGGACCAGCCTTCCAGGAATGGGTGAGGCTTGCTGCGTATCGGCGTATGTTGAGCTGGTCATCGGGTGCCATTTGAACAAAATCCTCCCCACCCCTCTCGAACATGGTCTGGGTCAGCCCCAGATATGTGGCGTCCGACCATTCGTCATACAAGGAGAATTTCAAACCGAGCGAGGACGCCCGGGATAACCGGAACCGGAGCTTGCCGGTCAGATCTTCGATCCGGTAGCCGACATAGGCAATGCGATCCGCCTGCTTGTGCAAATAGTGAAAGTGATATCCCACATGGCCAAGTGTGGCGCCATAGCCTGCCTGAGCCTGAAAAAGCCCCCCCTGCCCTCCTTGCAGCCGGATAAAACCTTCCGGCTGAGCGGGCGGGTCAGCGGTGATATAATTGACTACCCCGCCAATCGTTTGTGGTCCGAACAGGATCTGTCCGTTCCCTTTGACGACTTCAATGGCGGACATCCTCTCCATGGCTGGCGTATAGTACATCTCCGGCTCGCCGTAAGGAGCCAGGGCAACCGGCAGGCCATCCTCCAGAACCAACACACCCCTGCTGCGGTCAGGATCCAACCCCCGAATGCCGAGATTGAGACGCAAGCCGGCACCCTCTTCGTCCATAACGTGCACACCTGGTACTACTTTGAATACCTCGTTGCCGCTGAACGGCGCCAGACGGCGAATACGGACGGAAGAAACATAACTGACGGATCCTGGCGTACGGCCAAACAACCCGTCTCGTTCCTGTACCACGGTGATCTGAGGCATCTCCAGAATACGGGGTATGGTGTCCTCTGCCAGATCCTGGGATTGAACCGGTCCCGCCCAAATACCCGAGAACCCGAATAGCATGTAAATGTAGGGTTTCATTATTCTTATTTAGACTAATTCTAAGTAATGGCGCGAAGGTAGCAGATTGGTCAAATTGGTGGGACAGGGTTTGGTCATTTTATGGTTAATTTTTCCAACCCGGAATGAAAAAGCCCGGACACAGGGTCCGGGCTCCCGACGAAGAATTCCCCTGGGAGGGGTCAGCCACAACAATGGCATCCGCAACCACATTCTGGTTCCGTGCAGGTGGATGAGCAGGTGCAGATGTCGGAAGGGCAATTTCCTTCCAGGCAATGGCCATCGCTCTCCTGGAGGGCCATGGCGGATTTTTCATTCAAGTTCATCATGTTGAAATTTACAGCCACAAAAGTACCGGCCGTCCGTACCGGGTCTTTTACAGGATTCCGGCTTTGTGGTACATCATTTTTGGATCAGGTACCATCGAGACCCTTGCGGTGGTTGGATCCCAGCATTTTGAACCGCGAAGGGGTCATACCCGTCACTTTGCGGAATTGGGCGGAGAGGTGGTGGACACTGCTGTATCCCATGCGGTAAGCAATTTCCGTTAGCGTCCAATCGTCGTAGACCAGATACTCTTTGACTTTTTCAATCCTTTGCCGGATGTAATATTGCTCAACGGTAATGCCTTCCACCGAGGAAAAGAGATCACTCAGATAGGAATAATCATAGGGTATGACGGCTTTGAGAAAATCGGAAAGGTTGACCGGCCGTTCACCGGCCTCTTCCGTTTTGACCAGGTAATTCAGGACTTCATTGCGGATTTGGACAATGAGGCGATTTCGGCGGGAGTCGACCAACTCAAATCCGAGCGGTTGGATTTCCTTTGCGAATGTGGAGATCTGATCCTCTGTCCAGTCATCCCCCGTCTCCACCTCGCCAAGGCCAATCCTTCGGACAGGCCATCCCAGACGCGTGATGACGTCATCAATGCTCCGGATACACCGTTGACAGACCATGTGCCGGATATGCAGGATCACGATGGCAGCAGGGGTTTTTCGAGGATGAACACCTTGAAGTTGCCTCCGAACCCGGCTTCTTCTTCATGGACCACACGCAGCTGGGTAGCCCTTTGGATGGAAGCGAAACGGCGGTTGATATCGCTGAACCACATCGCGGTGAAGAGATTAAGTCCTCTGCGGCCAAGACCTGCCTCCTGCCCGTGAGGAAGAAATTTGTCGTAAACCGCAATGCGACCTCCGGGACGAAGGACTCTCTCCGCCTCGCGGAGGCAAGCCACCGGATCAGGGATCACTGCCAAAATCAAATGAAGCACGATTTTGTCAAAGGATCCGGAGGGGAGTGGCAAATCCTGTCCGTCCATGATGACGGCCCTTGCCGTCATTTTCCGTTTTTCAATGCGTTTTCTCATCCGCCCAAGCATGGCGGGAGTCAGGTCGGTGGCCAGAACATCGGCATCGGCAGGCAGGACTTCCAAATCCAAACCCGTCCCGGCACCCACCAACAAGACTTTTTCCCCTTTGCGGATGTCCAGCAAGCCGATGGACCTGCGGCGTCCCCGACGCAAGGGGAAAGCTGCGATATCGTATATAGGAGCCAGCATGGTATAGCGGATGCGGTTCCAAAGATTGGTATTGAAGAGTATCGCCATAAAAAGGGGGTTAACAGGGCTTTCACAGGATTCCGGCACCGAGGGCCAGGGAGAGAAGGATGAGCAATACGGCAATGAAGATCTGGAGAAAATGCAGGGTCACCTTTTTCAACAGACGGTGTCCGGTCCAGGCGCCCGCAATGGCTGATAAGGTAGCCAGCGCGACCAGCATCAGGTTGTCTCCCAGACCGGCGTTGACAAACCGGGTAGCGTAAACACCGAGCCGTGTAACATCCACCAGGGTCGAAACGACTACGGCCGTACCTATGAACGCTTTTTTGGAAAGTCCGGCCCGGATGAGGAATGCGCTGCGAAGGGCACCCTGGTTGCCCGAAAGTCCACCGAAAAATCCACTGAGAGCACCACCCAACGGAAGTTTGTCCCGTCCGAATTGCAGTCGTCCGAAATAGGGGATAAGATCCATGGAAGCAAATATGACTAGCAACAAAGCGATGACAAACTTGACCGGGTACACCTCCATGGTGGATCCGGCCAGGGAATAGGTAAACAAGGGCGAAAGGTCCGTCAGGCGCAGGAGCAACCAGGCGCCTGCCAAAGAAGCCAGAATGGCCGGTATCCCGAAGCGCAGGAGGACGTCCCGGTTGGCATGCCTTCCCACCAGTGCCAGTTTGAAAAGGTTGTTGAAAAAATGGACCACCCCCGTAAGAGCGATGGCCAGGTCAGCCGGAAAGAAAACCAGAAAGACGGGCGTGAGAAGGGTGCCCAGGCCGAATCCGCTGAAGAAGGTGAGTATGGCAGCCAAAAAAGCCGCCGCGGGTATCAAAAGATATTCCATTTACATCGAAAAAAGCTTGATGCCGTCAATAGGTTTCACGACAAGGAGCAAGATAGGCATCAGCTTCCACTGAAAAACTTCGGCATTGGTCATATTGTCCATGGAAAGGCGAAAAGAAGGGGCATCCGGATATCCGGAGGAGCAACAAACAATCTCCGGGGTTCCCGTCATTGACCCGGGCCACTTCGGGAATGTCGGAGAAGAGGATGTAGTCATGGGATGAATGCTGTTGTTTACCCATTCCAAGCCGAACACCCCACGAACCAGAATCGCTCCAACGCCATCAACCAGCCTCGGTCGAGCCCGATATTTCGGGGAGGGTCGACGGTTCAGGGACAGAACTTGGCGAATTCGTTATAAAAGGTTAACTTGCACTTCCAAACCCCCGATTTACCAGCCATGCGAACCGGTTTCGGATTCCTTTTCGTCTTTCTTCTGGTCCTTACCTCCTGCAAGAAAGAGGAGGTGCTCATACCTGACAACCAACCTCCTTATTACGAGGGGGTTCCGGTGGTCAAGATCGAGAACTTCGTCAATCGTCTCTACATTGACCTGCTCGCCAGAGAGCCACTGGATGAGGAAATGCGACAGGCTGTCCTGGATTTGCAGGCAGCCAAACTGTCCGCGGAAGCCCGTTTGGACCTTATCATTCGCTTGCAGACGAATACGGATTTCATTGAAGGGGACACCAGCTACCAAAGGGCCTATGTCCAGAATCTCTACAACCTCGCCAAAATCCGCTGCCTCGAGGGTGTCAGTGACGGAGAATTGAACAGCGAGGCCGGCATCTATAATTTCGGGGCCATTGTGGACAGCATCGAAGGCAACTGGGAAGGGTATACCCGGAAAATCCGCGAAAGGGACAAACTGTTGGGTGTCGTTCAGGGAAGGGCCGAACTGGAACAAGGTGTGATTACCTTCAATCAACTGTTCGCCCGGGTCATCAACAACGCCATTTACGACAAGATCAACATGAACACGGTCAACTTCGTGAATGCCTCCTTTGACAACCTCTTGTGGCGCTATCCCACCCATTCGGAATTACAGACCGGCTTTCAGATGATCGAACTCAATCAACCCGGCGTTCTCTTTGGCAAACAGGGATCCCACAAAGATGATTATGTCGATATCCTCTGCACGTCCAGGGAGATGTATGAAGGCCTCATCATCTGGGCCTACAGACAGCTGCTCAACCGGTCCCCTTCCAGTGCGGAAACGGCTGCCCTCCTGTCCGACTTTGTCAACCACCGGGACATCCGGCTTATTCAACAACACATCCTCGTCACCGATGAATATGCCAACTTCTAAATCACTCCTTTGGGCCTTTTTGCCTTTCCTCCTGTTGACCGGCGCCTGCAAGGAACAGGCTACCTCCTACGGCATAGAAGAGGTCCTGGTACAACCCGTTGACCTGAGCGGAAAAAAGGAGAAGACCCCCGAACAGTACATTGCCATCCTCTATGCCAACCTCTACCAGCGGGCCATGAGTCCCAACCAACTGGTCAAGGCTACGGAGACCATCACTTCCATCGGAGACAAGCAAGTGGCTTATGAGACGGTGATCAGCAAATTCATGAATGATCCCGAGATCAAATTGCCCAGCAATGAAGCCATGCGGTCTGATCCGGAAGCATTCATCGAAGAAGCCTACAAGCGATTTTTCGTGAGGGTGCCCACCCAGGCAGAGAAGACCTGGATGATCAACTACATCAACTCACATCCGGAGGTAACTCCCGAACACGTGTACTACGCGTTTGCCATCTCCAACGAATACTATTATTACTGACCCGCTCAATCCCAACGCATATGTCCATGAAACGCAGGGAATTCATCAAAAAGGCGGGTATCGCCACGGGAGCGGCGCTCACCATGCCCTATTTGCTTCCCACCGGCCGGCTGTTTGCCCAAACCGGTTCGGAAAAAGCCAAACATGTGGTCTTCGTCCTCTTTGCCGGTGGTGTCCGTCAGCAGGAGGCCGTCCTACAGCGCTACCTCGCCGAGAGTCAGGATTTGCCCATTGAAGGCAATATCATGTACAACATGCTCACCGGAGCACCGCCGGAACTCAAAATCGTTTACGGAACCACCAGCCCTGGCGGTCAACCCGGAGGCCAACCGATAAGTCCCATTTTGCAGACCCCTCTCGACAAACAGGGGACACTCTTTCCCGAGATCCGCTTCTCCAAAGCCGGTACCGGGCATTTTGTTGGACTGAGCACAGGGGTATCAGGATATTACGGCACTACCCAGGGATTGAGACAGCGACCCATTCGTCCAACGATCTTCGAACATGTCCGCCGTTTTACCGGGGCCAAGGCCACTGATGTATGGTTTGTCGGCAACGGGATCGGAAACTCCACACCGCTGCTCAACCACTCCGAATATCCGGGATTCGGTGCCCGCTATGCCGCCAATTTCTTTGCCCCCAATATCACATTCGGCAACCGGGGCCTTGAATTTCTCAAAGGTTTCAAAGTCTACCACCCGGAGGAAGAATTGCTGCCTGTGAGGGAGATGCAAGCCTTTTTGAACAACGGATTCAACCTGGAAGGCAAAGAGATCCCGCATTTGTACAATACCGAAGAAGAAAAATTCTCCATCAAGGAATTCATCCGCACGACATTTGAAAGACTCGAGAACAACCAGGTAGCCTTTCCACCCGTCACCGACAACGGCGACCTCACCACCATCGGCTATGCGACAGAAATCCTTCGCTGGTTCAAACCAAAGCTCATGGTGATCAACATGAGTGCGGTTGATTCCTGTCACGGAAGCTATACCTCCTATCTGAAATCGCTCCATCGCGGTGATCATGGTGTGGCCCATTTGTGGAATTACATCCAGAACAACATCCCGGAGATGTCGGGTAATACCATCATGATCGTAATGCCCGAGCACGGTCGTAACCTCAATCCGAATCCCATCACGGACGAGAACGACTGGTTCGCCTTTGATCATGATTCCGACGCCAATTCCCGGCGGATTTTCACCATGATGGTCGGCCCCAATGTTCCCGCCAACCTGCGGGTCGGCTCGGAGGCCAATCCGGTCGGTGATGCCGCTGATTCGGCCATGACCATCGCCGATATCCTGGGCATCAAGCAAGATGTCCTGGGTACAGGACTCATGGATTTCGGTGCCCGTTCCCTCTTCGACCGCATTTGACACCAACCATGAAAACATACATATCCCTCATCGCTCTTGCTTCCTTCCTGCTGGCTGTTTGGGCTTGTGAAAAAGCCGGGACCGACAATCCATTCGATGATCAAATCGGACCCCCTCCCGTTGATACGACCACCGTACCCCCGGACATGACCAGCATTACCGGATTGCATGCCAGGATTTTCGCCCCTACCTGTGCCAACAGCGGCTGCCATGACGGGACCTTCGAACCTGATTTCCGGACCATTGAAAGCACATACAACACGCTTGTCTATCACCCGATCATCAAAAACAACCCCCAGGGGGATTATACTTACAGGGTTGTCCCTGGTGACCCGGATGCCTCCCAGTTGATGGCCCGGCTGACATATGATATTGATGGTCAATCAGGCATCATGCCTCTTATTGTCGACCAGGGCGCCGAATGGAACACCCACAGTGCCGAATTCATCCAATATATCAGGGATTGGATTCAGGCGGGTGCCAAAGATGTCTTCGGTCAATCCTATAGTCCCCTGGATGCAGTCCCCTTCATGCGGGGATGCCAGGGGTTGGTTCAGGGCGTCACGATGGAACGGGCGGAAGGCGGAGCCGGTGCCATTCGCATCCCGCAGTCTGTGGATCAAATCACCCTCTATTTCAGCTTGGCAGATGACAAAACCCTGCCGCAAAATCTGACCGTCAATGAAATCAGGTTCGCCTCGGGACCGGATGATTTCTTCGGACAGGCAGGATTGCAAATGGAAGTGCTCGACAATCCCATTTCAGGGAAGGGTTTCAGTGATCCGGTTGTGGCCTTTACACACCGGGTGACCATCGATCCTCGTCAATATGCCTCCCTGGATGAAACGGTTTACTTCCGGATTTACGTCCAGGACAGCTCCAATCCGCTGACCGAAATCCCTACCAATGCGGGTGCTTATTATTTTAAAAACTACTTCTCATTCACCATCATCGAATGAACCAAATATACCCGTTCATTATCTTCGGAATTATTGCCGTGATCCTTTTCGGTTCTTGTGAGAAAGAAAGCGATCAGCCGCCGTTTTCGGAAGTACCCGAGATCCGGCTTCTTGACCTCAGCCTGACCGAAGTAAGAGAGTTCAGTGATACGCTGGAGGTATTGTTGCACTATCGTGACGGTGACGGTGACCTGGGATATGCGGACCCCGACATTCCATCCCTGGTGATCAAGGATGCCCGACTGACAGAAGCCGACAGTTTCCATCTTCAACCCCTGGCCCCACCCGGGGCCAATGTCGCCATAGAAGGGGAGTTGCGACTTCGGCTTCCGCACCTCTTTCTGCTGGGCAATGGCACCAGCGAATCCACCCGGTTCAAGATCAAAGTCCTCGATCGGGCGGGCAATGAAAGCAACGAAGTCCAAACCCCCCAAATAACCATCCTGCGATGACTTTCCGGCTGTTCGTCATCTGTGGCCTTCTGCTCGCCCAGGCATTTACCACTTCCGTGGTGGCCCAAACCACGTTCCCCATGGCCAACGCCACCGTCAACGACTGTGACGGTATACTGACCGACAGCGAAGCCGGCATACTGGCCGGCACCTATGCCCACAATGAAAATCTCACCTTTTCCATCTGTATTTCGCAAGCCGAAAACATCACCATCAACTTCATCACTTTTTGCACCGAAGAGCAATTCGACATCCTTCGGATTTTTGATGGTCCCGACACCTTATCGCCTCTGATTGGCGGTCCCTATCACGGGGCATTGGGCAGTTTCAGCGTAACGGCAACCAGCGGTTGCATGACCATCAATTTCATCAGTGATCCCAATGTAGTCTGCAACGGTTGGGTAGCCGTATGGAATACGGAGGTCGAACCACCCACGCCTCCGGCCTTTCTTCCCCTGGCCAATGTCCCTTGCGGCAGTGATGAGATCATCCTCCAACTCAACAAGCCGGTGGCGTGTGATTCCGTCAAAGCGGATGCCTTCACCTTGTTCGGGGCCAAGACCTATCCGGTCACGCAAGCCACGCCGTTAAACTGTGTCAATGGATTCACTACCTCGGTACGCATCCGGCTAGGGTCTCCCATCGATTTCAGCGGAGGATATACCATTCGTTTCAAAGGCGTGCAGGTCGATGAGTGTGGTGATCCTCACCCATTCAGTATCGAAACCGGATTTTCCGTGACGGATTGTCCCCTTTCGGTAGTGCTCTCACTGGATCCCGACGAATTTTGTGCCGGGCATTGCACCCAGTTGACTGCCACGGCCGCCGGGGGTGATCCCAATACCTATGCTTATCAGTGGAGCCCGGCCGCGCCGGCATTGGCGACCATTCCTGTTTGCACCTCCGTTCCGGTCACTTACAGTGTTACCGTAACAGATGGTGCCGGATCAGTCCCGGCCGTCGCCTCCATACTGATTACTCCCCTGCAAAAACCGGTCATTCCAGGGGACACAACCCTCTGCCAGACCAATCCGGCTCTGTGGATTCCCCATACTCCTCCCGGAGGTACATGGTACGGAAGAGGTATCAATCCTGACCGCCGCTGGGAAAACCGTTGGGACGCCTGGCGCTTGGGAGGCAATCTGATCGATACAGTGATTTATGTGGCACCAAACGGATGTGCAGACACCATGGTGATCAACAAAATACCGCTCAACCAGGGCGGACACAACGCGGCTTGTCCGGGGGGGCCAACTTTCAAAGTCACGGGGGGTTCGCCAGCAGGCGGTACCTGGAGCGGGTCATTTATTACCCCGGACGGGTTTTTCACACCTCCCGCTACTCCCGGTACCTACGTCGTGACCTATACGCACCCCAATGGCTGCAGCGGCAGCAAAAATGTCAATGTGGCCGATCTCGTGATGCCTCCCGATGACACCATTTGCGCTTCCAAAGATCCCTATAATTTGCCCGTTACGCCTTTTGGCGGTACCTGGAGCGGAACCGGTATCGTCAATGCCGGCAATGGCAGGTTTGATCCCCGTGCCGCCAACCTCGGTGACAACATACTAACCTATACGGCACATGGCTGTACCGGTACGGTAAACATTCACGTGCGAAACATCAATGCTTCTTACGATATCGTGGCTTGCCCGCAGGCACCACCGTTTATCCTGCCTGGCAATTGGACAGCGGGAGGTACATGGTCGGGACCCGGCATACTGGATTCTCTGACAGGATTGTATGATCCTTCGGTGTTGGGACACGACAAAAATGAAACCGTGACCCTTTCCCTTGCCGGATGTACGGATTCCCGGATCGTTTACATCCGCAACACCGCCATCTACAGCGATGACACCCTCCGCTTCTGTCAGGAGGCAGACAGCTTCGAATTGCGTTGGGAAACCGTACAAAGTTCCCCCTCAAGCGGCAACTGGACCGGTGCCGGCACCTTCCAAAACACGGCGCATGAATCCCGTTGGTATTTCAGCCCCTACCAGGCAGGCCCGGGATTGCACAAACTGGTATTCGCAGCCAATGGCTGTGCCGACAGTATGTACATCGAAGTCTATGCCCCTCCGGTGGTCCGTCCGGATACCGTTTGCCAGAAGGCGGCACCTTATACACTTGTATCCAATCCGCCGTCGGCCTCCTGGCAAGGGACAGGCATCATCAATCCGCAAACCGGCCTTTTTGATCCTGTGCAGGCCGGACCCGGCGTGCATCAGATACAGACCATTTCCACAACGGGATGCCCGGGAGGAGGCTTTATTGTGGTTACCCCTCCGGATACCGCTGTCCTTCAGGGACTGGAGCCGGTATATTGCCACCGGGACACCCAGGTTCAAATCGTCATACAGCCACCAGGTGGCGAGCTGACGATCGATGGCATCCTTTCTCCACCCACCTTCAATCCCGTACAATGGGGACCCGGTCTTCATACCATCAGATACCGGATCGGGACAGGCGAATGTGCCAGTGAAAAAATAAAATTCGTCAATGTGGGCGATCCCGTAGGCGTTGTCATGCCATTTGATTCGGACACGATCTGTTTTGCCAAGGGGCATCAGATCAGCGCCCAGGGTATCGGCGGTAGCTCACTCGGCAATTTCAGCTATACCTGGGATCAGGGCATCGGATTTGGCCAAACACACCTGGTCATCCCCTCCGGGACCCAAACCTACCGGGTGACAGTGACGGACGGGTGCTCCGATCCGGTCACCGGTTCCCTCCAGGTGGTGGTTCGTCCACAAATCCAGCTCCAGTTTTCCACCGGACCCATGGTTTGCTATGGGGACACTACCCATGCCACCATAAGCGCCCAACCCTCCGGCGATTATGTCTTCACCTGGTTGACCAACCCACCCCGTACAGGTCCGATGATAGAGGGCCTTTCAGGCACATATCGCGTCGAAGCACTGGATATCCTGACAGGCTGTTCCACCGAAGGTCAGGTAGTCCTCCCCGGATTCAAGCCCGTTCAGGCCAATTTCATTCTCAATCCCCAGGGGGAGTGCGTGACCATCGTCGAGCCCTATGTAGAAGTCCTGGACTTCAGTACTGGTGGAATTTCCGGTACCTGGAATTTCGGGGATGGCAGAACACAACCTTACCAGAGCGGTCAAGATATTTCCCATACCTATCAGGACACGGGTCAATACACGGTGTCACTCCTCATTCGCAATGAAGGGGGCTGCATCAGCCGACATGAAGCCACCGTATGCGTAAGGGCCATCACCACCTTGTTCATCCCCAATGCCCTGACGGCTAATGCAGACGGTCGCAACGACTTTTTCCAACCCGTTGGAACCGGAGTGGCCGAGATCTCGTGGCAGATTTTCGATCGTTGGGGCGCACTGATCTTTGAAGGAAGGGACATGTCTGACCGATGGGACGGTACTTTCAAAGGGCAACCTTTACCTCAGGGGGCGTATGTCTTCAAGGCGAGATACCGGACGCTTTACAGAGACGATTGGGAAGACACGGCCGCCACGGTGATGCTGTTGCGTTGATGTTCCCAGGATCAGGATTCTTGCATCCGGTCAAGGAAATCGTCCAGCGCGTCAAAGGACAACAATCCCACCTGATCTTCTTCGGGTGACACCAGGACATATCCTGCAGCTGTGGGCCATTCCGGAGGGGATGTCTTATCGCCCGGCGGTAGGGAAACATGGATGAAAATGCTTTCCATCCAGGGTTCAAGTCCGGAATTCCGAAGCCAATGGGCAAGCTGGTTGGCAGCCAAGACAGACGATGGTTTGATCAGGTGAAAATATTCCCGGGGCCAAAGCTTCAATTGATCGGCAAGCTGTCCGGCATCCGCAGGATCCTGGATCAGCCATTCCTTGAACACAGGACCGGGCAGAGACATGTTTTCAGGCTTTGAAAAATGGCCGATCACCCATCCGTCCGGCTTGAGCTGCTCCGCCCATATCGCTGCCTGGGGATCCCGGATTCCCATGGGCAGATAAAGGGCGGTACGAGGCCCTTCCACCCATTCCCGGATGGCCAGATACCGGGCTGGTGTCATGACAGAAGGGTCGGTCAAATCAAAAAACAACCAGTCAAAGCCTCTTGCTGCAAAATACCGGGCTGCTGTCAAATGGGTAACTTTGTCTGCCAATAACAGGGACATGAGGCAAAGTTCGCCCATCTCCCGGGATATGATCGTCCTTCCGGCTCATGGATACCCATTATTTCCAGGCTGTTTACGATGTTGTCCGGTGTATTCCCCGCGGCAGGGTGACATCGTATGGCGCCATTGCTGATTTTTTGGGACTAGGTTCGGCCAGGATGGTCGGGTGGGCCCTGAGGAACAGTATCCTGACGGAATCGGATTTGCCGGCCCATCGTGTGCTCAACCGGAACGGGGAGTTGACCGGAAGGGCACATTTCACACCGCCCGAACGCATGGAGGCGCTGCTGAAGGAAGAGGGGGTACCGGTAGTGGATTCCCGGGTCCCGGATTTCGACCAGCGTTGGTGGCATCCGCGAGAACTGGCAGAGGAAAGCTGAAACGCCCACCATGTCCCTCCAAAGAAAAAAAGGCCGGCATCCAGTCGGATACCGGCCTTCTTCAAACCCTCCCTACAGGCGTCAGGGCTGAATGAATACCTTTTCCAGCTGAACACCTTCGGGTCCCTCTACCTTGACCAGGTAGATGCCGCCTGCCCTTGAAGGAATCTGAATGGGCAGCGTGGTCTCCGTCACCTGACGCAAAGTTTGGGTCCAGACAGGACGTCCATCCAGGGTGATCAGAGAGACCATCAAATCGGCAGCGTCCGGTCGGTGGATATGCAGATAGACCACCTCCCGAGCCGGGTTGGGGAACAAGCGGATTTCCCGCTGTCCAATGTCTTCCGTTGAGGTCGTGGTGCTGTGTTCCACCACCGTTCCCCGGCCGGGTGCACGGGCACAGATATCCGGTCCCTGATCATAGGTGACACATGCTTCCGTGTCATAATTGAACATTTCCATGACCGTGAAGTCATCCATGAACCAACCGTCGGAAGTGCTGGTCACCGTATTGCCATCCGTTCCGAAAACGAACTGGACCATGATTTCCTGTCCCACGTAATCGGAGAGATCGGCATAGGAATCCACCCAACCGTCACTGACGCCGGTGAAGGCATAGATGTTCGGCAATGTGAATGTGGCGTATTGCATGGGACGCACGATGTATGGCATGCGGAAGATTTTGTCTTCCGGCAGGTTTTGCCATGACTGGCCATAGTCTGTGGATATCTGAAGGAATCCGCCATCTGCCCGGTACTCGGTGTTGTACCTGTGGCTGAATCTCAAAACGGGTTGATTTCCCGTCAGCAGGACAGGGTTGATCATGGCCAGGTTGCTGCGCAAGGTAGTGTCCAGATTCAGGATTCCCCAGGAGAATTGGCCGTTCTTGACGTAGAGATCCTGGAGTTCCCAGGGCTGTTGTACGGGTCCGGCGGTCACTTCCAGGAACCACACGTCATCATTCATCACTTCACAGGGTTCGTAAAACAATAGTTCGGAACCCAGATGGGTAGGTGTAGCCAATGCGTAAGAGATTTCCCGGAATTCACCGGCATCCAGATCGCCCACATCGAAAAACAACATGTCTCCGACCTGGCTGAACGGGAATCCTGCCGAACCCGAAACCAGACTTGCCCCCTCAGGGACAATATCACTGACGACCACCCCGGTAACTCCGGAAGGAAGGTCGTTGCGCACGGTCAATGTCACCTCGATATTATCACCGGCATTGATCAACGGGGTAACGCTTTTCCTGATTTTGAGCTCCGGCCTGCAGTCGGGCATTTCGAAATTCTCCAAACCGTCGGATACACTGCCCGAGCTCCCCTGGTCGGCATTCAAGCCTAGTCCGCGACGAGCGAAAACCTCCCAGATGATACACTGGTGCTGACCCTGATAAAGGACCTGGTCGGCTGCCAGGATGGCATCCCTCCCATCGACAAAACCCGGGGTGCAGGTTTGCATCTTCATACCCTGCATGACCAGACGAATGGCCTTGTTGTTGCCCGCATCCACATTCGTGAAATCAGGGTCAAAACCGAACTCATCCGACATGGCCCAATACAGATCCCAAAGCATGGAACACCACACGGCGCCCACGCCATGGGGAATCGATACACCGCGGATGTCCATATAGGTAAATGGATTCGTGGCCAGATCCGTAGAATAGGGATAGGGACGGATACCCCGGCCGTCATTGGGTTCACGGCTCACGAAGGTCCCGATACCTCTGCGCTGTTCGGCAAAATCCCCGTCTTTGGCGCTCATGACCAGGGTAAAGAAGTCCGACCAGCCCTCACCCATTTGTTCTTCGCCGTTCAAACATCCGGCTTGCGCCGGTCCGCCCGTCAGACGATTGGAAATGCCGTGCCCGAATTCGTGGGCGATGATGCCGTTATCCAGAGTGCCATCCAGATAATCGGGTCCCACCAGGTCCTCCGGTGTCTTCAGGGTGACCATCAAACCCTGATCCGCATGAACACGGATCTTGGCACAGTCACTGGCTGTAATGAAAACGGATGGTATCGTGGCCTGATTACCTACCGCTCCGGGACCCATGCTAATAATGGCATCTTCGAAATTGCAGATGATGACGGCAATGGCACCCCGGTTTTGGGCATTGACGATTTTACGTCCGAACTCACAGGTACCACGGTCAATGAGTGCGATCTTGCCCGTCAGGTCATCTACCGGAGTCTGGCATCCCAGGGTGGGGTTGTTGGTATTGTCCTTGACGATCGTTACCGGCCCGGTGACCGGAGTGGTGCTTAAAGGCGGCCCGAATGTGGCCGTTCCCGTGATGTATTCGCCGGCTACTTCCGACGGAGCATCCACGATCATGTATTTGTTGGAAGCTGCTGACGTGCGGTCCCACACAAACATCCGCATGCGACCGTTACCTCCATCCGGTGGGGTGGAGAAATCGGCATTGTTGAGGTTGGCATTATTGACGGCGCCAAACTGGGCCAAACCATTCACATGGTCATTCCCCTGGCCGATACCGCTGTAATTGGTGGTTTGAAAATTGCCGGCCTCTTCGGTAAAGCCGAAATGATGCGTGACGTCATGCATCATATTGATCATGTAAAACAGATTGTCGGTCGCCGCATCGGTAAAGGTCTCCGGTTCGTTGTCCGGGTTCAGGGGGAAATTGAAGAAAAGTGCGGCTCCGCCATTGGGCTCGTTGCCTTTGGAGGTGAAATTTCCCGACCGTCCTTCATAGGCATGGACGTTGTTGCCTCGGGTGATGGTGTACTCCGCACCTGTCACTCCGTCGGTATCATGCCAACCAAAAGGAGATGCCTCCGGATCGGCGGGATCCACGACCAGGGTCCGTGTGCCGTGGGCGGGGCTCTCGACCGGTACCGGGAATACATTATAGGTGCCATCCGTGCCGGTCAATTTTTGCATGGCTTTGGCACGCGCTTCCCGGACGGGTGTGAGGGTCCGGTGTCGGATAATCTGCCCGTGGGCACAGTGTTCGGCATGTCCTTTCTCGAAACGGCAATGCATGGTCCAGCTCACTTGATCCAGCACCTTACCGTTGAGGGCATCGATCCGCAGACTCCAGTAATCCGACCCGTTGACAGCGTCGATGGCCATGTCCCAAGCCAACCTGACTTGCCCGTCCGGCATGGGTTGGTACCGCAGCTTCACAGGTACGGGCGCCCGTGAAAAGTCGCCCTGCTTGAAAGTCATTTCATAGGCGGAGAGACGTTCATGGATGGGTAGAGAGGAGGGTGGCGTCATGCCGAGATGTTGCAGGGCCGCCTCAAGGGCCTGCTCGGCGGAAAGTACCGGTTTGACGGCATTGACCCGGGTGGACAGCCGGGGAATGAGGCGGTTGCCGGCATGCACAACCTTACCCTCATGAATATGCAGGTTGACCAGAGCATTGTAAACTTCAATCCCCTGATGACGCTGGATCATATAAAGATTGGTAAGGCCGATGGGTTTGTCCGTGTAGTGATCACTCACGGCCAGGTCCGCGATGTCGGCAGGACCAAGGCCCCAGGCCTTTTGCTGCCCCTCAAGGTACCGGACCGCGATGTCCAGTACGGGTTGTTGCTGGGCGGCCATCAACAAAGGCAGAAAGAGCGCCAGCACCGATAAAATTCTTTTCATCCGTAGGTTGGTTAAACGAAGTGATACCATAATCAAGATACGTTCCGGAAGCGCATTCCGTTCTCAAAGTTAGTTGTATTCCGGGCTTGTCCACACGGATTTGGGATTAAAATCCCATTTTTGGCGTGCCTGTGACCAAGTTGCCATGTTGAACAAACCCGCTAAGGAGTGGATTGGGGGTCGCCATCCGGTCATGGAAGCGTTGGAATCCGGCATTTACCTGGATGCGGTTTGGTTGGCAAAGGGGGCCAAAGGTCCCGCAGAGTCCGGGATCAGGCAGATTTGCAGGGAGAGGCGAATCCCATTGAAAATCGTGCCCTCTGAGGCACTCGATCGTATCTGGAGGGGTAATCATCAGGGTGTTCTGGCCTGGAAATCAGTCATTCCCTTTTACCAGCTCGGCGATATCGTCCCGTCCGTGTTCGAATCAGGCGAGAATCCGTTGTTCGTCATGCTGGACGGTGTTACGGACGTTCGCAATGCCGGTGCCATTGCCCGTTCTGCCCTGGGTGCCGGTGCGCATGCTCTTGTAGTGGGTACGAGGGATGTGGCCCGGTTCAACGAAGAGGCGGTCAAAGCATCCGCCGGGGCGTTGCTGCATCTTCCTGTTTGCCGGGAGGAGCCCCTCCGCGAAGCGGCTCGTTACCTCAAGGATAGTGGCATCCGGCTGATCGGTGCCACCCTGGAGGGCAGTGTACTTCCGATGGAGGCCCCATTGACCGATCCGGTTTGTCTTCTCCTCGGGGCAGAAGGATCAGGCATCAGTGATCGTATTCTGCCTTTGCTGGACGTACGGGTTCGAATCCCTCAATCTCCGCGTGTGGACTCGTTCAATGTGTCGGTGGCAGCAGGTATCCTGCTGTATGAAGTCATGCGACAGCGCGGAAGTTATCGGTGAGAAAGGATGGCCTGTTTGGTTTATGCCAGGGGCTCCCGAAGAGCCAGGTACTGTTCCTCCATACGCCGCATGGTGGCTCGGTCTTCATCGCTGTGGTCATCAAATCCCAACAAATGAAGAACGCCGTGTACCATTACACGGTGCAGTTCATCCTGCACAGAGACGCCGAACTCTGAGGCATTTTCCCGCACCCGTTCAATGCTGATAAAGATATCCCCTTCCACTTTGGTTTCGCTGTAGGGAAAGGTGATCACATCCGTCAAAGTATCATGCCCGAGGTAACGGATGTTGTAGTCATGAAGATAAGTATCGGAGCAAAATATGAGAGTAACCGCACCCAGTTCCGCCTGTTCCTTGCGAACCACTTCCGCCAACCATGCGGCTGTTTGTTCCGGCATCGGCAAGAAATATTCGACATCGGCGGCCACAAAGGAAAAGCCGGCATCCTCCATACCAGCCATCTCGTCCATGGGGAAACTCATAGGCGGAAAGCCATCTCCACTTGTCGCCCGTTTTTGAGATACCGGACGGTATCGCAAAGTTTGAACATGACAAAAACCCCGCGGCCCCCGATTCGGGTCAGGTTCTCGCCTTCGGTAGGATCGGGGATGGCCCTGTAGTCAAATCCACAACCTTCATCTTCGACCACGATAGCCAGGGTCTGGCCGGCATGTTCGGCACGTACAAGGACCTTTTTGCGCTCGTCGCCGTGATTGCCGTGCAGGATGGCGTTATTGACCGCCTCGGTCACGCATACAAGGATATCTCCGAATTTTTCTTCCGTCAATTGATGTTCCTCGGCCAGGCGATGGACGAAAGACTCCACATAGCGGATGTTATTGGGATGGGAGGAGATGCGCAACATGTTATCCGTGATAGCCAGGCTCATAGGTTTGTATTCCACAGGTTTGGGTGAACAAGAACCTCCCTTTCGTTGCGAAAGGGGACATACTCATGGGAATACAAAACCGCCTGAAGCGGGGAGAATACCGAAGAGGGATTCAAAGCGGTTAACGACCCGATGTCCGGGAAAGTTCCCTAAGGGATACCTCTTACCGTGAATTTTTCAAATTCCGGTGATACTCCTCGACCAGCTGCTTGTAATGAGGCCGCAAATGCGGGCTGACTGCCCGATACAGCTCGAGTTCGGCCTCCCTTTTTCGCAAATACTCCTCCAGGGCCGGAGGGGTTCTCTTTTCATACCGGGAGCCGGTCTCCGACTTGCGTTGCTCATCGAGCTCCCGTTCGCGTTCCGCCTTTTCGTGGTCCAACAACTTTTTGAGGATATCCTCCTGTCGCTTCAGGGTTTCCGACGTCAAACGTTTGTTAACCAGGTCGATCTCGGTACGGTCCATCTGGTCGATGATATCCTGCAGTTGCTTGTCCGGTTTGCCGCTTTGGCGCTTTTCTTTGGCCAGTGATTCCAGGGCTTTGCGCATGGCCGCCTGACGGGCAGCCATCTGCGCAAACTCCTTGCTGCTGCCACCCTGCCCACTCTTCATGCGTTCCTGCAGCTCCTTCATGATCTGATTGAGGGATTTCTGTCCCTGGCTCATTTTGTCGGATGGTTTGCCCCCTCCGGAACTGTTGCCACCCGGGTTCTTGCAGTTCTGATTGCCTCCCTTCATTTCGGCCATGCTCTGTTGCATCTGATTCATGACTTCACTGAGCATCAGGGCAAGGTCATTGAGGTTTTTCATGGCAAACTGCTGTTCGACGGCCGCCTGTGGCTTTCGGCGCTCCTCCAGATCCTTGACCGAACGATTCATGTTCAACTTGATCTCGGACACCTTTTCCGTGACAAAGGTCTCGATCTGGATAACCCTCTTGCTCAGGGCGTGGAGGCTGTCTTCCACCAGACGGAAGTCATCCTGGAGCTTCTTCTGGACCTGCACCAATTGTACATACCGGGGAGCTGTTTCCGCCGTATTCCCCAAATCGTCCACAAGACCTTCCTGGTCAAAGGAAAGCGTCACCAGGTTTTCCAGCAATTGTCGAAGGGCCTTCATGTCTTCTTCCATTTCCTCCATCTCTCCGCCCTGCATGTTCAACTCCATGGCTTTCGCCATGTCCTTCATCTTCTGGGCGGCTTTTTTCTGGGATTGGGATGCTTTGCTGTTTTGTTGCTTTTTAAGATCCTGTTCCGACTGGTTCATGTCCTTGCTGATATCCTCCATGTCCTTCTGGGGATCGCCCAGCTGTTTGGGACTCTCCAGATCCTCGTTTCGCTCGAGGATATCCTCCATTTTTTCCTTCAATTGGTCAAACTGCTCATTCAATTCATCCTGTTTCTTTTCCAGCTCATCCTGCTTGAGATCCTGGTTTTCAGTCTTTTCAGCCAGGTTTTCCTGCTCTCTTGCCAGCTCTTGCAGCTTTTCGATTTGATCCTGGATGTCCTTTTCCAGTTCCAGTTCCTTGTACAACTCCATCATCCGGTCCAACTCCTTGCTGAGTTGTTCCTCGTCAAGTTTCATCTCTTCCATCTTCTGAAGAGCCTCGTCCTTTTTGAGGTCCTGGAGTAACTCCTCCAGTTGGCGGAGCATTTCCTTCATTTCTTCACTGAGCATTTCCTCGAACATCTGCCGGACCTGCTCCTGCTTTTGCATCAGCTCCTCGCTGGGTTGGGAGAATTCGTTCTGGTTTTGGAGATTTTTCTCGTACATATCGCGGGCATGTTCCATCTCCTGTTGCAATTCCTTCCTGCGATCCAGTAATTTTTCCAACTCCTTGCGCTGCTGCCAGTCGAGTTCCTTCTCCTGCAAAACCTTGTCCGTCAACTTCTGGATGTCCTTCTGGAGCTTGCGGGATTCATCAAAGGCCTTCTTGAGTCTGTCCTTGATCTGGTCGCTGTTTTCCTGTTCCATGGCTTCGTAGGCCTCGGCCGTGGGTTTGGCATAACGCATGATCTGGGTGCGACTGGCTTTGCGGCCCTGTATGGCATCGTTGTCCCATACCTCGAAAAAGTAGGTGACTTCGTCTCCGGGCCGGAGTCCGAGTTGGCTGATATCGAGGGTGTGGTCAAAACGGGCATCCCGGGATCGCAACAGGGGCAGATCGGTTTTAACCGGTGCTTCCTCCACGCCGTTGTGGCGGCGGATCCGGGAATGGAAAACCAATTGGGTGAGCCCGTAATCGTCGGATACATCTCCGGCGAAATAGACGAAAGACGGGTCCAGACTGTCGCTGAAAGCCTGTACCTGAATGACAGGATGCGCATCCGGAATTACGGAAAGGTTGTATCGGACACTGTCACCGCGAGGCAAGGCCCGGTTGGCGATGAAGATGGTGTATGCTTCGTCCCTGGTGGCTCTCCGGCTGTACAGGAAGTCCCCTTCGCCTTGCCGCTTTCCCGGGTCTTCCAATCCATCCGGACCAAAGCGAAGCAGGACAGAGTCGGTCTGAGCAGTATGGAACATCCAGGAAATGCGCGTTCCCAAAGGCACGACGAGATCTCCCGTGTTCTTGAGGGTCTCTTTGGTCCGGCCGGTATAAGATGGGTAGTCGAGGGTGATCTCGAATCGCTGGATGGAAGGCTTGGCGAGAACATCCAGGGTATATTCCCTGGAGGATACGTCTCCGGCAAACAGCCGGAAATTCACTGCCTGATGGACATTGCTGAAGGTGTAGGTGAAAGTTGAGGGATCCTTCTTTTGCAGCCTGTACTCGTATTCACCAATTTGGATGAAGGCTTCATGGGGCAATACACGTCCTTCCGTCTTGACGGTCAGTTCAAAATCTTCGTATTGGACGACCTGCAGATTGTTTTCCGGGAGAAGGAAGGCAAAAGGCGCCGGTTTTTCGAATTCCCGGTTGTTGGCAATAATCCGGTTGGCAGGCTCGCGGATCAGGCTGGGAGCAACAAGGAGGAGTGAAAGCAACACCAGCAATGGCGGCAGGGCGTATCGCAGGTACCTGCGGTTGCGGGACAAATCAATGGCTGCTCCGAAGGGCGTCAGTCTGATCGCCTCGGTTTTTTGCTCGATTCCGGCGAGCAGCAGAGATTCACCGGGATGTTGATCGAGTTGCCGGCGCAACTGCAATACGTTGAGGAGACGGTCCTCCACCTGCTGAAAGTGGCGGCCGATGATCGCAGCGGCCTGTTCATGGGATATGACGTCCCCGAGCCGGAAGTAATGCAACAATGGTGTAATGACCCAGCGCACCAGGGAGAAGGCAGAAAGGCCGATAAACCCCCAAAACAGGACTTTCCGTCCGGTTTTGCCGAAATAGAAATAATGTTCCCCCAAGCTGAAGACGAGAAACACGACGCCCACCAATCCCAGGGTAAGCAGGGTTCCCCGGATCAGGCGGTTCACGTAATATTTCCGGATGAACGCGTCCAGTTTGCTGATCAGCAGATCATAATGCCGCAGTTCCGCCATAGCGTGGATTTGGGTCAATGGACAAATGTAGGGTTCCGGGAAGGCTTCGTCAAGGAGTTTAACGCATTCTTCACATAAAGGGTTGGGCCATGATTTCGCTTTCGGGAGGCATTCAGGTGTCGAGAGACACCATACGAAACGGCAAGTCAGGTAACTGACCCAAGGGCGACCAACCGAGGAAATGGCCCCCGCCTCCGGCGCCACACAATTTGAGATACCAGGTGTCACCTTGCCAGACCTCCCGAATGGGAGGAGGGATCATTTCTCCGAACAATTGTCGTTGCAGCTGACTCACCAGGGAAAAACTTTCGTCAATGGATCCCTGATCCTCACCGGCCATACGCCGGATGGCTATCGCGACCGCCGGCAGAAATTCTTGCTGCAAGCGCAACAAGTACGCCGGATCTTTCAGGGCGGCACGGAATGTCGCTACCAGGTGGGCGGTTGATCGGTGGATCCCGCTGTCCAGAAGGAATAATCCCCGAGGCCAGACCCATTCTTCCATCAAAACCGGTCTTTGGGCACCATCCAGTCGGACTGGTCTTCCGGTCAGGCTCACCAGTGGGTCAAGCCCCGAACTTTGGCCATGGAAAAAGGATTCCAGGTGAGCAAGCCCTGTTTTCAGCTTCCAGGGATCAATGGGCAGATCCGATCCCCAACGCGTCATTGTGGCGGCCACCAGGGCGCCACTGCTGCCCAGTCCTGCGCCTGGAGGAATCGCGCTGACAAACCGTCCACCCCGCCGGACAAATTGCAGAAAACCTGTCGTATCAACCGGCCATGGCAATTGGCCCAAACGACGAATTTCATCCAGCCATCCGGCCCATTTCAATAATTCGGGATCCGTTTTGCCGTCGTCGATGCCCCAATGCCCCGAATAGTGCGGGAGGGGAACAGCCAGGGCATCTCCCCCCACCAACAGGGAGTACTCACCAAATAACAGGACTTTGCCCGGCCAATTGGTCATGGCAACAGAGGAATCGGGCACCGGAGGTTCAGCGGGATCAGGCCTTGTTCTCCTCGGCCTTCTTTTCTTTTTCCTCCAGTCGGCGCAGGTCGGCTTCCCGCATACCCTCCCGGATCTCGCCCTCTATGCTGTTCCGGGCATTGTTGAATTCCCGGATGCCGCGACCCAGACCCCGCATGAGTTCGGGGATCTTGCGGCCACCAAAAAGCAACAGGATGACAAACAGGATGATGATGATCTCGCTGCCGCCGAGATTGAATATCCAGGGGAACGCATTCATTCGAAGCAGATTTTCAAGGTTGTAACTTCATTTTTTAAGTCCTATCTCGCGCAGGCGTTCGTCCAGGTATTCGCCTGCCGTGATGGGCGGATAGTGCAGGGGATTCTCTTCCGTCACGCAGGCGGGAAGGCAAGTCAGATCCATTTCACTGCGAGGATGCAGGAAAAACGGGATGGAAAGGCGGGGTAGATGCCATTCCTCCCTCGGAGGATTGACCACCCGGTGTGTGGTGGATTTGAGATAATCGTTGGTTAAACGCTGCAGCATATCGCCAACGTTCACCACGATTTCATTTTCTTCGGGAATAATGTCTCGCCACCCTCCTTTTTTGGTCAACAATTGCAAGCCCCCGGCAGAAGCACCTACCAACAGGGTAATCAGGTTGATGTCCTCGTGTTGTTCAGCGCGAATGGCATTCTCCGGTTCACGCGTGATGGGTGGATAATGTATGGCACGGAGGATGGAATTGCCCTGATGGATATGGGCATCAAAATAGTCCTCATCCAGGTCCAAATGCAGGGCGATAGCCCGTAGCAAGTGGGATCCGGCTTCTTCAAATGCCCGGAAAAGGGCCACTCCGGTCGCGAGAAACTGCGGACGTTCAGCCACTTCGACGTTGGAGGGATAGAAATCCTTGAGGGCAGTGTGGTCGGTCACGGTCTGGCCGATCTGGAAGAATTCCTTCAGGTCGGCAACTTTCGACTGCTTGGCGTGCTCCTGGCCAAAGCGGGTATAACCCCTTTGCCCGGCCATTCCCGGAATTTCGTATTGCCTTTTTACTTCCTCGGGGAGGGCAAAGAATGCCCTGGATTCATCGTAAAAACGCTGAACGAGGTCCTCGGGGATTCCGTGCCGGACCACGCCGACAAATCCTGCGGTGTGAAAAGCGTCACCCAGGGCATCCACGAAGGCCTGTCTTTCCCGTGAATGGCCATGGATGAAGGTATGCAGATCGACCAATGGAATGGCCCGTTCACGCATCTTGAAATGATTTTGGCAAAGATACGGAGACAGGTGGTCCCTGCGCGCTATCTTCTCGGTTTATAGCGGGATTCATCCAGAAAGGATTGAGCGTCCCGTTGTGCCACAAGTTCGGTAAGACCGGCATCAGGATGCCGGTCCATCCAGGCTCTGGCCATCCGAATGCCTATCCAGTCGCCGGTTCGCCCGGGGGCTTCTTCGGGCATGCCGGGTGAATGGGGGCTGAACTCGACGTATTTGCGATATTTCTTCCAATCCGTACTGTACAATAAGTTTTCACTCGAGAAGAAGGCCCAGATATCCCTTTCATTTTCGGCCAGCCAGTGGAGTTGTTGGGGCGTATAGGCCAGGATGGAGGAGTCAGGCACACCCGGGAGAATGAGGTCAAGGATATACAGGACCTTGCCGTTCCGGATGATGTGATCGACAAGTCGTTCTCCTGCCGGAGGCCCCACCAGGTCCTCCACCAGGGGCTTGATGGTTCGCGGAACCAGATGGTCGCGGTTGTAGGTGCGGGTCAGGTATAGGGAAAACAAGGGATTGGTGGGATCAATCCGGCTATAGGGATAGTTCTCACCCAGATACAGATCCAGGCCGATCGCCAGTTCGTCCTCACCATATATGAAATTCGCTATGGAATACTCGGAAAGGAAGGTTGTGATCGTGGGATGAGGGCGTTCCGGAAAGTAATGCCGGAGATACCGGAAGGCCTGATCAAAGATTTCCTTTTCCCGGGAAAGGTCCGGATAGGCCAGTTGGATGGTGTCATGCAATTTGCGGGTTTCGGGGTGGACGACAAATCCTTTCAGATAGGCGTCCGGGCCTTCCGGTGCTATCTGGGGCTGGTCAATGCCCAATATCCGATGGAAGAATATCCGGGCAAATTCACCATACAGCGTATCCAGACGGGCGCGTTCAGCTTCCATCCGGCTGGTATCCATCGCAAAAAGATCCCGTTCAAAACGACGAATCCGGGTATCCACCTGGATACCGGAAACGTCCGGCCGAACGAGATCGGGTTCTTCCTTGCAGGCAGAGATACCGACCAACAGAAGGGTGAGGGTCACAAGTCCAGAGAGGTACTTTAGGCGCATGGTGTGCGTTTACCGGGTAAATAAACGCATATTTGCGACGCTCTGGTACACAAGTTTTTTTCTCTGTATCCGTCAAAATCCATTCCTATGAGAGCTTCTCTGTTCCTCTTCCTCATTCTGACGCTCCCGGGCTTTGCCAGAGGTCAGTATTCGGATATACGGTTTGGATTTGAGGCCAGCCCTTTCATTTCCTGGCTCAGTTCGGATATCAAGTCGGTCAAAAGCGATGGGGTCAACATGGGCTTCCAATTGGTCATGAACGGAGAGTTCTATTTCCGGGAATTCTACGCCATCAAGACCGGTCTCGGGATCAGTTTTCGCAATGGGGGCAAACTCCTGCACAGTGATGGAGGTATTGTTTTTCCCGAATCCAATCTCAGCCAGGAATCCTTCCGTATTCTGCCCGCCGGGAGTTCGGTGCGATATCGCCTCCAATATGTCGAGATTCCGGTCGCCTTTCGCATGCGCACCCAAGAGATCGGGTACATCCGTTATTATGCCGAACTTCCCATTTTCTCGCTGGGCTTTTGCACCCAGGCGAGGGGAGATCTGGGTGTCAGTGAAGGAGATAACGAGAATATTGCCGAAGATACGCGCTGGCTCAATCTGTCATGGGGATTTGGCGGTGGTGTGGAGTATGCCCTGAGCTCAACCACCTCCCTGATCGGTGGGCTGTATTTTCAGCAGGGATTTACCGACGTAACTTCCGATTCCGAAGTTAACGGAGGAAAAAACGAACTCAACAAACTCGTCTTCCGGATCGGAGTCATGTTCTGACACCGAAAAGTACCTGTGCTCCCATTTCCAGGACATGCTCGAGGTCATCAGGGATATCCCTGTGGTTGAAATATGCCATCCGAAGGCCGGACGGCGTTCCCGTTACGGATTGTAGTCGTTTGGCATCATCCGTGTCCGGGGATAGGACCATGGCCGTTCAAGACGCGATTTCGGCGGGCGGGGTTCGGGCTTTGTCACCGTTCCTGTAATAGGCATTATACCAAGCGACAAACCGCCGGATACCCTCCTTTACAGGCGTAGAGGGCTGATATCCTATATCCCGTACCAGATCGGAAACATCGGCAAAAGTGGAAGGCACATCTCCGGGTTGCATGTCCATGAATTCCTTCTTTGCCTCCAGGCCCAGTGCCTCTTCCAGGGCCTGGATGAAAGACATGAGCGGGACAGGTTGGTGATTCCCAATGTTGTAAATCCGCCAGGGAGCCGGCGATGAAGAAGGATCGGGGCGCAAACCCGACCAATCCGGGTTGCCCGTTGGAGGATGGCCGATGACACGCATCACGCCCTCGACGATGTCGTCGATATAGGTGAAATCCCTGACCATTTGGCCGTGATTGAAAACCCGGATCGGTTTGCCTTCCTTCATGGCCCTGGTAAAAAGGAAAAGGGCCATATCAGGTCTGCCCCAGGGTCCGTAAACGGTAAAAAAACGAAGTCCTGTGGCAGGCAGGTGATAAAGATGGCTGTAGCAATGAGCCATCAATTCATTGCTCTTTTTACTGGCCGCATACAGGGAAACCGGATGATCTACGTTGTCATGCACGGAAAACGGCTGTGTTTCATTGAGGCCATAGACGCTGGAACTGGAGGCGTACACCAGATGACCCGCTCCGGAATGTCGGCAGCCTTCCAGCAGGCGGGCGAATCCGACCATGTTGCTCTGGATATAGGCCATGGGATTGACGAGACTGTAGCGAACGCCTGCCTGGGCCGCGAGGTGAACGACGACATCAAAACGCTTACCCCCGAAAAGTGTAGGTACCGTGGATTCCTCTTCCAGAGAAGCCCGCAGGAAGCGGAATCGGGGGAAAATGGCCGAAGTGGTTTCCATCCCGTAATCCGTCTTTTCGATACCCAGTTCTGCCAGCCGGTCCCACTTCAGGTTGGGATCATAATAGTCATTGACATTGTCGACGCCGACAACTTCCGTCCCGGTCTCAAGCAACCTCTTGACCAAATGAAAACCGATAAATCCGGCAGCGCCGGTGACCAGAATCCTCAAAGGGGAGTATTTAGGAGGTCAACGAAAGGAGTCCATCGGTCAGGGTTCAGACCTGCCGTTGGACAAAGCAAAGGTAGGGCACGGCCGGCAAGCAGAAAGTGGATCCGGGAAAGGATCAGGATTCCGGAAGGAAAGGGTGTCGCTTGAGCGGGAGGGCGGCGAATGGGTGGTAGTCGCCGGTCAGACCTACGGGCAACTGGTGGCGAATGGCATGTACGACTTCAATGGCCGGTCTCGCTTCCTCCAGGGTAAAGCCTTCTCCTTGCAGGATGCCCTGATAGCTGAGGGTGTGCAAATCACCAAAACCGTCGCTGAATTCGAATTGCCTGCCTTCAATGGTCAACGACCGCCAGGTCCGTTTGCCTTGAGATTTTGCCTCTCCGGGCAAAGTGTCCGCCTCGATGCTCAGAAACCAACGGATACGGGCCCTCTCCAACTCCAGAAATCCGGCAGCCCGGTCGTGGGTATGGACATGGACCACATTGCGAACGACAGAGCCAAAGATCCAGATCAGCATGTCGAAAAAATGGACGCCGATATTGGTCGCGATCCCGCCAGATCGAAGGATGTCTCCTTTCCAGGAGGTGTAGTACCAATGTCCCCTGGCGGTGATATAAGTCAATTCGATGTCCGGTTTGTGTTCCGTCGGCTGGCTTTGTTGCTGTTGGCGCAAAGCGATTACGGACGGGTGAAGGCGCAACTGAAGGATGTTGTATACCTCCAAACCTGTTTCCCGGGCAATCTCGGCCAGTGCATCCACATTCCACGGGTTGAGGACCAGTGGTTTTTCACAGATCACGCGCGCGCCCAGGCGAAGTCCGAACCGGATATGGGCGTCGTGCAGATAATTGGGCGAACAGATACTCAAATAGTGAATGCCCCGGCCAGCACGACGCAGCCGGTCCAGATGCCGGTCAAACCGTTCGAATTCGACAAAGAAATCAGCCTCGGGAAAATAGCTGTCCATCACTCCAACGGAATCATGGAGGTCATAAGCGGCTACCAATTGATGGCCTGTTTGACGGATGGCCTGCAGGTGACGGGGAGCCACAAAACCGGCTGCGCCAATCAATGCAAACCTGAAGGGGGGATGAGGCTGGGAGGCAGACAATCAGTTAGCGTTGTAAGGGATTCGGATGATCCGTAAAGGTACGCTGCCCCGAAGGCTTGGGGGCACTCAAACGATCATGCCGGCTGCAACTGTGTTGAATGTTCCTTCGTCAATGAGGATGACCGATCCTGTCTGGCGGTTGCGGCGGTATGGATCAAACAGCAACGGGCGTGTGGTTCTGATGGAAATCCGGGCTATGTCATTATGCCGGATTACAGGATTTTCCATCTCCCGGTGGAGGGTATTGATGTCCATCCGGTAGCGTACCTCCTTGATCAGGCAGCGGGCTTCATTGGTCGTGTGGCGAATGAGGTATTTGCCATTGGGCTGTAATTGCCGTGCTGCATCAAACCAGCAAATCATGAGGTCGAGGTCCTGTCCGACCTGGCAGCGGTTGTTGGCGCGGACAATCATGTCTCCCCGACTGACATCAATATCATCCTCCAGTAATATGGATACGGACATGGGAGGAAAGGCTTCTTCCACCTCTCCGTCAAACGTATCAATGGCTGCAATGCGTGAGGTAAAACCACTGGGAAGGATCATGACATCGTCGCCTTTGCGGAGCACACCTCCGGCGACTTGTCCGGCGTATCCCCGGTAATCATGCCAGGTATCCGTATTGGGCCTGATCACATACTGAACGGGAAAACGGGTATCAATGAGATTGTAATCGCTGGCGATATGGACATTCTCCAGGTAATACAGCAAAGTGGGTCCTTCATACCAGTCCATGTGAGTGGAGCGGTGTACCAGATTGTCTCCCAGCAAGGCGGAAAGCGGGATATAACTGATGTCACTCACGTCCAGCTTTCCGGTAAATCCTTCCAGTTCTTCACGGATGGTCTCATAGCGGTCGCGGTCCCATTGAACGAGGTCCATCTTGTTGATGCAAAAGACGAGGTGCGGAATTTGCAAAAGACTGGCGATGATGGCATGCCGGCGGGTTTGCTCGACCACACCCTGCCGGGCATCGATCAGAATGAGCGCCACATTGGCCGAAGAGGCGCCGGTGACCATGTTGCGGGTGTACTGAATGTGACCCGGAGTATCCGCAATAATGAATTTCCGGCGAGGTGTGGCAAAATAGCGATAAGCCACATCAATGGTAATGCCCTGTTCGCGTTCGGCTTTCAAACCATCGGTCAGCAATGCCAGATTGATACCCTCCTCCCCACGGCGCTCCGAGGCGGTCCGGATGGCTTCATACTGGTCATCAAAGATGGACTTGGTATCGTAGAGCAACCTCCCGATCAGCGTGGATTTTCCGTCGTCCACGGAGCCAGCGGTGGTAAAGCGCAACAATTCGGTCATGGGCATTGAATGAGCGGTCAGAAATAGCCTTCTTTTTTTCGGTCTTCCATGGCCGTTTCAGAGCGACGATCATCCGCCCTTCCTCCTCTCTCGGTCATACGTGAGGTGGCTACTTCGGCAATGATTTCTTCAATGGTGACGGCATCGGACTCCCAAACTCCCGTACAGGTCGTGTCACCTATGGTCCGACAACGCACCCGTGCCAGAAAGGCTTCCTCTCCGGGTTTGCGGACCAAATGAGGAGAATTGGCCAAAAGGATGCCGTCTCGCCGGATTACCTCCCTTTCATGAGCAAAATACAAGGAAGGCAGGGGTACTTTTTCAGTGGCCAGGTATTGCCAGACATCCAGCTCCGTCCAGTTGGAGATCGGGAAAATGCGAAAATGTTCGCCCAAATGTTTACGCCCGTTAAACAATCGCCACAGTTCCGGGCGCTGGTTTTTCGGGTCCCATTGTCCGAATTCGTCCCGGTGAGAGAAAAACCGTTCCTTGGCCCTGGCTTTTTCCTCATCCCTTCTTCCTCCGCCCAGGGCGGCATCAAAACGGCCTTTTTCCAGGGCATCCAGCAAGACGTGCGTCTGGAGGTAATTGCGCGAGGCATTGAAACCCTTCTCTTCGGTCACCTCGCCGCGATCTATGGCATCCTGAACGTATGCCGTGATCAATTTCAGGCCATAGCGGGCAGCCAATTCATCTCTGTAAGCCAGGGTTTCCGGAAAATTGTGCCCTGTGTCGATATGAAGCAAAGGGAAGGGCAAGCGAGCCGGATGAAATGCTTTGACAGCCAGGTAGGTCATCAGAATGCTGTCCTTGCCACCGGAGAAAAGAATGACCGGATTGTCAAATTGTGCGGCCACTTCGCGAATGACGAAAATCGATTCGCTCTCGAGTTCCCGGATATGGTTGAGTTGATAGTTCAGCATGAGGCTTTTTTATCCTGCAGGGAAGGAGAAGGGCCAATTCTGCGAACGACTTCCTGATAGAGGAGGTCAAGACATTCCTCCGGGGAGAGTTCGGAAGTAGGCAGGTGGAGATCGGGATGCCCGGGAGGCTCGTACGGGGCGTCCAATCCGGTAAATCCGCTCAGGGCTCCCTCTTTGGCCATCCGGTACAGCCCTTTCACATCCCGTGAGGCACACACTTCGACAGGGGCATCGACAAAGACTTCAAGGAAATCATCGTTGCCGACAATGGAACGGGCGAGATCCCTCATGGAGCGGGAAGGACTAATCAACGAGCAAATGGCTACCCAGCCTGCATCCAGGAAGAGTCTTGCCGTTTCCGCCACACGACGGACGTTTTCCAACCGGTCCTCTTCGCGAAATCCCAGTCCACGGCTGATCCCGTTCCTCAGGTTGTCGCCGTCCAGGAGAATACCCTGGCAGTGTTCATCAAACAGCTTCCTTTCCAGGGCGAGAGCCAGGGTGCTTTTACCGCTGCCTGAAAGTCCCGTCATCCAAACCACCAATCCTTTGTGACCTTGGCGGTTTTCGCGTTGGACCCTGGATACCATGCGGTCTCGAAGGGGATAAATAGGGTTCATACCGGATTGGGCGGGTTTGAGGGATCAAAGATGAATGCCCGGCAGCCTACCTGCACAAATTATGCCTTTTATCCATGTCTGGTGAGCCGACAGCGGGTATTCCCGGATGGGATGGAATGGATCGGGGTTACAAACGCCAGAATTCCAGCTTTCCTTGCATGGAGGCCGGATCGAAGCAGCCCATCAGGTCAAATAGGATGGGGTGATCGCGCATGATTCCGCAGAACCAGTCCGCGTTCAACGTGGTATAGGTGCGGTGTCTGACAGCAACAATGACGGCGTCATAGGGAGGATCGGGTTCAGGCAAAAGGGCCATGCCGTATTCGCCGAGTGCAGCCTCCGGTGACGCCTGGTCATCCACCACATCCACTTCCAGGGAGAAGGTCCGGAGTTCGCGGATCAGATCCGCTACCTTGGAGTTGCGGAGATCCGAAATGTTCTCCTTGAAGGTAAGCCCCATGACAAGGACCCTGGATGCGGAGGGATTTTTGCCGCATTGTGCCAGATATCGCACCATTTTTTGGGCGATGAATTCCGGCATACGGTCGTTGATGCCCCGGCCGGCGCGGATGACCTGGGGGTTGATCCCCAATGAAAGGGCTTTGTGGATGAGATAATAAGGGTCAACGCCTATGCAGTGACCACCTACCAGTCCCGGGTAATAGGGCACAAAATTCCATTTGGTGGCAGCGGTCTCGATCACGGATCGCGTATCGAGTCCCATTCGGTCGAAAAGAACCGCCAATTCATTCATCAAAGAGATGTTCAGGTCCCTTTGGATATTCTCGATGACCTTGGCCGCTTCTGCAATCCGGATGGATGCCGCCTTGTAAATGCCTGCCTGTATGACGGTGCCATAAACGGCGGCGATTTGCTCCAGGCTATCGGTATCTCCGGCCGATACGACTTTCAGAATGTGCTCCACCGTGCGCTCCCGGTCACCGGGGTTTATTCGTTCCGGTGAGTAGCCCACTTGAAAATCACGAAATGCCTTGAGGCCTGATCCTGCCTCGAGCAACGGAAGGCACTCTTCCTCGGTGCAGCCGGGATAAACCGTGGATTCGAAGACCACATAATCTCCGGGTTTCAGGGCATTGGCGACGGTTCGTGTGGCCGCAAAAAGCGGTCCCAGGTCGGGTACCTTGTAGGCATCAATGGGGGTGGGTACAGTGACGATGAAGAAGCCGGCCGCCGACAAATCCGAAGGGTCCGAGGTAAACCGGATGTCTCTTTGGGCAAAGTCGGAGGCTTCGACTTCTCCGTTGGGGTCACGCCCTTCCTCGAGGGCCCGGACCCGACTTGGCAGGATATCGAATCCGGTTACCCGAAACTTGCGCGCAAAGGCCAGGGCGAGGGGAAGACCTACATAACCCAAACCGATGACAGCTACGGACTTTTCCTTTCGGAGCAGGGCATCCACTATTTGCATGATCTGGGCTTGGGGATCACGATGCGGTCAGGCAGGTTACACGCCCGTTGTCCAAACGGTAATGATCACCCGTTGTCGGACAAAAGGCCTGTTGGTCGGAGTCAAACTGCAAGGTATGTCCTCCCCGGCTCATCCAACCGGTCTGGCGTCCGGGATTTCCCATGATCAAAGCATAATCGGGAACATCGCGCGTCACCACTGCACCGGCACCCACGAAACACCATTCACCGAGGGTAATGCCGCAAAGCAATGTGGCATTGGCCCCGATCGTGGCACCCCTTTTAATCAGGGTGGTCCGAAATTCATTTTTTCGCTCAAATGGCGCTCGTGGATTGATCACGTTGGTCAAAACACAGGATGGACCCAGGAAAACCTGGTCCTCCACCACCACACCTGCATACAGGGATACATTATTCTGAACCTTTACCCCGTGTCCTATCTGCACGCCATTCCCCACGAAAACGTTTTGACCGAGGGTGCAATCCCTTCCGATCACTGCGCCGGGCATGACATGGCAGAAATGCCAAATCCTGGTGCCGGTACCAATCTCGACATCGGGATCAATGACCGCCGTTGGGTGGGCAAAATAGTCCATACGCAAGTTCAGGAGAGATCCATCTTCGCACCCTAGCCGGGTGGACCCTGGCCAAAGATAGGTAATGGGATCGAGCACACCTCATCCCCTGCTCCATGACCCACGCCCGTAGAAGACATTCCGCCTGTTTCCAATGACCACGGTCCCACGCGAAAGGGACCTCTCAGGAAAAGAATCTCCACGCTAACCTTTTCAGACAAGTCCTACCCGGAATTACGGACATTAGAGAAATAATAATGTTTTTGTGGCAAAAATTGCTTCCCCGGCACCATAAGGACCCCCGATCTTTGAACCAAAGCTGTTCGATATGCATCCCTGGCATCAATCCGCATGGACCATTGATCGATCCATTTCCGTTGGAGGGTATCCCTATGTGTATGTGGTGGCCTTCATGGTGGGGTTGGCGTTGATGATTCTGGAGGCTCATCGCAGGCAATATGCGCTTGGACCCTGGTTGCTCATAACGGCTTCAGCGGTCTTTTTCATGATTTTCGGCACCCGTGTTGGCGCATTTTCCGGGGATGACTGGGAGGCCTGGTGGACATCGGGCACCCTTTCCGTTTCGGGACGAAAAACAGCTGTCGGAGCACTGTTCTTCGGGTTTGCGGGTTTATGGTTGGTGCGCCGGTTGTTGGGATTTCGGCAGCCGTTATGGGATGGATTTGCCTATTACCTGCCCTTGACGCTGCTGTTTCACCGTGTGGGATGCCTGCTTGCCGGATGCTGTACAGGTTTGCCGACCCTACTCCCCTGGGGTGTCCGTTATTCGGGTGAATGCCATTTGGTCAGATCGCAAAGGGAGGCCGGTTGGATTGGCCCCGATGAACTGACCAGTGTCGCCGTTCATCCGGTTCCGGCCTATGAAATCCTCACCTGTCTCCTGATCATGGGTGTACTATGGATGGGAGGGCACAGGATGAAAGGACCGGGCCAGCGTATCGCATTCAGTGTCGGGGCCATGTTGGTCGCCCGCTTTCTCTTCGAATTTGTCAGGGATCCGGTTTTCAATTACAGTATGGCGGCGACCTGGTTGGGTTTGAAGAAAGTCCAGTGGATTTGCCTGGTTCTGTTGGCCGGGTTATGGGTATATGTGTGGACGGGAAGGCGGGCTAAAACCCGATTGGAAACCGCCTCGACACTGCCGGGGCACAGGCATTGGATCCTGTATGTGATGTTGATGGTGATGACGCTGTGGGCCCGGGACTTTTTCATTCCTGTGGAGCGAATAGTGCTTTTGGTGCATTTGGGTGCAGCGGGTCTGGCTATGGTTTGGGCGGGTTACAAGAGCGCTGTTCCGGCTATGCGTCTTCCGGTTTGGCGGGTGGCTTTTCCGGGTATGTGGGTTCTGCTGTTCACCGGAATGTCGGCAGAAACCCGGCCGGACAGCCTGCCGGATGCCCGGCATAACACGCATTTTACCCTGCAAGGAGGGTCCATGGTACTTCCTTCAGCCATGATGCCATGTATCCGCACGGAGGAAGGATGCGCGGGTAGTTTCTGTGCGGAAAGGGACACCCTCAAACCCCACGGACCCCGATATTCCACCATTCAGGCGGGCGTTGAACATTTCATACGTCTTCAGAATTCCTATAGCGCAGTCTTCGGACTCGAAGCCCAGTGGGAACGCTATGTGAATACCGATCGGGGTTACAAACACCGTCAGGGCAGCTATCACATTTTCGGCGGTATGGAAGGAGAAAACCTTCTCGGTTTCAGGGTTGGATTGCGGTTCGGAGAGATGTTCCGCAACACCGATTTCTACACGAAAACCAATGTGGTACCGACAGTCCGGTGCTGGATTGGCCATCGGCCGTTGGCTGTCGTTCAGTTTGGTATGTTGGACATGGCCATGCCCGGAGGAGGTCCGGGAATGTTCAATTCGGCCAATGGTGTGAATGGGGGATTGTCGTGGAAGGGTGGATTGGGTCGGTTCAGAGTGGGGGCCGCGGACCTTTAAGGAGAACAAGTGTCGTATTTTGCCGATCTCGGCATTCGGCTGGGACCTCATTTCGTCCTAACACCTGCGATCTACCACGTTCCGGCTGCCAGATATGCATGGGGCTACAGTTTGGGTGGGCGGTTTTCGCTCCGGCCTCTGGAATAGGGTCATCCCTCCGTTAGTGTTTGGGCGATATCCACTTTACGGGCCTGCCAGGCAGGAAGAAGAGCAGCCAAGACGCCGAAAACAACCACAATACCCATCAGCCATAATTCCTGGACGAGAAACAGGTCGGCAGGAAAGGCATACCTCCATTCCTGTTCCAGATAGTGTCCGGCGAGACTGATGCCCGCATGAGCCAGGACGATCCCGAGAACGGCACCGATGAGGGCAAGCAGTAGCCCTTCCGTCAGGATCAGCCGGAACAGATAGGTGGGGGTACTACCCATAACCCTGAGTAGGGCGAGTTCATACCGGCGCTCTTTGAGAGAACCGTAAAGGGATACAAAAATGCTCAGGCCAGCAGCTACCATAATCACCATGGCGAGCCAGCGAAGCATTGAAACACCTGTTCCCATCAGACCATACAGCCTGTTGAGTTCGATGGCAGGAGAGGCTGCCTGCAGATTGGTGTTTTCATTGATACTGCGGGGCATGTTGAGGGTGAGGTGATTGCGCACCTTGAACCGGATAAGAACACTGGTAATCTCCCGGGCCTCCGTCGGTTCTTCGGCATGTTCTTCATGGGCAGGGTGGTCGTGCCCGCAATCCGGACCATGCACGTGGTCCTCCCCTTCCGGAGTCATTGATTCCATGTCGGCATGACTGTGTCCATGATCGCCATGGACCATCCAAACGCTCTCGGTAGGGGTAAGCAACAATTGGTCGGCCACGGTCCCGGAAGGCTCCAGAATTCCCGTAACCACGAAGGGTTGACTTTCCTCATGAATCAGGTCTTCGTTGTGATCAAGGCCATGGGTGCTTTGGAAGGTGGATCCTATTTTCAATCCCAGCAACCGGGCGACTCTGGAGCCGGCGACGACTTCCATTGGTTTTTCAAAGGGTTTGCCATCTGCCAATGCGAGTTGGTACAGTTCCAGAAAACGGGCGTCTGTACCAACGATCCGATATCCTTTGTGGCTGTCGCCCAGGGAAAGGGGTACTGCGGTGGCTATCAGGGGGTGTCCGGGTCGGAGAAAGGCTTGGGCTTCTTCCAGGGATATGTTTCCGGTGGGGACGTCAATGTGGTACATGCCGGCAAGGACCAGTTGGAGGGGACTGCCTTTGGCGCCAATGACCATATCCACGCCTGCCAGATTGCGATCCAGGCGGTCGGTGAGCATCCGGCTGAAAAGCAGAACGGCGGCGATCAGACCCGTACTCAGGCCAATCAATACCAGGTTGAGCGTCAACTGGGCGGGTTTGTGGACGAGGTGTTTCCAACTAAGCCAGAGGCTGTACATGGGATGTCAGGGTCAGGGCATTGGGAAAATGGTTGCGCAGCCTTTGGTCATGGGTGACGATGACAAGGGCTGTCCGACTTTGCCGGGTTTGTTCCTGGAGCAAACGGACGACTTCATCACAATGGCGGTCATCCAGGGCACTGGTAGGTTCGTCTGCCAACAGGAGTGCCGGTCGATGGACGAGCGCCCGGACAATAGAAGCCCTTTGTTGCTCACCCTGGCTGCACCGGAATGGAAGGGCGTCGGCTCTGTGTCCTATGCCGAGCCGGTTCAGCCAGGTGTCCACTTCCCCTTGACTGATGGAATGTCCGGACATTTTACAGGCAAGGACGACATTTTGACGGATGGTCAGCGCGTCAATAAAATGCGGGGTTTGGAAGACCAGTCCGATATGGCGTCCACGAAAGGCATCAAGCTTTCGGGGAGAAAGAGAAGTAATATCCTGGTCCCGAATAATGACCTGGCCGGAAGCGGGTGTCCGAATACCAGCCAGGAGGTGCAGAAAGGTGGTTTTGCCACTTCCGGATTCCCCCCAAATGAGCCATTGTTCCTCCGGTCTGCACCGGAAGTCGGGAAAGCGGAGAAGAATGCCTCCGGGATAGGAGAAGGTGAGATCACGGGTTTCGATCATGCCGGCAAAGTTAACCCCAAGTGTTTGGAAGGTGCAGCTGGATCCCGGGCTGTGTTACTGTTTGCGTTTGCCCCCTCCTCCGATGATCTCGAAGTCTTCCAGATATTCGGATTCTTCCTTTTTGGGTACGGGAGGAGGGCGGTTTCCTGTTTTGGCAGGGGACTTATCTCCGGGTTGGATGCCATTGTTGGTCGGGAATGATGGTATGGGTGTCAGTTCCGCGAGTTCTTCTTCTCCTGAAGGGTCCGTAAACAGGACGGAACCAAATTCGTCGACCAGGGCCTGTCGAATGCGGGCTCGATGTTGGATGCTGCGTTCAAAATCATCCCGGACACGATGGCGCGCCGGTTTGATGGTGAAATCATCCACCTGGCCGTTGATATGGTAATAAAGATTGAACATCCCTTTTCTTTTGTCCTCCTTGGGGGAGAGGGATGGGTCGTGACGGGTCATTTTGTTGATGAGCACTTGCCCGGCATCCACTCGAATGCCGTAATCGATACTTTGGTCAAAGCCGTGAAGTCCGGTGATGTCAAGGGCCATGGCGTTGGACTGGATGAGCATTCGGGGTAAATAGACTTTGCCACGATCTACTTCGAGGTAGTTTTGCAGGCTGCTGAAGCGCACATGTCGCAAATCACGGACATGAATGAAGTCCGAGAACGATTCCAACACTTTGAGTCCTTCCAATTCTCCATTATCTATTTGAATGGCGGCATACACATGCAATTTGTCGGGATCGATCCGTCCGCGGCCATCCCATGATGATTCAAACAGGATCTGACTGCTCAGGCCACCTGCCAGATGTTCCGTGGTCAGGAATTGCTGTCCGAAATTGCGGCATTGGCGAAAGGCCTCCTTGACATCCACATTTTCACACCACAGAGAGCCTTCGGCGTAAACGTTCTGCCGCCAATTGAGCTCTCCTTCCAGGTTGAAATGTCCACCCGTGGCATCGGCATCTCCTTCCACCAGCATTTTGTCATCCAGGAGGTGGATGGTCCCACGGAAGGATTTTCCATGGATCTCTCCATAGGAGAACATACCGAAGTTGGCCTGGAGTTTCCCGTTTACCGGCCCTATACCCAGGGAAGCGGAGTTCGCGGATCCCGGAGAATCCTTTTGCGCTGCCGGTTTGTGACGCCAGGTGTCAAATTGAGCCATCAGGGCCTGGACATCCAGAGATTCACCGCGAATATCCCCTTCAAACCGGATGGGTGACGCCCCGCTATGGGTTCGGAAGAGATCCGGAAATCCGTGGATGGAGGCATTGATGACCAGATCCGATCGGGCGATGCCTATCCGGGTGGCATCCAATTCCAGAACGTGGTCCTTCAAAATCAGGGTACCACTCCGGATATGAAGAGGGTCATCCTTCAGGCGCAGGGTCACATCGGAAGGTAGCACCTTTCCGGTTGCCGTCAAGCCAGTTCGGCTGAGATGTCCCTTCAAATGGATGTCTTCCAGGTGGATAATACCCGATTCGCCGGCGAGATCGGAAGTTTGGACAAGGGCTGCAGGAAGTGCGCCATCCAGATGGATGTCCAGGAAGGGAGTCTGGAAATTGGACCATGTTCCTGTCAGGTTCAAAGGATGTCCGGACACGGTGGCTTTGCCTTCCCGGATGGTCACCCGGCTTTTTTCTGTGGTTTTGCCATCAGGTTGTAACCAATCCACCACCAGATGAATGTTATCCAGGTCAGGTCCGGAGGGCAGGGAAAGACTTCCCTCCAACCACGAGAGACGGGCATTGACCTCCGGCCAAAGACGGTTTCTGAAAGTGCCTTTGGCTTTGAGATGGATGGAAGCCTGCCCATGGGGAGAGATTCGAGCCGTAGTTTGGGGAAGGATGCGATGCAAGGACTTCCATATGTCCGTGACGGGAAGAAGTTCCGTTCGGGCCTCCACATCGACGGTTGTGCCCGTCTTCCCAGACAAAAGGGATCCATCCAATTGGAAAGCCAATCCGTCCAGGATAAAGCGCGTATCCTCGAAGGTGTATCTGTTTTCTTCCCATTCCAGCCGGAATTGTCCATCGGAGCGAACGGGAATATGGGAAAATGCCGGCGCATCAGTCCCCGTCTGCAGGGAAATCAGGGAAGCATCGAAATCGTGATCGATGAGGATGTGGTCTTCCCGCACCTTCGCTTTGAAGGCGGCATGGTGAGACCGGATGCTGACCAACTGGCGAGTGGACCGGTCATCCCATTGGATACTGATGCGGTTGAGGGAGGCCTTTCGAATATCTAGGATCAATCGTTTGGGCGGGGCATCCGCAGGAGAAGGTTTGACCACGAGATAATTGGGGTTGCCTTTCTTATCCTTTTTCAGGGTAATGGCGCCATCCTCCAGGGAAATGGCTTCTACAGCCGTCGTTGATGACCACATGGCGGACCAAGGCAAATGCACCCCCAGTCGGGCACACGTCAACAACGTGTCGCCGTTCGTATCCATAAGGGTTATATCCTTGAGGGTACTTCTCACGAGGGGGAATGCCCGGATAAAGGAGAGCTGGAAGTCGGTGACCGTGAGATCGGTGGTGAGTTCCTGACGTACGAGCTGCAGGGCCAAACGGCCGATCCTGTCCTCAAAGAGGAGGGCCAGCAAGGAGAGGCTGAGGAAAAAGCCTGCTGCAGCGATCGCGAAGCGCTTGAGCCAAAGGGGAATCCGATGGGTCATGGGAGAGGGGGTCGTTTGATTGAACGCTCCTTTCCCCAAATTTGATACATTTTAAAAAATCTTGTGACGGGTCTTGTGGGTGTATCTTCAAAACGGTTACCTTTGCCTCCGCTTTTGAAGCAAAGGGGGTATAACTCAGCCGGTTCAGAGCATCCCGCTCACAGGAGTGGGAGGGTCGGAGGGAAAGTCGCAAGGTATCAGCGTCTGGATACGCATCCGAAGAGCCGATTGAAATATGCCGAAGAAATAACAAAAAGGGCGCATAGCTCAGCCGGTTCAGAGCACCTGCCTTACAAGCAGGGGGTCGGAGGTTCGAATCCTTCTGCGCCCACCCATCAAAGCCTCCTGCGGGAGGCTTTTTTATTATGGCGACGACATACATCCTGTATTCTCCGTCAAAGGGCCGGTACTACATCGGACATACGACCGGAACGATGGAAGAGCGGTT